>JAGXIO010000217.1 GCA_024635555.1 Saccharicrinis sp.
GTCAAAAATGATTGAATCCTATCTTGACAGCATCACTAAACAGAACGTGGAGACAAAAACATCAATCACTCCGCTTGTTGAAAGTTTGAGTGGGGTAATTGATTTACCTTCGGAATTTGACTATAAGAAAGAATACCGTGATTATTAGAAAGTTAGCAACAAGCAGAATTATGTATCTTAAGTAACAAACTATGAATTTAAAAATTATGAAAATATTAAGAGCCTTATTTTTGATTTTATTAGTCTTACAATTTTGTAATTGTGATAATATAAGGAAAAAGACGACCTTAGTTAAACATAAAAAACATATCGATTTTATAAAGTCAAATCCAGATAATATTGAAAGTGCTCATATACTTGCTGCAATGTCAACGACTTATGGAAAAGAGTTAACAAAAGAACTATTCAGCCTACTTGCTGATTCGATAAGAAATTCAGAAGATGGATTACTTGTTTTAAAGTATATAAATTTATTTGAAAACCCACAGATTGGAGATTTTTACACCGATTTTAAAATGCAAACTCAAAATGGAGACACGCTACGTCTATCGAATATAAAAGGTAAAATAATACTGTTGGAATTTTGGGCATCATGGTGCAAGAGTTGTGTTTATCAAATACCAAATCTTGTTGAAATACATGATAAATTTCAAGAAAACGATTTTGAAATATTAGCAGTTTCATATGATGAAGACAATGACAGTTGGGTTAAAACAATTAAAGAAAAAAACATGGATTGGATACATGTTAGTGAATTGAAAAGCATAGGAAACACCGCTGGTTTAATATATGGTATTTCTAGTATTCCAGATAATTTTTTGATTGACAAGAATGGAATTATTGTAGCTAGAAATGTAAAAGGTGAAAGGCTGGAAAAAGAAATAGCTAAACTTATTAATGATTAAATAACTCCCGCACACATGAAATACATACGTAAACCATGGGATGTGAGTAAATTTAACTTTAGTACATTATTAATAAATTGTAAAAATTCAAATTTATCCATCATGATAAAAAAACTTATCCTCACATCCTCCATTTTCCTATTTGCCTGTCATTTTTCGAATGCGCAGCCCATCCTTAATCAAACCTATAAGCACTCCATAAAAACGGTGCAGTGCCATAAACAGGACTGGCCTCTATCCTACCCCATTATCAATTTAAATGGTAGCGATAGAATACAACTTTCTTTCGACGATTTGGTGGGCGAAACCAAAGATTATTATTACAGTATTCAGCACTGCAATAAAAACTGGGAACCATCGCAATTAATGGAAACCGAATACGCCAATGGGATAAACGAAGTACCTCTTTTGGATTATGCCTACTCCTTTAATACCTCTATCGACTATGTGCATTACGAGCTCACATTTCCCAACAACGATTTAAGTCCTCTAATTTCGGGCAATTATGTGATAAAGGTTTATGAAAATGCCAACGACAACAATCCAGTTTTAACACAACGTTTTATGGTAAGCGAGCAATTGGTGAATGTAATTCCGGAGATAAAATATACCATGAATTCGGATTTACGAAAAGCCAAACAAGAGATTGATCTGACCATATTTCATCCCAACTTTGAAATGAGTAATCCATTAAATGATGTTAATGTGAGCATATTACAAAACGGACGCACGGATAATGCTATCACACAGCTAAAACCTCAGTTTATAAAACAAAACGAGTTGGTTTACAACTATAACCGCGAAACTATGTTTGAAGGGGGCAATGAATTTAGATGGTTAGATTTGCGAAGCATTCGTTTTCAAAGCAGTAAAATTAAGGATATATCATTTCACGATCCTTACTCGCATATAGAGTTGTTCCCAGAGCGCATATTTGCCGGCCAATCGTATTTTTTTAATAACGATTTTAACGGAAGATATGTAATTGAGATACAAGAAAAAGACGAGCCCGAAATTGAGGCCGACTATGTATTTGTTCATTTCGCCCTACCGCAAGCAGAGCCCTTGGTAGGCGGCGAAGTGCATATATTAGGGGGGTTAACTGATTGGCAATTCTCCGAAACATCAAAAATGGAATATAACTTTAACTTTAAGCAGTACGAAGCTTCCATGCTTTTAAAGCAAGGCTTTTACAACTATCAATTTGCTTTTAAGCCCAACAATCTCGATGAGGCTTCCGTAAGTATGTTCGAGGGTTCATACAGCAAGGCCGAAAACGATTACCTCATCCTTGTTTATTACAGTGGTATGGGTGATTACTACGACAGACTCATCGGCGTTAGCCAGGTTAATTCACTGAATAATAGGCAGTAATCAGTTAGCAGTTTCGGTTAGGAGGTAGGGCTTAGTGGCTTGTTAACAGCTTTGCTGGGCAGGTGCTAATTTTAAACATTTAACTTGAAACTCGGAACTTTTAATTTGAAACTTGAAACTCTTATCCCAAAACTCTAGTTACTAGCGGTCAAAAGCAAACCATGATACTATTTTACTAAAAAATGCCAAATAAGTTTTTAAATATTTGTTATTAATATATATTTGTTGCCCAATAAAAAACCCAGCGTAAAAATAGGGTGACCTGAACTTAATCATTGCTCAACTTTTTGATGGTCGGGGGTAGCATAAAAACAAAAAATATAAAAATGAAAAAAAACAGACAGGTTGTTAATTTTACATTATTATTAGGATTGGCATCGATGATTTTTGCCTCATGTCAGACGGAAAAAAGTACAGGTGATCCTTCCCTCAAAAGTACGAATGATACATTAAGCGAAAATGGAACATTTCCTGTTGCCTATATTGATACGGATTCTCTTTTGCGCCAGTACGGATTGGCCATTGATTTACAAGAGGAATTATTGAAGAAAGAAGAAAAATCGAGAACAAACTTCAACGAAGAAGCCAAGAAGCTACAGTCGCAAATGACCGAGTTTCAGCGTAAAGTACAAAATAATGGATTTTTATCACGCGAAAGAGCCGAGCAGGAACAGCGTAACCTGATGGCACGCGACCAGGAGTTGCAGAACCTGAATGCTAAACTATCGCAGGAATTAATGGGTGAACAAGAAATGGTGAATCGCCAGTTACGCGACACCTTGACAACCTATCTCACAGAGTTAAATTTTGATGGGAGATATAAACTTATACTAACTAACACAATGAGCGATAACGTGCTGTATAGCGTACCCGGAGTAAACATAACACAACAGGTAGCCGATGCCTTAAACAAGCGCTACGAGATAAGCAAAAACAATAAAGCCAATTCAAAATAACAAATAGATAATTTTGGATATTTAATAGTAAGGCAGATTCTATACGGAGTCTGCCTTTTTTGAATTATATTATCTCACAACTCGAATGAAGCAACGAGATATCAGTTTTCAATCAGCAGTAATCAGTGAACAGTTGGCAGCCCCAAGCCCCATGCTCCCTGCTCCCTGCATCAAACCCTAAGCTATAATCTTCAAAATAACAATGCAAGCATTTAAAAAATACCTAAGCAAACATCCGCCCTTTACCTCCTTTAATGTGGATACCATTAAAAAGGCCGATACGGTAGTGGTTATCCCTGCCTATCTGGAGGATAATTTAGCACCAACCTTAAACTCCCTTCGTGCTTGTGATGTAGTAAATGGTAATGTAGCTGTTTTAATAATTGTTAACGCGTGCATCAATGCCACGCAAGAAGTTGTGGCGCATCAGAGAAAAACAATTCGCCAGATTGAAGAATACACCTGCCATAATACTTCTATAACTATTTATGTCATAGAAGCTTTCGACTTGCCTAAAAAGCATTTTGGCGCCGGATTAGCTCGTAAAATAGGTATGGATTTGGCTGTGGCGCATTTTTCGCTGATGGATAACAAGGATGGAATCATCGTTTCGTTGGATGCGGATTCGATAGTGGAGCCCAATTACTTTGAGGCGATTAACGATTTCTTTGCCAACACAAAAAACAATGGCTGCTCCATTCGCTTTGCTCACCCCACCCAAGGCAACGATTTTGATGAAAATATTTATACCGCCATCACACAATACGAACTGCACCTAAGATACTATGTTCAGGCTTTACGCTTCATCGGTTTTCCTTATGCAGTGCATACCATTGGCTCCTGTTTGGCTTTTAGGGCTTCTGCCTATGTAAGTGTGGGTGGGATGAACAGGCGGCAAGGTGGCGAGGAGTTTTATTTTATTCAAAAACTACTACAGCAGGGCGCCTATGCCGAGTTAAATAGCACCTGCGTGCATCCCTCCCCCCGCATGTCGTCGCGCGTTCCGTTTGGCACAGGTCCTTCGGTTAAAAAGATGATAGACGATAATGAGCTGAATTACATGACTTATAATCTCCAAGGGTTTATCGATATGAAAGAATTGTTGGATAAAATAGAGGAGTTCTACCAGATATCAGAAGAGAAATACAATGAAATAATACTGACTTTGCCAGGACGGGTAAGGAGTTTTTTGGTGACTTCGAATTTTTATAATAACCTAAAACCAGTGAGCGACAATTGTTCGACCATAACGGTTTTTAAGAAAAGATTTTTTGAGGTACTTAATGCCTTTAAACTTGTTAAATATATCAACTATACCCACGAGCACTTCTTGGAACGTATGCCAATTTTTGATGCGGCAAGTGAATTGCTTGAATTGATGAACCTAGAATCCGAAGATATTTTTGAGGATAGCGAACTGCTGCAAAAATACCGCGAGATGCAAGGAGGAATTACAATAGGTTAGCGGAGTGTAAAGCGTAAAGAAGGCAACATAAAGCATAAAGAGTTATGATGCCTATTTAATCGTGAACAAAAATTTGTATATTGGATGTTGATTTCAAATACTAATCCTCAGCAAAAAATAATGTAATATGAACCTGAACATTCGTAACAGTACATTTTTGGTAACCGGTGTAACCAGCGGCTTTGGTAAGTCCACAGCCGAACATCTGATGGCGGAAGGAGCCAAAGTAATAGGTGTGGCACGTTCTCAATCGGATTTAAACAAAATGGCCCAGCTCCATAAGGATAAAATGATTCCGTTTTGTGGCGATATAACCGAAATTGACACCGTGGTTAAAGTAGCCAGAATAGCTGTGGCTAGTGATATTTCAGGTGCTTTTATAAATGCTGGCGGACCGCCAGCGATGCAATTTGAAGAAACCGATCTCGATGATTGGGACAAAGCTTATCATCAGTTGCTGCGTTGGAAGGTTGCTCTCACCAGGGCACTGCTTCCCCATTTTAAAACAAAACAATATGGGCGTATCGTTTATTTAGAAAGTGCCTCGGTAAAGCAACCCATCGATAATTTGGTACTGAGCACTTCGTTGCGCCTTTCGGTGTTGGGAATGATGAAAACCGTATCGCAAGAGCTGGCCGGCCATGGTATCACTTTTAATATGATTGCCCCAGGCTCGCACAACACACCCGCCATCGACCGTTTGATTCAAAAACAGGCCGATATGCAAAAAATTAGCTTTAAGGAATCCAAAGCCATCTTTATAGAAAAACAACCCTCAAAAAATATGGGGAAACCCGAAGGTCCCGGTTCGTTGGCTGCCTGGTTGCTTTCGCCACTTTCGGAGTTTGTAAACGGGCAGGTATATGCCATCGATGGTGGAACAGTTAAAGGAACGCTGTAAAACAATGAACAATTAAATTTTTTTCAACATTTTAATAACGTCATATCTTCATTTTATAAAATTGAGGTAAGGCGATTCCAATGCTTTTTGTTACTTTTGCCCCCTTCTTAAAAAAAAAGGATTTTCCTTTTTAAACCTGACTGCAATTCTGCTAACAATAAAGCTGCCTATATGAAGTTCATTTTTTCCTTTATCGATAAACGTCAAGTATCTGTCAAAGATGATATTCTGTCGGGAATAACCGTGGCCTTGGCCCTTGTGCCAGAGGCGGTCGCCTTTGCCTTTGTTGCTGGCATATCGCCAGTGGTTGGATTGTATGGCGCTTTTATGATGGGATTGGTGACAGCCGTTTTTGGTGGACGCCCCGGCATGATATCTGGTGCTACAGGTGCATTGGCCGTTGTGATGGTTAGCCTAGTGGCCGAAGGAAATAGCATGGGAGGTGGTTCTGCCGGACTGCAATATCTGTTTGCAACGCTTGTTTTGGCGGGTCTTATTCAAATGTCGGCCGGTTTTTTAAAACTTGGAAAATTTATACGCATGGTGCCCCAATCGGTGATGATGGGCTTTGTAAATGGCCTTGCCATCGTAATATTTACTTCGCAGTTGGGTATGTTTAAATCCGGGGGTGAGTTTATTTCAGGTTCGGCACTTTACGTTATGCTTGGTCTGGTGCTTCTTACCATGGCCATTATGTATTTCTTGCCTATGTTCAGCAAAAAAGTTCCGGCTGCTTTGGTTGCTATTATCGTAGTATCGTTAATCGTAATTTTTGGTGGTGTCGAAACCGAAACAGTGCGCTCCTTTGTACTTGCAAAAGGAGGTACAGGAATTAAAGCGAGTCTCCCCTCGTTTAATGTACCTATGATACCTCTTAATTGGGAAACCCTGCGTTTTATAAGTCCTTATGCTTTTATTTTGGCCATGATTGGATTAATCGAATCGCTTATGACGCTTACCTTGGTGGATGAACTCACCGAAACACGGGGTAGCGGCAACCGAGAATGTTTGGCCCAGGGACTCGGCAATATAACCAATGGTTTTTTTGGTGGCATGGGTGGTTGTGCTATGATAGGGCAAAGTATTATCAACATAAAGTCGGGCGGGCGTGGGCGCTTGTCGGGCGTTGTGGCTGCATTGGCACTGTTGGCATTTATTTTGTTTGCCTCTACATACATCGAAATGATTCCCATTGCAGCTCTCGTAGGCGTTATGTTTATGGTAGTTATAGGAACGTTTGCCTGGAGTACTTTTAAAATCATCAATAAAATACCTATGGCCGATGTTATCGTCATCGTTTTGGTAACCGTGCTTACCGTATTGTTTGATTTGGCCATTGCCGTTGCAGCAGGAGTAGTAGTTGCGGCATTGGTGTTTGCCTGGGAAAATGCGGTTAAAATACGGGTTTCCAATGTTACGGACAGAAAAGGTGTGAAGCATTATGTTGTGCATGGCCCATTGTTTTTTGCCGCTACCACGTCCTTTATTTCACAATTCGATGTTAAAGATGATCCTAAAGAAGTGGTTATTAGCTTTGAGCAATCCAGGATTATGGATCAGTCGGCCATTGAGGCTATCAATAAACTGGCTGAAAAATACCAACAGATTGGCACCAATGTGCACTTGCGCTATCTGAGCGGCGACTGCGTTAAATTAATAGAGCGCGCCGAAAAAATTTGCGACGTAAATATACTCAAAGACCCTGATTATCATGTGGCCATTGATGATTACCGCAAAAAAATAGTAACTGCAAAAGGATAAACAAGTTTTTGAACAGGTGAGGAAAAGTAATAATTGGAGCTTAACTCACATCCTGATTTCCCTCTACACTAACATGAAATAGCGCATCGCCCTTATAAACAATGGGGGCGGTGTTTACACCGAAAATGTAGCAATCGAAAGGCGCAATAACTTTTTTCTCAAATTCGCCATAAGGATCCGATATTCTTCCAATGATTGCTTTATGCTTTACACGGATGCCATTTTTTACCAAAGGTTCAAAAATGCCCGAATGTGGAGCGCGCAACCACTTGCTATCGTTTATTATTACCGGTTGCTCTTCTATTTTACATTCACCCTCGTACATATTTAAATATCTCATCACGTTGAGTGTACCCTCCACACCACATTTAACCACAGATTGATCTAGTTGCAGTGATTTCCCCCCTTCGAACAACAATATGGTTTTTCCCATTTTATTGATGGTTTCTCTAATTGATTTTGCAATATTAATAGAATGCACAATAAATGGTGCTCCAAATATTTTAGCCAACATTACGGCCTTTTCCTGTTTTAAATCACATCTAACATTTGGGTAGTTATACCTATCGGATGCACCTGTATGAAAGTCTAAAACGTAATCTACCAGTGGGGCAATCTCCTCGGTAAATTTATTAGCAAACTGGCTGGCTAATGAACCTTTAGCGTTTCCCGGAAATACCCTGTTTAAATCCCTGCCATCCGGAAATTCCCTTCGTTGGTTCAAATATCCAAAAACATTAAATACGGGTATGCAAATTATGGTGCCTCGCGTAGGTTTATTGTATTTTTTTCGGATGACATCTCGCACAATGGCCACGCCATTTATTTCGTCGCCATGCACCCCTCCCAGCAGTAACAGAACCGGACCGTCAATTTTGGATCGCTCTACAATGATGGGTATGCTCAAGGTATTTTGGGTGTGCAGTTTAGCTACCTCCATCTCAATACTAGCAGTTTCTCCCATTTTTATTTCGTGCCCCAGAATTATAAACTTCTTTTGTGAGTTTCCTTTTGGCAGATGGTTATCACCGGATTCTGTTTTGTTTTTTGCTGTTGATGCGGGCATTTTATGGTATAAAATTAATGCAGTTTGTTTATGCTAAAGCTTTAAAGCGCAAAATTAACTATTAAATATTGGTTCATGTTAAAATGCTATTTATTTATGCGGTAAAACGACTGTAATTATGACCCTCATCCTTACGGAGATTAAAATGGGCAGGAAAATGCTTTAACCTCCATGTCGTCCAAGTATGGTAAAGAGTTCAACTAATACTGATTTTTGTACGCAGTTATCATCTCACTCAATTTGTCCATCAATAATTGCAATATGGTGTTGTTAACATCCAAGACTATTGCATCGATATGGCTAATAGGCAATATGCGTGGCGAAGTTCCGGTGATAAAGGCCGCATGTACTTTGCTAAGTTCGGTAGCGGGAAAACACTCCATTTTTAAATTGAGGTTGCAATTTTCAATAATCTCCAACACCTTTTCTCGCATAATACCTTGCAGCACTATGTGCGAAGGCGCTGTGTAAATCGTATCTTTTACTATAAAAAAAACATTAGAGCGACTACCTTCGGTAATCCTTCCGTTATGGTCAACCAGCAAC
>JAGXIO010000218.1 GCA_024635555.1 Saccharicrinis sp.
CTCACAGAAACCACACTATCTAAGCTGTTATTTAAGTTTAACTTGAATATGCCATCGTACAAATGGCTAGCCCAAAGGTTATTTTGATGATCAAATTCGATAAACCGTATTAAATTATTAAAACCTTTTATGGTACTTGAAAATTTCCATGTGCCATTTTTGTAGCTGTAAAGTTCTAAATGAGCATAAGTGCTTTGTATTAACTTGTCTTTTTGGGTAGGATGTGGAATGATGCTGTATCCGCCTGCTTGTTCTGATATCATTTTTATGGATTGATCGTCGATAACAAACGTGCCCGAATTATGACCCACAAAAAGTTGATCTTCCATTAGTTTGCAATCCCATACTTGAGTTTGTGTGTTTGGTATTAATGTGAACTCGGCTTTGTGATTAGGCCAAGGCTTTTTATATAATCCTTGGTTAGTGCCTAAGTACAAATCTCCATTAAAAAGTGCTGCGGTATAAACAGCACCCAGTTTTTCATTTGGCACAATCTCGTATGGTTTGGTGCCCGGCAAACATAAAAAATCAATACCCCTGTCGAGCGCAAGCCATACGTTCCTTTCTGCATCCTGCGCCATGCCTAACACCGTGTTGCTTTGTAATCCTGAATCTTTATTTTGCGCGAATACTATTTTCTGCTTGCTGTCGATAGCTATTATGCCGTTTAAAATAGTACCCAAAACCACTAAGCCCGATGAGCTTAGTAGGCCACGGTTAATTTTGTTTTGAATAAAAAAGCTGGTCAGTTGAGGAGCATATTCCTCTATTTTTTCATTTCGTTTATCGTAAATAAACAAGCCATGAGATTCTGTACCTATTAAAAAACGACCAGCTTCGTTACTCTCCGTAAAGAACCTAACATTCTTATCGACGAAAAAAGGCGATTCAACAAATGGAACCAATTGCTGATCAGTAACTTTATACATGCCCTTATTTTGAATGGCAACAAACACTTCTCCACTGGTTTTAGTAGCATAGTTAATAAATCCGCCCGGCTTAATCACCGAAAAAGAACCCGATTGGTATATGTAAATTCCTGAGAAGGATTGAAAATATACCTTATCCTGGTTTACCAGAATATTCCAGAACTCTTCGTTAGAGCTAAATCGAGTTTCAACCAGAGATGTGAGGGATTTATAATTGAGTATGTTAAGGCTATCTCTTTCCCAATATCCAAGCTCGCGGTATCCTGCCGTGTAAATACGGTTAAAAGTATCCGTGGCCACCGCCCTTATTATCGAGTTGTATGCCAATGGATGCAACTGCCAGCTTAATCCATCAAACTCAAGCAATCCCGTGCTGTTGCCAAAATAAGCTATATTGTTGTTATCCATGGCCACCGACCAGTTTTGACTAGCCGCCTGATATTGCTTTTTGCTAAAATTAATGATGCCTGTGGTAGCCCGCGAAAACATGGATACATGCAGTAAAAGAAGTATGACCGTAATTTGCTTCATCATAGGATGATATTTTTGTTATTTGCAATGGCTAAAATATGTACTTTGAATATGGATGCAAACTTTTGAATATTTATTAGCCATGGTTTTAAATTTAGCGGTTATAATATTATTCGACTCCGCTGGAGTCGGGGGTCTCTAACATCTATATTTCTATAAATATGTCACTCCGCTGGAGTGAAAACGAACCCTTGTTGGGATAAAAAATTCGTTTCCTTCTGTTTTTACTTTTTAATGTTCTTATTTTTTGTCTGAAACGCCAATTGAATCCAGAGGATTCAAATATTTATAGAAACATGTGTCTCACCGGAACCCGACTCCAGCGGAGTCGAATAATCCACGGGCTAAATGTTGCTTATTCCTTAATTAACATATCGTAACACCTAAACAATAACCATATAAATTTAACACTTTTTTCAAACATAGTGTGTTTGAACCATAAATAATACCATAATCTCCAATAAATAACCTCATCAACTAGATAATAATTAAGAGGTCTAAACCATCAGATATGAGTTTTAGTAAATTATTTATATATGACTTTCAGACACTTGCAGTATTTTTACCATCGACGATGAGGTAATGATGCATTCTTCATTTTGCATTTTTTAACAATGAGAGTTTGTAGTGTGGTGATTTAATTGACTTAGCTCCTTGGTTCATCTAAATTTGATATTGAAAATAATTTTAAAATCTAGCATCATGAAGAAAACTATTATTTGACACTTTATCTTCATACTAATTTAACGATGGAAAAAATCAAATTTACATCATACCATCTTATATGTGGCTTTTTGCTGATAAGCCTTATAGCTTGCGTATCTACTACAAATAAATCGGAGAAGGATAATGAGCAGGCAACTAAAATAAGTAATTGGTCTGATGACCAATTATTAGATACCCTGCAACGCCAAACATTCAATTATTTTTGGTTGGGTGCCGAACCAAATTCAGGCATGGCACCGGAACGTATCCATATGGATGATACCTACCCTCAGAACGACAAGCATATCGTTACGCTCGGCGGTTCGGGTTTTGGTGTAATGGCACTGTTGGTGGGCATTGAGCGGGGCTACATTACCCGGCAGGAGGGTTTAACACGCCTGCAAAAAATAGTAGATTTATTAAGTCGTGCCGATCGCTTTCATGGCGTGTGGCCACATTGGTTGGATGGTGTTACCGGTAACGTGAAGTCTTTCAGTAAAATGGACGATGGAGGTGATTTGGTAGAAACTGCATTTATGATTCAGGGCTTGCTCACCGTTTCGGAGTATTTTAAAAATGGCAATGCCGATGAACAGCAATTGGTAGCCGATATAATCCGCTTATGGCACGAAGTGGAATGGGACTGGTACACCAAGGGTGGACAAAATGTATTGTACTGGCACTGGTCGCCAAACTACGAATGGGATATGGATTTCCCCATTGGTGGTTACAATGAGTGCCTTATCATGTATGTTTTGGCGGCATCCTCGCCAACACACCCCATCGACCCACAAGTGTACCACCAAGGGTGGACATCTCAGGGTAATATCACCAAGGATACTGTTTACTATGATTTACCCACAGTGTTAAATCATTACGAAGGTAGCAACGATCCTGTAGGCCCCTTATTTTGGGCGCATTATTCTTATCTGGGCTTAAATCCTAGAGGATTACAGGACAGCTATGCTGATTATTGGCAATTAAATAGAAATCATGCACTTATAAATTATCGTTATAGTCTGGATAACCCAAAGGGATACAAAGGTTATGGGCCAAACCAATGGGGACTCACTTCGAGTTATTCAATGAAAGGATATGCAGGCCACCATCCGGGCAAGGCCGATTTGGGTGTAATTTCTCCCACCGCCGCGCTTTCGTCCTTTCCGTATACACCTGAGGAGTCGATGCAATTTTTGCGATATATCTACGGTGAGGCCGATTCGTTGATAGGAAAATATGGTCCTTACGATGCTTATAGCCAAACACATAATTGGTATGTGACCAGGTATTTGGCTATAGACCAAGGGCCCATCCCCGTAATGGTGGAAAATTATCGGACAGGATTATTATGGAATTTATTTATGCAAAATAAAGATGTTAAAAATGGTTTGGAGAAATTAGGTTTTACTATAAATAACAAATCAATGTAAATATAAAAAGGTAAATATAAAGTTATGAGGTTATGAAACGAACCATGAAATGCTTCACACGCAGGAGAGGTCATTATTGGCGAGTTCCATCGAATGCCGAATATGAACAAATAATTATAATGAGATGAAAAAACTATTAGTTGTTATGAATCTGTTACTGTCAGTATCGATTCTATTTGCCCAAAATCAACTTTCAATAAATGGAAAGGTTACAGATGTTGACAATCAGCCCATACCTGGTGCCAGTATATTGATTAAAGGCACCATGCAGGGCACGGTTACAGATATGGAAGGGAATTATTCCCTTCAGGCCGAAAATAATGCAATCCTGCAATTTAGTTTTATAGGATTCGAAACTCAGGAAATACCTGTAAATAACCAAACCACCATCAGTGTTCAACTTAAGGAGGAAACAGTTAAGCTTGATGAAGTAGTAGCGATTGGATATGGTGTTGCCCGAAAGCGTGACCTGACCGGTTCAATCGTTTCAATTGATGGAGAAAGTCTAAAGACATCCCCTGATAATAATCCGATAAAAGCGTTGCAGGGTAGAGTACCCGGATTAACGGTTACAAACAGTGGTGGAGCCGGTGCAAGCCCAACCGTTCGGATTCGTGGGGTTGCTACTGTAAATGCAAGCACCAACCCACTTTATGTGGTTGACGGGATGTTTGCCGATAACATTGACTTTATTAATCCAAACGATATATCATCCGTTGAGGTTCTTAAAGATCCCTCTTCTTTAGCCATTTTTGGTGTTCAGGGTGCAAATGGAGTAATAATAATTACCACCAAACGTGCTGAAAAAGGAAAAGTTACGGTAAGTTATGATGGCTATGGCGGGGTACAGATTTTATCAAATCGTGATGAACTGAAACTTACCAATGCCTCAGAATTTACCATGCTTTACAACGAGCAACTCCGGAATATGAATCCTTCATCGACTGAATGGGTCCCCGATTTACTTGGCGGAGGCACCGACTGGCAGTCTGAAATATTCCGACCTGCCGTTATAACCAATCACGGAATTACAGTTTCCCAATCAACCGAAAAATCAAGCAGCATACTTTCACTGGGATATTTTCTTCAAGATGGAATTGTAAAGTACAACTCTTACCAACGATTTAATGGGCGATGGGCCGGCGACTATACAATTTCTGATCACTTTAAAATGGGCGGAAATGCAACTTTGAGTCGCTGGGATACCGATCCGGCAACTGCCAGTGTTCAAAATGCAGCTCAGGCTTTACCTACCTATGCGCCCTATTCACCTGTCGAAGATCACGATCCCAACAATATTGGATCTTATTATACACCCGCTCCCGGAATTCAAAAAGACGTGCCGAATCCGGTCGCCCTTAGGGAAATTAATAAAGGGAACAGCGAAAGTTATGGTTACCGTATTGTGGGTAATGTATATGCCGAAGTAACTTTTCTGAAAGATTTCACCTTTAAAGCAACCGCTTATGGCGATGTCGGTGTTAACACAGGCAGTAAATACACCCCTCGTTTCAACGTAAACAACGCAACATCAAACTCTTCGCATAAAAGTGAAAAAACCTCTTTTAGCCGGAATACTGCCGAATATACCAAATATCAGGCGGATATGATCGTGAATTATAACAAGACAAAAGACCTACATCGCATTGGAGCTATGGCGGGTTATACAGCAAGGGTTCAGGAAAGCAAGGGATTTAGTGCCGGAGCCGATACACTGGTCAGTGCTGACATGTGGATTGTACCCGAGGATTTTTGGATGCTAAGTATGGGCTCAACCAAAAACAAAACAAATGGCGATTTGAAGGATATAAATGACAATGATTTTGGTGAGGAATCGTTTGTTTCGTATTTGGCAAGAGCCAACTATTCGTATGCCGACAAATATCTGGTATCAGCTACATTCCGTGCTGATGGCTCTTCAAAATTTTCACCCAACAACCGCTGGGGATATTTCCCTTCCATTGGTTTAGGCTGGGTAGCCACCGAGGAGGAGTTTTTTAAAGATTTAATCCCAAAAATGGATTATTTAAAAATTAAATCTTCATGGGGGCAACTCGGTAACGATAAAATCGGGAATTATCTTTGGTTTCCTACTATCAATCCAAAAGGGCAACAGGTGGTGGTTGATGGACAAACCTATTATATACCTACGGTCAGCAACCTCGTTGACGAAAATATCGCCTGGGAAATAGTAACTGGTTTTGACGCCGGTTTTGAAGGTCGGATGTTCAACCAACGTTTGGCATTGGAATTCGGATTTTACACTAAAACCACCAGTGATTTGCTGGCCTATGTCGCTCCACCAATTTCAGTAGGAGCAGGATTTGCGATTACCAATGCAGGTTCAATCCGAAATAATGGTATTGAATATATAATTTCATGGCAGGATAAAATTGGTGATTTTAGCTATGGGATAAGTACAAACGGAGCAACCGTAAATAACAAAGTACTTTCGTTGGGAAATGATGATTCCGATATTGTAACAGGAAAGTACCATCGTACCTCGGTAGGGCACTCGGTGGGTTCATTTTACGGATATGTGCAAGATGGCATTTTTCAAAACCAATCTGAAATTGACAATTACTTTCCGGCCTCATGGACTTCAATGCCAGGAGATATTCGATACAAGGATTTGGATAATGACGGCAAAATTACAAACAAGGACAGAGATTTCATCGGAAGCAGTATTCCAACTTTTACCTATGGTATTAACCTGAATGCAGCCTATAAAAACTTTGATTTCAATATTGATTTTAATGGATCGTATGGAAATGATATACTGAATACAAAGAAACTGCCCACTTATGCACAATTCAACTTTTACAACACATCGCTGGATCGTTGGCACGGAGAAGGCACCTCAAATTTTGAGCCGGCGCTTAACACTTCGCGAGGAAATAATTTTGAACCATCCACCAACCTGCTCGAAAGCGGGGCATACTTTCGCATTCGTGCAATTCAGTTAGGCTACAGCATTCCTAAAAACATTTTAAAACTGATGGGAAGTAGCAACTTCCGAATCTACTTGAATGCTCAAAATCCAATTACGTTTAAAAATAACAGCGGATATACGCCTGAAATAGGAGGTAACATTCTTGATGGTGGCATCGACAATGGTGGTACTTACCCACTTCCTTCGGTTTATACTGCTGGTGTAACAGTTAATTTTTAATTCAGACAACTATGAAACGAGCCCCCGAAGGGTCGGGACCACCTGTCCCGCAGCATTGCGGGAGGCTATGCAATACATCTATGAACAAATAATTTTAATGAGATGAAAAAGATAATATTATTTTTAACGGCTATTCTGATATTAGCATCTTGTAGCGATGATTTTTTGAATCGTTACCCAAAAGGGCGTTGGCATCAAGACAATTATACAGCTGACAGCACACTTAGCAAAGGAATACTAGTTGAAGCGAAACTGGCCGAGGCTTATGGTACCCTTCGCGGCTGGCCTTTTGTATGGGCAGGCTTAGCGATGAATAATTATACTACTCCCGATGTCGAAAAAGGAAGTACGCCGAGTGATGGTGGTGAGGTAACCCAGTTCAAACCGTTGAGTTATACGGCTAGTAGCGCCGTTATAGCAGATTATTACAGTGCCTGTTACAAAAGTATTTACTTTTCGAACGAAGCATTGGCACTGGTAACAACATTGGAGGATGACGCAGCCAATAAACAACTCTATCTAGCCGAAGCCTTGTTCCTGCGTTCGGTGATGTATTACCGATTGGCACAGGCATTCGGTGGCGTTCCTTTAGTCAATACAGTACTCGGGCAAAATGACAAAACACCGCCCCGCTCAAGCCGTGATGAAATATGGCAAAATGTGGAGCGAGATTTGACTTTTGCGATACCATTTCTGCCTACACGCCAAACACTTTTAGGAAGCAATAACCAAGGACGTGCCACTCAAAATGCGGCAAGAGCCGTATTGGCAAAAGTGTATATGTACCAGCAAAACTGGTCGGCTGCCATGAGTCTGACCTCTGCCATTATCGCTTCGGGCGACAACAGTTTGAATACGCCTTACGACCAGATATTTACTGAAGTGAATGAATATAACGATGAATCGGTATTTGAAGTTTACTGCGAAGAAAGACCTGCTGAACAAATTTACCTGACAAGCCAGTTTGCCCAAATTCAGGGTATCCGTGGTATTCCTAATTTAGGTTGGGGGTTTAACGCTCCCAGTCAGGTTTTGATGGATGGCTACGAAACAGGTGATCCGCGGAAGGCTGCGTCTGTTATTGCAGATGGAGATGTTCTGGAAGGGAAGAAGATAAGGGCTGATGCCAGCGGATATAAATTTTTTAATAAAAAGGCCTACACAAAAATTGCTGAACGGGGAATTTATGGTCGTCCCGCAGAAGCACAGGGCACCTGGGTAAATATTCGGGTCATTCGATATGCTGATGTTGTACTGATGCACGCCGAAGCCGCCTATGAACTTGGAAATACGGATGAAGCATTGGCAAAACTAGAAATGGTGAGGGCACGGGCACGGGGTGGAGACAATACCATTCTGCCTAAAGTTACAACAACTGTCATTGATGAGTTAAGGGCAAAAATTCATCAGGAACGCCGCATTGAACTTGCAATGGAATGGGAACGGTTTTATGATTTGGTGCGCTGGGATGAGGCAGAAAATGCAATTCCGAATTTTGTAGTAGGTAAACATGAATTATTCCCCATTCCGCAAACCGAAATTGATAAGTCGGAAGGAGTACTGACACAAAATCCCGGATACTAGTTAATCTTACACCATCCAAATTATTAATGAAAACGTGTGAGAAACGAAAGCAATTTTAAAAAATATACCAACAGATGTTAAGAGCGATTTTTATACTACTGGTATCACTCTCTTTTATTGGATGCAAGAAAGATCATGTTCCTACAATTGAAGTGGAAAAGAATGATGAAACCTATGCACCTGAAAAAGTACAACCAGTTTTGGATGAATGGCAACGTAAAACCTTCAATTACTTTTACGATGGTGCCAGTCCCGAAACCGGTATGGCCTTGGAAGGCAGTGACCGCGGTCCGGTAGTAACAACCGGAGGAAGTGGATTCGGACTTATGGCACTTATTGTTGGGGCGGAACGAGGTTGGATAACACATCAACAAGCCGCAGAACACACGCATAAAATAGTTCTTTTTCTTGGCAAAGCCGAGCGTTTTAAGGGAATGTGGTCTCACTGGTACAACCCCGACGGCACTGCCCATCCGTTTGGGAACCAAATAAAAACCGGCGATGTCGTAGAAAGTTCGTTTTTGATGGCAGGCCTACTTACCGCATCTGAATATTACTCATCAAACTCAGCCATTGAAACTGAAATTCGTGATTCTGTTGCATCGTTTTGGAATACAATGGACTGGAAGTTTTATGCCCAATCGGGCACAGCTTTGCAATGGCTTTGGTTCTCGCAGGAAGATCGTTTAGACCTTGATATAAAAGGATGGAATGAAGGATGGATTTGTTACATTCTGGCTCTGGCCGCTCCTGAAAATCACGCCATCTTGGAATCAGTTTATACCCAAGGCTGGCAAAGTAACGGTGGTTTTTATCATGCAAACCGATCTTTTTATGGATACGAACTTCCTTTGGGCGAAGACAAAGGTGGCCCCATGTTTTTTGCCCATTATTCGTTTTTGGGATTAAATCCAAAAATGTTAGAAGATAACTATGCCAATTACTGGAACCAAAACGTGGCACATACCATGATTAACCGGCATTACTGTATTGCTGAAGCTCCTTCATTATACAAATATGATGAAAGGAACTGGGGATTGACTGCCTGTTATGGAGGGAAACCACCTTGGGAGTACAAAGCACGTTCTCCGCTAAACGATGATGGCGTGATAGCTCCAACCGCAGCATTGGCTTCTTATCCATACACTCCGTTTTACAGCACCCAGGTTTTACTCAATCTGGCAAATAATCCATTGGTACATGGAACATACGGTTTTGCAGATTCCTATAGCCCTGCCACAAACACATCAGAAAAAAAGCATCTTGCCATCGATCAAGGGCCAATAGTTGTAATGATTGAGAATTATCGTTCAGGGTTGATATGGGATTTGATGATGCAAAATGAGCATATAAAACATGGCTTAAGCCGAGCTGGAGTAAAAGATAAACCAGATTATAAACAAGGATTTCACCTTGCGATGAGTAATACGATTACTGGTGAGTATGATATGATGCGACATCCAGATCGCAAACAATTCGAACTGAATTACTTTCTTGAAAGCACAGGAAATGTCCAATTTATAATTACCAACAAAGCACAAACTAAAGTAGTTTTTGAACAAGCAGTTTCCGGCACTCTGGGAGAAAATATTTTTCAATTCGACAACAAAGAAATTTTAAACGGAAAACAATATTCTATTAAAATGATTGCTCCCAACAATAAGGAATATACAATTTTAGCAAGATTAAGATAACTCACAATTTTATACAACGCCAGCTTCTCGAAGTGGCTTAAAAAAGAAAGGAGGCTTACATTAGAATCCACAAGAGAGTATACGGCCAAGTTTTGGTCAAGTAGCCCAAAACAAGCAAATTAAGCGGCATTTGTGCCGAAGTACAAAGGATGAAAAATATTTGATCGTAGAGTTAAACCAAATTGGCTACAATTGAATAACCTTTGTTCGTTAACTGGATTTTCCCGGTTCAAAAATTCAATTTGGATTTTTAAGGTTAAAATTAAAGATCATGAAAAAAAAGATTTTTACTTTATGTATTGTATTATTTTCCTATGCAAGTTTATTTGCTCAGGTAAAGGAAAACATCCTCTTGGATGACTTTGAAAGTGGCCTGGTGGGATTCACCACAGAGGTGCATATAAACCCGGAGGCAAGTTTTGATGTTTCAGTGGTAGATAACCCTGTAAAATCCGGTATTAACACCAGTAATAAAGTTTGGAAATGGCAGCGTCTTAATACCGGTGACAATCAAAGCTGGGCTGGTTTTTGGGCGTCATTAACGAATGCAGTCCCTGAGGGATATGCACGTATCGAAATTAAATATCTGCGTACAAATGCAACTTCGCAACTTCGAATTAAAACTGAAGGTTCAGTTACGAAAGAGTTTAATGCAGTAACTCCGGCTTCAAAGACCAATGAGTGGGAAACCATGGTATTCGACCTTACTGAAAATGGTATAAAAAACATTAATGTACTGGCATTGTTCCCCGATAACTACTCTCCTATTGATGCTTCAGCGTTAGTTTACATTGATGATATAAAAGTTATATACGAAGAACCTGTTGTAGGGCCAACGATAAATTCACTTACTCTATTCAGTAACAGCACAAACGACCGTTTTCACGATCAAAGTTATGTAAGTCAAACCGCCCCTAGTACTGTAGTTGCAGAAAATTGGGAGGGAGAAAGCATGCCAAATGGCGATAAACTTCCAGTTGTTACTTCTCCTGTTAAAGCTGGTACTAATGCACTTAAACTTCAATGGAAATCAGCTGAAGGTGGAGCATGGATGGCAATGGCTGCCGCTGTGGGTTGGACATCATTTGACGTCACAACAATGAAATACCTTAAGTTCTGGATAAATTCACCAATTGCGCTGGCAAAAGCTGATTTACCAAAATTCTATTTTGAGTCGCATAGCGGAACTCCAAACCATACTGGCAAATTAATGATGGCGGATTACGTGAATTCTGATCTAGTTGCCGACACATGGACAGAAGTCAGCATACCGTTAGACGATATATGGGCTGCCGATGAAGCCTTTATGGCAAAAGATGTGATCAAAGGTATATTCTTTGAACAGAACACATCTGATAACGTAGAACACACGCTTTTCATGGATGAGTTTACATTTAACAATGCAAACATTGTTTTAGACGATTTTGAAAGCGGAGCCGTAAGCTTTGCAGATGAAATAAATGTAAATCCGGCTGCTCATTACGATATTGCAGTTGTTGACAATCCTTTTAAAACAGGCATAAACACCAGCGACAAAGTTTGGGAATGGGCACGTTACGATGCAGAAGCGGAAAATAAGATTTGGGCAGGTTTCTATGCCACTTTAAAAAATGAGATTCCGGCAGGATTCAACCGTGTTGAAATTAAATACTTACGCACGAATGCTACATCGCAAATAAAGATTAAAACCGAGGGTGCAATTAGCAAAGAAATTGCTTCAGTAAGCCCAGCTACAAAAACCAACGAATGGGAAACTATGGTATTCGACTTAACTGCCAATGGCATTTTAAATGTTAGGGTTTTTGGATTTTTCCCCGATTATTACGAACCCATTGATGTTACTGCCAAGGTTTACATTGACGATATCGTCTTTGTTAAAGATGAAGGTGTTGTAATTCCACCACCACCTTCCTCATATATATTGTTCGACAACAGCACCAGCGACAGGTTTCACGACAACAGCTATGTGAACCAAACAGCTCCAAGTACTGTGGCAGCAGAAAATTGGGAGGGACCAAATTTGCCTAACGCCGATAAAATGCCGGTTGTTACTTCTCCTGTAAAGGCAGGTGGCAATGCACTGAAACTGCAATGGAAATCTGTTGATGCAGGCAACTGGAAAGCGTTAGTCGCCTCGATTGGCTGGCAGGTATTCGACCTGACAAGCATGGTTGAGCTAAAGTTCTGGGTTAATTCTCCGGTAGCTTTGGATAAAGCAGCCCTTCCTCTTATTCACCTCGAAGCACATTCTGGTACACCAAACGCAACCGGTAAACTGCCAATGGCTAATTATCTGCCAAATGGTTTGGCTGCTGATACCTGGACTGAGGTTATCGTTCCGCTTGCTGACCTTTGGGCGGTTGATGCAACTTTTGTATCAAAAACAGTGATCAAAGGCGTATTCTTTTCGCAAAATACGATGGATAATGTTGAGCACACCATGTTTATGGACGAGTTTACATTTGAAGGTCCTGTAACAAGAATTAATACCCCAGCTGCCGATAAAGCTATAAATGCCTATTATTCAAACGGAGAAATCCGTATTTTAAATTACTCTGGGCTTGTTAGGGTATTCGGTATTGAAGGTAGAAAAATAGCAGAAGGACCTGCTTATGATGGTGTTTTCAGTGTTAATCTTAAAACTGGAATTTACATCGTAAATACGACAATCGGAAATACAAAAATTGCAATTCAATAAATATTGTAATTATCATTTTGTCCGAATATTTTAAGAAAGGCTGGTTAGGGTTGCTTAACTAGCCTTTCCATTTTGAAATAATCACAGCATTAAAAAAAACGTAAATATGTTTAAAGCAACACAGTTTCAATTGGTAGTACTTGTTTTGGTGGCATTGTTTTCTTTTCAGTTACATGCACAGCAAAACATGGGCTGGGAAAGCTACAGCGGGGATCCTGCGATAGAGATTAAAGTACAATCGCTATTAGGCAAGATGACTCTGGAAGAAAAGATTGGACAGATGAACCAATATGCGGGAAACTTTGCCGCAACCGGCGAGGTGAGTAGCAACAAATCGGGCGAGTACCTTAAAAAGGGTATGATCGGAAGTACTTTTAATGTGTTCGGAGCGGACCACCTGCGCATGTTGCAGGAGCAGAATATGAAATATTCGCGGCTCAAAATACCCATGCTGTTTGCCGCAGATGTGATCCACGGGCTGGAGACAACCTTCCCCATACCCCTAGCCGAAGCATGTTCTTGGGATTTGGCACTGATGGAACGCACCGCCCGCATAGCTGCCGAAGAGGCAACAGCATCTGGTGTGGCGTGGAATTTTGCCCCCATGATTGATATTGCACGCGATCCACGCTGGGGACGTGTGATGGAAGGGGCTGGTGAGGATGTATATTTGGGATCCTTGGTAGCACGAGCCCGTGTAAAAGGATTTCAGGGTATTCAAACCTATAAAGATTTTAGCAAACCCAATACCATGTTGGCCTGTAGTAAGCACTTTGTGGGCTATGGGGCAGGTCAGGCAGGACGCGATTATAATTCGGTGGATATGTCGGAACGTACGCTCCGCGAAACATATCTCCCCCCCTTTAAAGCAACGGTGGAAGAAGGGGTAGCCACTTTTATGACCGCCTTTAACGATTTAAACGGGGTACCCTGCACAGCCAACAAATATTTGTATAAAGATATTTTGCGCAACCAATGGGGTTTTAGCGGGATGGTGGTGACGGATTATACCGCTATTATGGAGTTGATTGACCATGGAGTTGCCACTGATTTAAAGGATGCCGCCCGCCTATCTTTGGATGCAGGTATCGATATGGACATGATCAGTGAAGGCTTCGTTACTCATCTATCCGCGTTGGTAATGGAAGGTAAGATAAAAGAAGAGCAAATTGATGTGGCCGTGGCCCGCATCCTCGAAATGAAATATCTCTTGGGCCTTTTCGACGATCCTTACCTATATTTTGACGCCGAGCGCGAGAAAAAAGTTGTGATGAGTGCCAAGCACATTCAAATTGCCAAAGAAGCGGCACAGCGATCCATCGTTTTACTAAAAAATCACAATAATATATTGCCATTAAAAAAAGATGTAGCTCGCAAGGTGGCACTGATAGGTCCTTTTGTGAAGGAGCGCAATAGCCTCAACGGCGAATGGGCCATAAAAGGCGACAGGAGCAAATCCGTGACTTTAATGGAAGGATTAACGGAGAAATATGCCAACTCTGCCGTACAATTCGATTATGCGCAAGGCACCAAATTGCCTTTAATTGACCGAAGAACAGCTCGTGTGGCCATAGACCCCGCTCCCGACGAATCGGGTTTTGAAGAAGCCATTCAAAAGGCAAAAAACAGTGATATTATTTTGGTAGCCATGGGCGAAGAGTTCAACTGGTCCGGCGAGGCGGCAAGCCGCACCGATATAACCCTGCCGGGCAACCAACGTCAACTGCTCAAAGAACTTAAAAAAACAGGCAAGCCCATCGTACTCGTCCTTTTTAATGGTCGACCATTAGATTTGTCATGGGAAGATGAAAACGTAGATGCCATCATAGAAGCTTGGTATCCGGGTTTGATGTCGGGACATGCAGTGGCTGATGTTTTGAGTGGTGATTACAATCCTTCGGCTAAATTGGTGATGACCTTCCCGCGTAATGTGGGTCAGATTCCAATTTATTACAATATGAAAAATACAGGTCGCCCGTTCCATGCCAATAATCCAACCGATTATAGGTCATCTTACATCGATTCGCCAAACACTCCGTTGTATCCATTTGGATATGGTTTGAACTATACCCATTTTAAATATGTCAATGCTAAAATCAGTTCCGATAAGCTTAAACGCGGAGGAAGCATCTATATTACGGTAGATATATCTAATACAGGAGATAGAGACGGAGAAGAAATAGTTCAACTTTATATTCACGACAAAGTAGCCTCCGTTGCCCGTCCGGTAAAAGAGCTCAAAGGATTTGAAAAAATCAGCTTGAAAAA
>JAGXIO010000219.1 GCA_024635555.1 Saccharicrinis sp.
AAACAGATGCTTCCAGCGCTACACCCACTATTTCAGATGCACAGGCCATCACAAAAGCCATTTCTCTTTTCAATTCAACGGAATTCATATGGGATAATGACCCTGCTTTGTATCCCGAGGCTTCCTTACTTTATGTACCCAACGACAGCCTGCTGACCTTGTGCTATAAAATAGATATTTATTCCTTACAACCCTTGCAGCGGGAGTATGTATATATCGATGCACTGTCGGGTAAAGTGATAAAAAGAATATCTCGAATTCATCATGCTGAGTATCAAGGAACAGCCAATACCCAATATAGCGGAACCGTAGAAATAACCACCAGTATGGGCTCCCAAGGATATGCCCTGAACGAACAATCGCGAGGAAATGGTATATTCACCTATAGTTTAAACCATAGCCAATATTATACAGATGCAACGGAAATATTGGATGACGATAACCACTGGGATAACCCGGGCGACAGAGTAGCCTATGATGCCCATTATGGCGCCCAAAAAACCTACGATTACTTTTTTAATACCTTCGGACGCAACTCCATTGACGATAATGGCTTTGCGCTAAAATCCTACGTTCATTATGGCATCCTGTACAACAATGCCTTCTGGGATGGCGACAAAATGACATATGGCGATGGCAACGGACAAACGGTGGGTGCATTTGCAAGCCTTGATATTGTAGCTCACGAGATAACACACGGACTAACGTCGAATACGGCTCAACTGGAATACCTAAACGAATCGGGAGCGTTGAACGAGTCTTTCTCCGATATTTTTGGACTGGCCATCGATTTTTATGCCAACCCAAGCACGGCAAACTACTTGGTGGGCGAACAAATATATTTGGATGGCACATCGTACATGCGAAATATAGGCGATCCCAAAAGTATCTTTCAGCCCAGCACTTACAAAGGCGATTTCTGGAAGTTTGGTTATGCCGACCATGGCGGTGTTCATAGCAATTCGATGGTTCAAAACTATTGGTTTTATTTATTATGTGAGGGCGGCAGCGGGGTAAATGACAAGGGAAATAGCTTTATGGTGGAGGCTATTGGAATTGAAGCTGCCGCAGCTATCGCCTATCGCAACCTTACCGTATATCTTAGCCGATACAGCAATTACAATGATGCCCGTGATTATTCCATACAGTCTGCCATCGATTTGTATGGCGATTGCTCCAACGAGGTTATTCAGGTAACCAATGCATGGCATGCCGTAGGTGTGGGTATGCCTTTCGACAATGCTGTTACAGCCGCATTTATTGCCGAGCAAACCAATTATTGTGGAACTCCGGCTATTGTAGAGCTACAAAGCATCAGCACCCAAGCTGAAACCTATACCTGGTATTTAAACGACGAAGAATTTAGCACAGCACAGAATCCCACCTTAACCATAAACTACCCAGGCCAATATGATGTAAAGTTAGCGGTTTCGGGAACCTCCGGATGTAACTTTAGCGATGTTTCGGAAGTTAAGAATTATATCTCCGTTTCGGACCAAGGCACTCCAATAGCTGCGGCGTACACACCGGCATCAATAGAAAAAGGTAGTGGCGGCATTTATAGTGTGCAATTAAACCAAATAGACCACCGTTCGAGAGGTGCCGACGAAGGCTATGCAGATTTTACATGCACCCAACAAACCGTATTAACCGAGGGGAAAAAATATAAACTGACCATACGCACAGGTTCTGATTTTAAAGAAGCCGTTGGCGTTTGGTTGGATATTAACAATGATGGTTTATTCTCCGGATCCGGCGAAAGAATATTCACTTCCAAGACTACGACGCATCACACAGCCGAAATTAAAATTCCATCAGGACAAACCTTCGATATTCCCTTGCGCTTGCGAGTAGGTAGCGACAGATACGACTATGTGGACAGTCTGGATGCACAAAATAGCTCTCAATACGGTCAGTACGAAGATTACACCGTGATACTGCAACAGAACACCGATGTTCCGGTTGCCCTGTTTACCATGAGCGATACCATTGCATTTACGAATGGCACTTTAACGTTTATGGATGTTAGCGAAAATATAACCACCAATAGAAGTTGGCATTTTGAAGGTGGCGAACCCGAGTACTCATCCGATCTAAATCCAACGATAACATACCCCACCGATGGCAAATATAATGTTGCGCTAACAGTTACCAATGAATTTGGCTCAACCACCAGTACCAAACAAATTCGCGTAGCCACTAATTTTATGTTAGGGGTTCATACACAAACCAAATTTCCATCAGGATATATCTACGATTCGGGTGGTGAAAACGGAAATTATGCCAACAATTCGAATCATAAGTTTTTAATTGAGCCTATTTGCGCAAAGGAAGTATCACTGACCATTGAGGCCTTTGAAACAGAAGGTTGTTGCGATGGATTAAAAATATATGACGGTAAAAGCGAAGAGGCACCTTTACTCGCTTCGTTAAAGGGAGTGGTGGATGTACCTATGCTTATAAAAGCAACTTCTGGCACTTTGTTATTGGTCTTTAGTTCCGATGCCACAGTTTCGTCTGAGGGTTTTAAAGCAAGATGGAATACCGTTTCCTTTGATGCAGCATCACAGGTAAAGGCTGATTTTTATATGGAGGACGAAAGTTTTCCTGTTAATTTCGATTTGCGATTTACCGACAATTCCCTACCTAAACCAAGTATCTGGAATTGGGATTTTGGCAACGGCAACACCTCGAACGAACAGCACCCAAAATACAGCTATACCAATTCGGGCAGTTACGAGGTGCAGTTGGCAGTTGATAATTGCGTATCGATGGACACCCTTAAAAAACAGATTGTGATAAGTGCAGCCCCACAATTATCGGTGACAACAGATACAATTATTATTAATTTACTGAGTGGCCAGCAGGTAGATAGCTTTATCAACATCGATAATTTAAACAATGGCTTGCTGGCTTATGCTGGTGATCTAAAGGCTATTTACGAAAAAGGAAACCAACAAAAGCCAATTAAATATTATGCGGCTACTCCCGAATATGATGGCATTAGAATAGGACTGGCTCGAAATGTATTTTATTATATCGGTTTAAAGAATATACTTACGTCCAAAGGTGCAGTTTGTATCCATATTACCGAGGCTAACTTATCAACTGACATTAATTCCTTAGATGTTTTAATAGTGGATGACTCCGCCGATTTTTTAGTGTCGAAAAAAGCCGAAATTAGAGAATGGGTTGATAAAGGAGGTTTTCTGATTATTCAGGGGGATGGAATAATAGGCAAATACAATGAAGTTTTACAAGGAAGCGGAATAAGCTATGAGGCACTAGCAGCCAAGGGGGGCGATGCAAGTTTGCAACCACATAAAATAACCGAATCCATCCAACAATACGTCATCGGAAACTATGCCGAGTGTACCTTAAAGGTCAGTGCTCCCGCAGTTAGACTAATTAACGACAGAACTGGCAATTGCTATTCTGCACTTTGCGAGTGGGGTACAGGAAAGATATTAACCATGAGCGATGAGTCTTTGCAATACATTGACTTTACGGGTCATTTACAGTTTTTCAATAACGCATTAAGCTATTGTGTTACCACTTTAAATCCTAGCGTATGCAATGTCGAAAAAGGCTATTCGTTTATGTCGGGCATCAAATCTGATAGTTTAAAATACCAAATAAATACCAGTCGATTAATTGAAGGTGAATATGTTGCAGATATTCAAATTAACAACAACGACATTCAGTTAGGCCCGATAAACATTCCTGTTTTACTTAAAATAACTGGGATTGAGCATATTCAAACCGATGCCAGTGTCTTGAGTTATGCCAATGTAGCTATCCATACGGAGGAATATACTACATTCAGCATTAAAAATACAGGCACCCGCAATTTGTCCATTACCGATATCAGCTCCAGTTCGGATGCCTTCACCGTTGCTTTTGCACCCTTTAAAGTTGCTCCTGGACAAGCATACTCCATTGAGGTTAAGTTTGCTCCAAATGCACAACAAAACTACAACGAAAGCCTGCAAATTCATTCTTCCGATCCGGACTTCCCTATTTTTAGCATTGCTTTAGAGGGAACTGTTGATGTGAGTACAGGTATAAATAGCGATAAATTAAACGGTGCTGTTCGGGTTTATCCCAACCCTGTAGGCTCCTTACTTTACATTGAGGCTGATGATCGTATTGATACTGTTTATATGTTGGATGTTAACGGTAGAAATTTGGAAGCTGATTACACTTTAAATTATAATAAGGCACAGATAAATATGTCGGACTTTCATCAAGGTGTTTTTGTGGTGAAAATACGTACCGCCGGCAAAGAGTTGGTTCAGAAAGTGGTTAAGAAGTGATAGATATCTTCACGATGAAAGAATAATCGTGTGTGAACTAATGAAATCTGTCGTAAAACGATGCTTCAGCCGGCAGGCAAAAAGGCTTTTTTCTTAATCAACACTTCGTTATGTTTTTGTAACTATCTGAATGTTAGAGTTTTTGCTGAGTTGCGCGATTTTCGATAACAGGCTGATAATATGGTGTTTGTAAATAAGTCTAATGTCTATTATCTAAAATCTAACGGTCTATTGTTAATAGAAATGAGATTAAATCAACTAATTCCATTATTCAAAGTGGAAACAATGATAAGCGGGTATTAGCCCCATCGTAAAAGGTGGAATTAAAGGATAGATTATTTTTAGGCTTAACCTAAGCGATTCCTTCATGTTCTAGGCTAGATGGATATGGTTACCAAGCCATCTCCTTCAAAAATTAATATGAGCTAGCTACCTGCATCTATTATTCTTAAACAGCTTTTTTTGTGTTATTTGTGTATTTCTTGTTTAAAACCAAACAATCATTGTATTTTTGTGCGCTCAAATAAATTACAATGATAAAAGTAAATTCCAAATTGATAATTGCTATCGATGGTTATTCATCGTGTGGTAAAAGTACGGTAGCTAAAGATTTAGCAAAACTACTTAATATTATTTTTATCGACTCCGGAGCCATGTATCGCTGTGTAACCCTTTACGCCCTGCAAAATGAGATTATCCACGAAGGTTTTATTGATGAAGATTTGTTGATTGAATCATTGGATGATATCAATATCACCTTTAAGTTTGATGTTCAAAGTAAAACCAACCAAACCTATCTAAACGGTAAATTGGTAGAAAATGACATTAGGGGTCCCGAGGTGAGCAACAATGTGAGCCAAATTAGTGCCATCGGATTTGTACGTAAAAAGATGGTGGAGCTACAACAATCCATGGGTCAAACGGATAGTATTGTTATGGATGGGCGCGACATCGGAACCGTAGTATTCCCGCATGCCGATTTAAAGCTTTTCATGACTGCATCCCCAATTATAAGGGGGCAGCGACGTTTTAAAGAATACCAGGAAAAGAACCAGGAAATTACTTTTGATGAAGTAATGGAAAACGTTAGAAAGCGTGACTATATGGATGAAAATCGTGATGTGAGCCCATTGAAAAAAGCCGACGATGCCGTTGTACTCGACAATAGTGATATGAGCAAGAAGGAGCAGCTAAATTTTATTGTGGATCAACTTAAAGTGCGCAACCTGATAAGCCACTAAATAGTATTTTTGAATAGGGAAAAATTAATCCGAAAAAATGTCTTCAGTAATTATTGAAATAGATCCTGCCTCAGGTTTCTGCTTTGGGGTGGTTAAGGCCGTTGAAGCAGCCGAAAACCAATTAAAGATTCGCCAGGGGCAAGCCTATGGCGACAGAAGGGAGAATGAAAAGATTTATTCGTTAGGCGATATTGTGCACAACGATATGGAAGTGGAGCGATTGAAAGATAAGGGTTTAAGTGCTATATCGAATGATGAATTGTTAAATCTCGATAAAAAAACAATACTGATACGTGCTCATGGTGAACCTCCCTCTACTTATCAAAATGCAAAGAAAAAAGGACATACCATTATTGATGCTACCTGCCCTATTGTTTTGAGGCTTCAGCTGCGAATTAAAAACTCGTGGATTGATTTAAAAGATAAAAACGGACAAGTAATTATTTATGGCAAACACGGACATGCCGAAGTGATAGGTCTTGTTGGCCAAACCAATAACGAAGCCATTGTGGTGGAATCCATGGAGGAAGCCATGAAAATAGATTTGGGAAAGCCAATCCATTTTTATGCTCAGACCACTAAGGGAATAGATGAATTCGATCGTATTGCTGCCTATCTAAAAGAAAACATACAGCCAGGCTTGGAGTTTAAATCCTTCGATACCATTTGCCGTCAGGTAGCCAGTCGTTTACCAAAAGTGAGGCATTTTGCCAAGAATCATGATGTGATGATATTTGTTGGAGGTAAAAAAAGTAGTAATGCCAAAATGCTGTTTGCTAAATGTTTAGAAGCAAACCAACGTTCGTATATGGTGAGTAATGGCGATGAATTAAATGAGGATTGGTTTGGCCAACCCCTTATCTCTGTTGGCATAAGTGGAGCTACATCCACGCCGCTCTGGTTATTGCAGCAGGTGGCACAAAAAATTGAAATTATAACAAAAGACAAATAGAAAACAAAAGAGGAATAGAAAACATGGGACAACTAAAAAAAGTAGGTGTACTAACATCGGGTGGTGATGCACCCGGAATGAATGCGGCCATACGTGCCGTGGTTAGAGCCGCCATTTGCGGCAATATGGAAGTAGTGGGCATCATGCAGGGTTACCATGGTATGATTCACGATAATATGCAGCCAATGACCTCCAGATCGGTAAGTAACATCATTCATAAGGGGGGAACCATATTAAAAACGGCACGTAGCCAGGAATTTAGAACCAAAGAGGGTAGGGAGCAAGCTTATAAAAATTTGGAGAAGCATGGTATTGACTGTCTGGTTGTGATAGGTGGCGACGGAACTTTTAACGGAGCACGTATTTTTGGCAGCGAGTGCAACATACCCATTGTGGGTATTCCCGGTACTATCGATAACGATTTGTATGGAACAGATTATACCATCGGATACGATACCGCATTAAATACCGTGGTGGATGCCGTGGATAAAATAAGGGATACGGCTAGTGCCCATAACCGTATATTTTTTGTGGAAGTGATGGGTCGCGATGCGGGATTTTTAGCTTTGCGTAGCGGTATTGCCTCTGGTGCTGAGGCCATATTGGTGCCTGAGATAGACATGGATTTTAAACAGCTTTATAACTACTTGGAAAAAGGGCACAACAAAAATAAGAGAAGTAGCATTGTGATAGTGGCTGAGGGTGAAAAAATTAACGGTGGAGCCATTATGCTGGCCGAAAAAATTAAAAGCGAATATCCTAATTTTGATCCCCGTGTTACCATCCTGGGGCATATACAGCGTGGGGGGTCTCCATCTGCTTTCGACAGGGTTACCGCTAGCCGCCTGGGTGTTTCGGCTATTGAAGCTCTCAACGACGGACAGCGTAATGTGATGCTCGGATTGGTGAACAAAGGCGTTGTACAGGTACCCTTTAATCAGGCCTTAAAGCATAAAAAGCCATTAAATCCCGGCCTCCTAGAGCTTACCAGAGTGCTGTCGATATAAAAAATGAAGTTGATGCGCACGGGCTAACTATGACCAAGATGTATAAAGTTAACCCGTGTGCTATTGTAAGTTATTTCTTGCGTTTTAAAAAATGTTTCGAATCTCCCCACTCGCCCAATCCCACTTCGCGTCCGGCCATTTCTATTCGCAATGACAGGCAGTCGCCACAATCATCGGCACCTTCATCAATGCAAGGTTTGTTCTCGTACAACTGATAATCTTTACGATGGGAGGAAGGGGTGATGTTGGGCATGATAACATTGGCGCCTACTCGCAGTGCCTTTTCGCGGCCCATTGGGTCGATGGCTTGCAGGGCGGTGGCTGCAGCAATATTAATGTTTTTCATCAAAATGCGCAGTACAGCTATCATGTTCAGCGTAACCGAAAAGCGAGTTTGTCTAGGCCATAAAATATCCTTGTTGCCGAATAGTGGTGTTTCGTGATGTTCAATGTAAGGTCCCATGCCGCACATATCAATATCCATTTCTTTCATAAACAGAAGGTCGCGAGCCAAGTCCTCAAAGGTCTGCCACGGAAGCCCCACCATTACGCCGGTTCCTGCTTGATAACCTATTTTTTTTATGGCTTTCAGGCAACGTAACCTGTTTTCAAAATCATGAATGTCGTTGTTGGGGTGTATCTGTTTGTAAAGCACTTCGTTAGTGGTTTCTATGCGCAGCAGATACCGATGGGCACCACTTTGGAACCATTGGGCATAGGTTTCGTCGCTCTGCTCGCCCAAGGAAATGGTTATGCCAAGCTCACCATGGGTTATTTCTTTTATCTTTTTTAACAGCTTATCCACCCGGTTGATAAAATGCACATCGCTGCGTTCGCCAGATTGAAGTACCAGTGAGGCATATTTATTTACATGGGCATATCTGGCCGCTTCAAGTACCTCCTCATCGTTCAAATTATAGCGATCCACTTTTTTATTGTCCTTACGAATACCGCAATAAAAGCAGTTTTTTTCGCACACGTTGGAAAACTCGACCAAGCCCCTGTAATAAACTTTTTTGCCCACATATTTTAATTGCACCTCCTGAGCCTTTGCAAACAGCAATTTCTGATCTTCCCCCTCGGCCTGTAAAAGAGCAACTATATCTTTAAAATCGAATTCCTCTTTACGAAGTATATTTTCCATATTATTACTCATAATCTTAAGGTATATATATTCTATTTAAAGCGTCATTTGCAAAAAATACCACCTAATTTTTCATAAAATATTACAAATATGAACAATGTATCTGTTAATACATACATCGTTAAAGTTAAACTTCTTGAAAAAGGTTTTTACTGAATTTTAATTAATATATCTCCAAGTGAAACTTTACAGCTTTAAGTTGTGCTAATCATTTACACTTAACAAGTAGGTGATATATTTCATTGTTATCCGAAAAATAAATGATGAATTTTGAATTTATAGCTTACGCAATAATTTTAGGATGATGATTAATGAGCAGTTGATTAACCCTCAAAGTATCGTTGTGGTTGGAGCTTCCAATGATTTGCAGAAACCTGGTGGAAAGATTTTGCATAATATTTTGGAATGTTACCGTGGCGAAATTTATGTGGTTAATCCAAATCAGGAACTTGTACAAGGGGTTAAGTCGTATCCAACTATTGTGGATTTGCCCAAAGATGTGGATTTGGCGGTAGTAGCCATTGCTGCAAAACACTGTCCGGCTGCTGTTAGAGCTCTCACTACAAAAAAAAATACAACAGCATTTATAGTTATCTCGGCCGGTTTTAGCGAAGAGAGTGCCCAAGGGGCGCTGTACGAGCAGGAAATGGTAGATGCTGTTAAAGTTGTTAACGGTTGCCTGATGGGGCCCAATTGTATCGGTATTATTAATGTGAACCACCACAGCATCTTTACGCAGCCAATACCGATGCTGGATCCCTCAGGTGCCGATTTCATTTCAGGCTCAGGGGCCACCGCGGTTTTCATTCTGGAAACGGGTGTTGCCTTGGGCTTAAAATTCAATAGTATATTTTCAGTAGGCAATAGCGCACAGATAGGGGTGGAGGACGTGTTGGCCTATCTCGACGAAACCTTTGATCCCGACCATAGCTCTAAAATAAAGTTGCTGTATATCGAAAGTATTAGTAACCCCGATAAATTATTGCACCATGCCAATTCATTGGTGCACAAAGGGTGTAAGATAGCCGCCATAAAATCCGGAACTTCCGAGGCAGGCATGAGAGCCACGCAGAGCCATACGGGTGCCATGGCCACTCCCGATACGGCTGTGGACGCTCTGTTTAAAAAAGCGGGTATTGTGCGCTGTTATGGACGACTGGAGCTGGCAACGGTAGCAGCCGTATTTATGGCTAAAGAGCTTAAAGGCGATAACATGGCTGTGATAACTCATGCCGGCGGACCTGCGGTAATGCTCACCGATTCTTTATCGCAAGGAGGAATTAAAATACCAACCATTCAGGGAATTAAGGCAGATTTATTGCGAAAAAAATTGTACGATGGCTCCAGTGTGGGCAATCCCATCGACTTTTTAGCAACCGGAACAGCAGAGCAGCTGGCCGATATTATAGATGCTTGCGAGAAGGACTTTGACCATATCGATGCCATGGCAGTCATCTTTGGCAGCCCAGGCCTTTTTCCGGTTAGGGAGGTGTACGAGGTGCTGCACCAAAAAATGCGTACCTGCCAAAAGCCTATTTATCCCATTTTGCCTTCGGTAGTAAATGCCGATGACGATATTAAGTACTTTATTTCCAAGGGCAATATCAACTTTCCCGATGAGGTAATGCTGGGTCATGCCCTTTCCAAAGTGCACAATTTTATTAAGCCGGTAAAAGAAGCTATTCAGATGAAAGGGGTAGATGTACCCACTATTAGGGCTTTGATCTCTGGATTCGAAGATGGATACTTGAAACCGGAACAGGTTCAAAAATTATTCGCTGCCGCTGGTATACCCATGGTCAGTGAGATAATGATTAAGAATGAAAAGGAGCTAGCAAAAAAAATAGAGGAGATTCCTTATCCATGTGTGATGAAGGTGGTAGGCCCCATTCATAAATCTGATGTCGGTGGAGTATCGATCAATATTAACAGCAGTTTTTTCCTCGAAAAAGAGTTTAATCGAATGATGTCTATTGAAAATGTGCAAGGAGTCGTCATTCAGCCTATGTTAGAGGGAATCGAACTTTTTATTGGTGCCAAATACGAACAGGGTTTTGGACATGTGATGCTTTGCGGATTGGGCGGTATTTTTGTTGAGGTACTTAAAGATGTGTCGTCGGGATTAGCTCCACTAACCAAAGAAGAGGCTTTAGGCATGATTAACGACCTCAAAGGAAGACAAATTCTCGAAGGTATTCGAGGGCAGGAGGGTATTGATATTGATGAGTTCGCCGACATCATTGTCAGGTTGTCCACCATGTTGCGCTTTGCAGTTGAGATAAAAGAGTTAGACATCAATCCTCTACTTGGAAACAAGGATGGTATTGTAGCTGTAGATGCCAGGGTTCGGATTCAGCGATGAGCTCTCAGCCAGCAGTCCTCAGGGTATGACTGTCAGCGTGCTGTAAATATCATTACCTGAATGACTGAAATGTATTTGGTTCTGTGCGAACCGTAATATTGTTGATACAACCTTCAATAGCCTGTTAATATATTCTTGTTTTTTTCTATCTTGAGTTTAAAAGCCTCTCCAAAGAGAAGCATGGCATTGTGCTCATCGCTTTCCAATCATCATAAAGAGGGGGAAGGTTTTTATTTCTCCCTTCATATTTGGTTTGTGCATGGTAAAACAGTGATGATAATTAGCCGACTTGAAACCGGCTGCTACTAATTTTTGTTTCAGCTTTTTTGGGTTAAAACCCAAATGTCCGGTAAACTCCTCGTTATGAAAAGAGCCATCTTCTTCAAAAAGATCCACGACCAACAAAGAACCACCCTTGGTTACGATTTCTGAAAACCGTTCCAATACGAGGTCAATTTCTTTAACGTGGTGCATCACCATTAATGAATAAACCACATCAAAATTTCCATCCCGGTAATCCACTTCTTCCAAATTGCCAAACACTGGTTTTAAATGGGTAAGCCCTGCTTCCAAAACCTTCTCTTCCATTACTTTTACCATCTCCACAGAGCTGTCCATCATAACAATTTCCGAAAAATAATCCTGCATCATAAAACTTAATGCCCCGGTACCTGCACCGTACTCAAGTGCCCGTTTTGTTCCTTCACCGGAAAGTCTGGTAATTATCTCCCCGGCTATTGCTTTGGATCGTTCCAAACGCTCCGGATTTTCATCCCATTGACGGGCTACATTATCAAAATGATTCATACAGATTTAGATAAGAATTAATTTTGCTGTACAAATATAGTCAGCTGATTTGTTTTTAGTGCTAAAAAAACTGGTGGAAATCCATAACTTTGTTTTATGGATCATAGAGACAAAGTGTTTATGGCGGTGGCCGAGAATTTAAGTTTTTCGAAAGCAGCAGAAGAATTGTTTATTAGCCAGCCGGCCGTGAGCAAGCACATCAAAGAATTGGAAAGTAGCTCAAGTAGTACTCTTTTTGAGCGAAAGGGAAACAGGATTTATCTTACTCAGGCAGGTAAAGTGAACTACGAATACCTGAAAAAGATACAACTACAATATGCCGAACTCGAATTTGAATTGGGCAGGCTCAACAATACTTATAAAGGCACCTTAAAGATTGGAGCGAGTTCAACTATTTCGCAATATGTGATTCCGGAGGTGTTGGCGCTGTTTTATAAAAGATACCCTAATATTGATTTGTATCTCTACAGTGCCAACTCGTTCGACATAAAAAGGATGCTGCTTGAAGACGAAATAGACCTGGCCTTGGTTGAAAACACCTCCTCGCTGGCTGCTTTAAAATACATCGATTTTTTAGATGATGAACTGGTAGTAGTTACGGGCAGCAATAGTGTTTATGCCAAGCGCAAGCAAATAACCTTATCCGATTTTCAGGAGATACCCATGGTTTTGCGCGAAAAAGGATCCGGTACAGCTGAGGTTATCGGGGAGGCACTAAAGGTAAACAACTTACGCTTTGACGATTTAAATGTCATTATACATTTGGGAAGTACCGAGGCCATTAAAAATTTTCTGTCCGATTTCGATGGTATTGCCGTAGTTTCCGAAAAATCAATTGTAAAGGAACTACGACTTAAAACCATTGTAAAAATTAAGGTCAGAAATCTTGAAATGGCCCGAAAATTCAGGATTGCCCTGCGTCAAGGAAATGTAGCCAGCAATGCACAGACCTTCATCAACTTTCTTTCGGCACATAACTTTTAGTTATGCAATATAGTTTTTTTGTATTTGCTTTGACTATTTGCAACAGGTACTTTTGTTGCAACAATTAAAACAAATATAAATGTCACTTACCGTAAAGCAAACACAAATTATCTACTTTTTGGTTGGAGCTCTATGTTTTACGCCGCTCCTATCGCCCGCCACTGCATTGCTTATTGGCATAGGACTATCTTTATTAGGGATAAAAACCGAATCGAGCCAGGGACATACTTCTCTGTTCCTGAAAGCATCCATTGTGTTGATGGGTTTTGGAATGAATCTAGCACAGGTTATCGAAACCTCACAAATGGCATTTATTGAAACAGCCATATCGGTAGTTGTGGTGATGGGTTTTGGTATATTCTTGGGGAAGATGCTGAAAGTGGATTCTAAAATAAGCTTACTGATTGCCTCGGGTACCGCCATCTGCGGAGGAAGTGCCATAGCTGCCATATCCAGTGTTTTGCAAACCAAAAACTATCAGGTCTCCTTTTCCTTGGTGGTCATATTTGTTTTAAATGCAGTAGCTTTGTTTATATTTCCTTACATAGGTCATTTGTTAAATCTTTCGCAAGAAACATTCGGTCATTGGGCGGCTATTGCCATCCACGACACCAGTTCGGTGGTAGGGGCAGGAGCTATTTATGGCGAAAAGGCTTTGGGTATTGCAACAACCGTTAAATTGATAAGAGCATTGTGGATTATTCCATTGTCCATTGTTATTTCCTTGGCGCAAAAAGGCGAAAAAAATAAAGTTAAAGTTCCCTATTTCATTTTGCTATTTGTGGTTACTATGGTGATTGCACATTTAGTACCAAGCTGGGGAAGTACTTTTGAACACATTAACTGGTTAGGTAAAAAAGGAATGGTAGTTGCGCTGTTTTTGATTGGCTCCGATATTTCAGTTTCTGAAGCTAAAAAAGCAGGTGCAAAAAGTTTTATTCTGGGAATTCTACTATGGTTTATCATAGCTGCGGGCTCACTCTTTTTGCTCACTCTAAAATAATAATTTAAAATACGCATTAAATTAAACAGAATGGAATTGTTTTGGATATTACTTATCGTTTCTGTTGCAAGCCTAATAAAAGGGGTAACCGGTTTTGGATTTGCCTTAGTGGCTTTACCACCCTTATTAATATGGTATCCGCCTGTGGAAATTATACCGGTGCTATTGGTCTGCAACCTTATTTCGTCGACTATTATTGTATTACAAAAAAAGGAAAAAGGACTTGTTAAACGCGAATATATATCACTAATAGTTTGGGGCGGTATTTTTTCGTTTGCTGGCGCTGCTGTTTTAAAGTATATTCCCGAGGAAATGATGATTCGTACTATCACCGTGGTCTTTATTATACTTACACTCCTGACTATATTCAGCTTTAAAAAAGTTGTATCCATATCAAAGCTCACCTATAAAATAAGTGGTGCTGTAATCGGTTTCTTAACCGGAGCTATATCGGTAAGCGGCCCTCCATTGGCTCTTTTATTGAACCTTACCAAAGTTAGTAACAGGGAATTTCGCGAAATATTTTCGTGGTTTAATATTGTTACCTCGGTAATTGCTATCGCAGGTTATTTAAGTATGGGACTACTTACTCATGAATCCTTAAAAATGCTTTTGATGTTTTTTCCTATTTTATATGTAGGCTCGTTTATTGGGAAGCGACTCAATAGTTTTATCCCGAGCAACATATTCCGAAGTGCCACATTGGCCATCACTTTGATATCATGTGTGGTGTTGCTGATAAGGACGATTTAGGAAGATGGTGAAATTTGTTTTTTAGCTTTTTATAAAAGGTATATCACCAAATGTTTAAAGTGGTTTTGCTCCCCAATATTAACGGAGTTATTGGATTGTGTTTCTAATTTAAGAACGATAACAACTGATTGCCATTGTTTTGCATTAGAGCTGTTTGGTTAACAAACACATGAATTTTTTCATAACACATGTGTTTGTTAATATCTAAATTTTATTTGCTCACCTTTAAAACTTCGCTTACCATTTTCTCGAATTCAGCTTTCGGACGGGCTCCCATCATTGCTTGGGGCTCCCCATTTAAAGGTATAAAAACAATGGTGGGCAGGCTTCTAATACCAAAGATAGCGGCCAATTCTTTTTCCTTGTCAGTATCTACTTTAAATACCTGAATTTTTCCGTTATACTCCTTTTGCAATTCCTGCAAAATGGGAGCAATCTGACGACATGGTCCACACCAATCGGCATAGAAATCTAAAATGGCAGGGACTTTTCCGTTGTATGACCATTCTTTACCATTCTCGTAATCGAACACCAATTTCTTAAACGATTCTTCATTCAAGTGAATCACGTCATTTTTTTCCGTGTTCTGATCTGAAGACTTGGCTTCGGCTTTATTGGCGCATGAAACATGGCCAAAAGTAAAAACCGATAATAGGCCTAAAATAATATATACTTTCATAGCTGTTCTAATTATAAATGAATGCAGAAAAACCAGTTTGTAAAGCCATTTTTTCTGCGTATGCTTAAGGTTTCTTTTTTATGGGAGAAAGAATAATTTAATCTAAACTGACTTTTAAAACATCTTCAAATGCCTTTTTTAGTGACTCTTTGGGCAGTGCACCTTGCGCCATTTGAGGCTGACCTTCGCTGGGCACAAAAAGTAAGGAGGGTATACTTTGTACACCAAACATTCCGGCTAATTCCCTTTCGACTTCAGTATCAACTTTGTAAATATCAATTTTTCCTTCATAGTCCTTCGATAACTCCTCTAAAACGGGGGCGATTGCTTTACATGGTCCACACCAATCAGCATAAAAATCGATTAAACAAGGTTTGTTTCCTGCGAATTTCCAGTCTTTATTTTCCTCAAAATCAAACACTTTCTGCTTGAATGTTTCTTTTGTCAAATGCTCTAACATGATTATTTACTTTAAATGAATATTCTGGTTATACTTTTAGATATAAATATATCTAATATTGTCGATATGTAAATATCAATATTTGTGCCATAATTTAATTTGTGAGTTTTGTTGCTATTCAGTATGGCGTGTAACTGTATTTTTTAGGTAAACAAAACAGTAGTAAAGATGTTTGAAAATCTATGAAACACTGCGACAGCAAAATGCTGCAAATATATTGTGGGTTTGTATAATATCAAGGTGTTGCACGGTTACATGCATTTTCAGATGATACAATACTAGTATTATCCCGTAAATAAATTGTAATTTTGTCACCCTGAAAATAAAACCAATAACATTAAAGGAAGGACGGCATTACTGCAAAATACAGAAAGTTGAGGTAGATGACCGGAAATAAAATTGGCTGCATTCGCTTTTAAATAGCCGTTAATCAGTAAAAATGACAGAAACTATAATAAAGGAAAAATTAAAAGGTAGTGTGTTTAATGCGGTTAGGCATGTGGCAGATTTAAACAAAATAGAAACCTATGTAATTGGGGGTTATGTGAGAGATTTGATGTTGGGAATGGCATCGAAGGATATTGATATTGTAGTGCGAGGTAGCGGGATTGAAATGGCTGAAAATGTGGCAGCCCGTCTGGGAAACCCCAAAGTGTCTGTTTTTAAGAACTTTGGAACTGCCATGTTTAAATTTAGAGATGTGGAGATTGAGTTTGTGGGCGCTCGTAAAGAATCATATCAAAGAGATTCGCGCAAGCCTATTGTGGAGGACGGAACTATTAATGATGACCAGAATCGCAGAGATTTTACCATTAACGCCCTTGCTCTGTCGCTAAATAAAGAAACTTTCGGAAAATTGGTTGATCCATTCGATGGTGAAGAGGATTTGAAGAATGGTATCATCCGCACACCACTCGAGCCCGACATTACCTTCTCCGATGATCCCTTGCGCATGCTCAGAGCCATACGTTTTGCTGCACGTTTTAATTTTAAAATAGACGCCGATACTTTTGAAGGGATAAAAAATAACAAGGATCGCATCCATATTGTTTCGAGTGAACGTATTGTGGATGAGTTGAATAAGATGATAATGGGCGATGTGCCTTCCGCGGCCTTTAAGCTATTGGAAGTAACTGGTCTGCTACAGATTATATTGCCCGAACTGCAAGCCATGAAAGGGGTTGAAGAAGTGAATGGACAAAAACATAAGGACAATTTTTATCATACCTTAAAGGTGCTCGATAGGATTGTTCCTTATACGGATGATGTTTGGTTACGATGGGCAGCTGTGTTTCATGATATTGCTAAGCCGCTTACCAAGCGCTTCGATGATAAGTTGGGTTGGACTTTTCATGCCCATAATCATGTGGGACAGAAAATGGTACCGAAGATATTTAAGCGCATGAAATTTCCGATGAACGACAAAATGAAGTTCGTTCAGAAGATGGTGCATTTGCATATGCGTCCCATTGTGCTGTCGGAAGATGAAGTGAGCGACTCAGCCGTAAGGCGATTACTCTTTGATGCCGGCGATGATATTGATTCGTTGATGACCTTATGTGAGGCCGACATCACCTCAAAAAATGAGGTGAAAGTTCGACAATACTTAAGGAACTTTAAATTGGTGCGGCAAAAGCTTAAGGAGATAGAAGAAAAGGATCGCTTGCGTAACTTTCAACCTCCTGTTACTGGCGAGGATATTATGGAAACCTTTGGAATTGGACCTTGTCGACAGATTGGCGATATAAAAGCAGCTATTAAAGAGGCTATTCTGGAAGGGGAGATTGAAAACGAAAGAGAACAGGCCTTTGGTTTAATGATAAAGTTAGCCAATGAACTTGGTTTACAACAACAAAAGCATGACAAATAGTCTGGATACAAAATGCGCCCCTCTTTTCGCATCAGTTGATTATAAAATCCATGCTGATGGACCTATCGTTGTAGCATACCAATTTAAATCCCCCGAAAATATGGGTCATATCATCCGATTGGCCAGTAATTTTGGTTGCAGTAAAGTTTTATTTATCGGCGACGATCTATCGGTGCGTCATAATAAGATTAAAAAGGTGGCTGGTGCTGCTGCCGGACAAGTGGAATGGCTTTTTTGCGATCATGAAAATTGGAAAAATCATATCCCAGATGAGTACACCATTGTAGCCTTAGAAACCGTGCAAAATTCCGAAAATCTGATTGAAAGTTTTTTGCCAAAAAAGATGGCTATGGTGTTAGGCAACGAGATAAATGGTTTACCTGAGCCGATATTAGCACAATGTGCTTATTTTTACCATATACCAATGATTGGCACTATTAAATCAATGAATGTATCCCATGCTTGCAGTGTGACACTGTACGAGTGGCTTAGGCAAAATATAATATATATAAGATAATCATTTTCTCCTATGCTATTTAAAACTTGAACCCCGTTAGGGTTCTGTTCTATTTGTGAAACACCCGGTAAACATGAAGAAGTTACACAGCCCTGAAAGGGTTGAACTCATAGTGGATTGGTGTGAGACTTTATTCAACACATGATTTGCATTAGTTAAATTATAAACATAAGTTCAAAATTTTACTTATTGCTGTTTGATCTGTAACTTGAGCCATATGGGAAAGTGGTCGCTAAAACCTCCATTATACTTATACCCAATATATGTTCTAAAGGGTCTTAATCCAGTGAAACTTTTATCCTCTTCTAATAAAAATGGAAAATCAAGTATCTTCATGGGTTTTTCGACAAAAAATATTCGGGTAGTATCCGTCAAATTTTTTGATATCAAAAACTGATCAAAGGTATTCCATTCGTACTGAAACTTTAAAGTACCCATCGAGTTGCTGATGGTTTGGGCTGTGGAGGAAACGTTAACAAGCTCACCGCTTTTTGCCAAGTACTGCATGCTCTCGTCTTCCGGTTCATCGTTAAAATCGCCCATGGCAATAATATGGGCATCCGTCTCGTGGGCAAGGATACTTTTTATGGTGTCGCTAAGTATTTGAGCCGCCTTATATCGCAAAGGTTTGGTATTTTGCACGCCCCCATAACGGGATGGGAAGTGAGCCACAAAAACATGCAATGGGATGGTATCCTTAATGTATCCAAAAACATACAGTATATCGCGTGTGGGGCGCGAACCCTCGCCAAAATCCACTTTAATGGGAATAGATTCCAATGGAGTGAAAATATTACTGCGGTAAAGAAGTGCTGCGTCAATACCACGCTCATCGGGTGATTCGTGGTGGATAATGTGGTAATCGAGATGGTTGAGTCCTGTTTTCCAAATCAGGTCGCTTAATACCTTTTTGTTTTCAACTTCGCACACCCCTATTAAAAAAGGTGGATTCCAGCCACCGGCCTCCATAATTACCCTGGAAATATTTTTTAGTTTGGCCATATATTTTGCATATGTCCAATGTTTATCGCCAAAGGGTGTAAATTCATCATCCAGCTTTAGGCTGTCGTTATCTGTGTCGAACAGGTTTTCGACATTGTAAAACATCACACCCAATTCATCCTTATTTTGAGCAGCTAATTGGAGCTGAAAGCATAGCGTGAGGACAGTTAAACAAACAAGTAACTTACTCTTCCTCAATTCTTTCGTATGCTCCCAAGTCGGGGCCTTTATCATTGAGTCGGTTGTTATTCAGAATATCGAATTTGAATTTACCTCCAATTACGTTATCTCCAATATCTTTACAAAAGGATAAAGTATCCAGTTGGTAGTTGTATTTTTTGTAGTCGATAAAATTGGGATCATCGTTGGACCAGACACTAATATATTTACTTTTATCCGAAACATCCATATTGCCGGTTTTTAGCACACAGTTAACAAATTTGTAGCTAAACAAGCTTTCATCCTCAATGCCATTTTTTTTATGAAAATCGAAACCTATTTCGGTAAATTGGGCACCATAAACAATGGAGTTGAAAAAGTTAGCCTCAATAAGTGGATTAACCACAGACTTATCATCGGCTCCCTTTTCCTTATCAATAAAATAATTATTCAGGAAGAGTGCAGGGGTATTGCGGTTGCTCCAGCTCGGAAAATAATTGGCAATGGTGCAGTGATAAAAGTTATACGTTCCCCCAAAAGTTAAAGCCACCGAGTTATGACCGCAATCGGCTATCACGGTATTCCAAACATCCACTTTGGCGTTTTGAGTGACAATGCCAAATTGAGACATATGGTTAATAAGTGTGTTGCTTATTTGTAAAGGCGCATCATTACCCAAGCCAACCGAATCGGCAAAAACTCCTTTGGAACCATTTTTAATGATGGCATGGTCAATCACATTATCGAAACTTCCGGGCATAAGATGAATATAGCCCCACTGACCTGGTTTGTCCTGATACCATTCCTCTAACCTATCGCCCAAAAACGAAACGGGTTCTTCGGCTGTCCCCTTCACTTGCATGCTTCCAAAAACAACCAGAAGGGCATCATTATGAAAATGCAACCTTGCCCCGGGTTCTATGGTCAAGGTTTCAAAACTATCCACTTGCAAAACATCGTATATCAAATATGGCTTATCCGCCGTGAAAGTGGTAGTTTTTAACTTTTTATTTTCGAGCAAAACCACATTTTGCCCATAGGCCACCAAATTTATTTTCTGTGTTTTTTCGCCTGAATAAAATAGAATGGAATCTTCCACAACAAACGGGCTATTTTTGTCGTCGGGTTTAATAGTAACATCAACAAAAACAAACAGGCTATCCTTGGCATTTATTTTAATGTTGTCCACCATGGATTCCGCACGACCGTTAATATTCAATCTAAAGTTGCCCTGATTGTTTCCCGACAACTGAATGCTTTCAATGATGATATCTTCATTGTATGTGTTGTAAACCATAAAATTTCGGGTGACGGAGCCTAAATCGGTGAAGATAGTATCAAACATCAGGGTATCTACTGAAAACTTTAATCCCTCTGATCCATTTAAATACACAAATTCTCTTTCGCACGAGAGTAACGCTAAGGGCAATAGCAAAAGAAATAAGTATTTTTTTAAGGTATGCATCAGATATAGTTTGAGGCTAATGTGCTGTTTGTAAATATGAATTACAACATGCAAATATAAGGTTAAAATTAAGGATTAAAGATGTTAAATCCTATTAAATCAGTCCAAATGATTCATAAATAATTACAAAATTTAACACTGATTCACAATGTGACAATCTGTGTTTATACAACGTATAAAATTCAAATTTATTTTGATAAAATTAATGTATCCTTGCATTTTTATAACTTACCCCAAAATTCAAATTTATATGAACATACATCACTCCAAACCTTACACTTTTGACAGAGTAGTACGGATAGTTTTGTCGGTTGCCTCTTTATTTGCAGTTTACTTTCTACTTAAAAGATTGAGCGGGGCACTCATCCCATTTTTTGTGGCACTTCTGCTGGCCTACTTAATCAATCCAATGGTGGATTTTTTTCAATATAAATGCAGGTTTAAATTTCGAGGGTTGGCCGTATTTACCAGTCTACTTATTGTGTTTGGGAGTTGCTATCTTTTATTTATATGGCTGGTTCCGCAGTTTTTTGGGGAAATGGCTAAAATGGTTCATCTCATCCGTAATTATCTTGACGAGGCCACTGCAACCGATGTTTTACCTCAAGAGACAATAGATTATATTAAGAATTATGTGGATAACACGAATTTTACGGAGCTATTAAAATCGCAAAATGTAGCCGAGTCGCTTAAAGGTTTATTTGGTCAGGCTTGGAAGGTATTTTCAGGTTCCATGAGTTTTATTTTTGGATTGGTGGGCTTGCTCATTATTCTTGTGTATCTGGTTTTTTTGCTCATCGATTTTAAGCGAATTGCTGATGGTTGGATAGGATTGGTGCCACCCCGTTATCGTGAATCTGTTAAGGAGGTTTTTAGCGATTTAACCCAGGGAATGCAAATATATTTCAGGGCACAAGGTCTCATCGCACTTATAGTGGGGGTGCTATTGGCTATTGGATTTAGAATAATTGGTCTCCCTATGGCTATTATTATAGGGTTGTTTATAGGTGCTTTAAACATTGTGCCGTATTTACAGATAGCCGGTTTAATTCCTGTGGTACTTTTGTCGCTGCTTAGGGCCATGGACACCGGACAAAGCTTTTGGCATGTAATTTTGCTGGCAACCATAGTGATGGGAGTGGTGCAACTTATTCAGGAAACCGTGTTGGTACCTAAGATAATGGGGCGAGTATATGGCCTGCATCCAGCCATTATATTACTTGCACTATCTGTATGGGGTAGTTTGCTGGGATTATTGGGTATGTTGATAGCTCTGCCTGTTACCACCCTGCTTTTTTCGTACTACAAACGCTTTGTGCTTAAAAAAGATAGCGAACAGGAGATTGATTCACCTTTGGTGAAGGGGTTGTAGGGCTTTTAGTAAATAGGTTATCGCCAGTTCATTATTGTCCTCCAAATAATAAAGCATCCCTTTAACTTGATACAAGGCAGGTGTATCTGAAACACCAGGATAAATATCCATATTGCACGCAATGGCTTTATCAATATATAATAAGGCGGTGTCAATTTCATCTATTTCTTGGTATTTTATTGCCAGGTTTTTGTATGCGTTGGCTGCATTGTTACTTAATCCAGCCTAGACAAAATCGGCGGCAATAGCTTTTAACTTTTCTATATCGTCCTAGGAAAAATCTTTTTTTAACAAAGTAGAAATATATCTTCCGTGTATTAGATGATCATCAGATCCTGTTTTTAATAATAGTTGATTGCTTTTTTCGATTTCATCTGCCACAGCTTCATTTAGATAATATTTGCAACGCGCTATACCCAGATAGGCCAAACCAGCTGTTAACGTTTTATGACCGTCTAAAAAATTTAAGGTGCTGTAGTATTTAATTTTTGCTTGTTCCCAAAACCAAATATCGTTAATCATTTGCAAGCTCATTAATTTTCGAGAGGTATTGTTTTATTCAAATTAAATTAAAAATAATCAATCCGTCCTCATTAATTTTGTTTTTATATTTAGTTGATTAATAACTATATAAAACTTGTCACACTCTTTGTCACACCTTTTTTTTAGATAAATACGGAATAACTGTTTTTTTTTGTTTCCGAAATAACCCGTTAAAAAAAATACAATGAAACAAAAAAGAAAAAAGTCATGGATCTCACAATTATTAATTATACATACGGAATTGTCTTTTTATTTTGTTCCTAAAAGCGCTGGTATTTATTTAAGTTATCAATTTTAAAGAATTTGACTATTATTGAATTTTTAGAAGAGTATTAATGGATTGACCGCAAATCCAATGAATTGAGAAATAATTGAATTCGAAGAAGAACAAGCCTATCAAAACTCTCTTTGGATGATTTATATTTTTAAAATATTACTATTTTAGCACAACCAATAGCACCATATATAATTGAAATAAAGACATATCATATGAGGTTATTGAAGAGTTGCCGGTAATTGTTATTAGATTAACGCATTAAATGAGTTTCCATTAAAAAACATAATAAAAACGATCACTAAATTTGATTATTCATATAGACTTTTAAAATGAAAAGAACAACCCTTTTATTACTTCTGAGTATGTTCATGATTGTATTGTACTCTCAGAACGAGAATGAAAATTCGAATCCCAATAAAAATGCAAATAAACTCTATTTCGGTATTGAGACTGGATTTAGGACATTTAACTCTCTTAGTCACGAATACGCCTTTATAAGAGAAGAAGCATCATATTATTATGGTTATGGTAATTATTATTCAAAAATAACATGGATGTCATATGCACCATTTGTTTCTCTAAAAGCAGAATACAGGTCTTTGTCTGATAAATTCTGGGTATCTGCAGGGGTTAATTATTCTTCTTTTCATTCACTAATGGGAAGATCCGGAAATTCACAAAATCAAACAGACTATTTTTACATAATGCTAAGTCAAAGTCAGAATGAATCATACTATTATAGAATTAAGGAAATCAAAGAAACTAATCATTACATAGGAGTACCTATTGATATTAGATATTCTCCCTTTCTTCCTCGTTTTTTTAGATTGTATTTTAAACTAGGATTCGATTTTAATTTAAAAGTTGCTGCCAAACAAAGCGTTGGCTTTTATCAAAGTGAAATGAATAAACATGAAGATGCAATCTTAGATTTGTTTGATCAGCCAAACAGTTTTTATGCTACAAGTACTCTAGGTGTTGGTATCCAGTTAGGAAAACAAAATAAACCAAACTTCAGAATTGAAGCTGACTTTCCATCTTTAGTATTAACCCCAAAGGCTTTTGGCTTGATGGAGTATAGCTTCGGTGGCGGTGCCAGAATATCCTTTGTATTACCTTTAAATATTAAATAAGATGAAAAAACTGTTATTCGTATTATTTATTGTTTTTGCATTAAGTTGCACAAAGCAAACCGATCTTTCTGATTCAATTTACATCTATGATAATGAATATCCCGAATTGCCTGCATACTCCGAATGGGGTTACAATACTTTTGGAGCTAATTACGATCGAAGTGTATTCATGTATAGCCGAAATGAAATACCATTAAAAGTAACTCTAAAAGAAAATAGACTTGCTTTTATATTTCAGGGGGGTGACGGAAATTATTCCAATAATTATTTAGCCTTAAGGTTTATAATTCCTGACTCCAATGTAAAAGTGTATCAAGACCTTCTAGTTTATAACGACAGCATTATTGATCTTACAAGTGAGACTATTACGGTTGAAATGATTTCAAAAGGAAATAGTGAGATAATTGATATTCTTGAAGGAGAATTGTATTTTAAGAGATCACAGAATGTTTTTGTGGATGATGTTGAGCAAGAAATAATTCTGTCAGGTTATTTTAACCTGAAATTCGTTATGAATGAGATACCCTCAAATATGAGTGAAGGGCGTTTTGACTTTGGAGTCAATAATCAAAATTTTTACAACTTGAAATAATGTAAATCTTGAGAACAACAAAAAGTCTCCAGAACAAAAACAGATGAAAAATTTATTTTACATCACTATTTATTGACTCTAATTGGATGTGATTCTCAGGGTTCGTATACATTTAAAGCCAAAAAAGAGACTTTTAAAAATATAGAATTGCGATTCTATTATGAATCAAATCAATGCGCTAGTTCAAAATAATATTGAAAGACAATAAAGCTATTGGAAGGAGAGGAGAAAATAATTAGGATAATTAATTGGTATAAGTGAATAATATGCAGAGATTTACGCCACACAATCGAATTCTAAGACCTAGCTAGTTTACCCAAACGATCAGGATAAAAAACACAAAATGTATATATCTCAGTGTCGCACCAGACTAAGCACACACAAAGCCACTAAATAAAAACAGACAATAATAAACAGACTATGAAAAAGCTACATTTATTTATTATGACTGCCGGGTTGATTTTTTTCAGCTCTTGCAGTCACAGGGTTTCAACGAGTTTAAGTAAAAGCTACCCAGCTTTAAACTACCAACAAGAGGTTGTGGTTATTGGATTAGACCAGCCAGCACCCGAAAATACAGAAGTTTTAGGGCAAGTAAAACTTGGTGATACCGGCTTTAGTACAAAATGCAATTATGACATGGCAATTGATAAGGCAAAACTGGAAGCCCGAAAAGCTGGTGGAAATGCTATTAAGATTATTGAACATAGACCACCTTCTTTAATGGGCAGCTCCTGCCACAGGATAACAGCCAATATTTTAAAAATTGATGATATTCAAAACTATTCGGCTGAAGCGGAGGAAGAAGTTTTGTTAGATGTTGATTACGCTATTCTAAATGTTTATCGGTATGGCGGCCCTGGCGTATTGGTAGGTTATGATTTATTTCTTGGAGATTCGGTAATTTGTAGAGTGAGAAATAACTTTAAAACAACAATCCATATTCATAAAGACGGGCTAAACACCCTATGGGCCAGAACGGAAGTGAAATCTGAAGTTCCAATCGATGTTAAGATGGGAAAAGAATATTATTTGCGTTGTGGAATTGGAATGGGTGCGTTCGTGGGACATCCAAAACTTGAGTTAATGGATAGTAAAACAGGTAAAGTAGAATTCACATCGTTTAACGCAAAAAACCAATGAAACCGGCATGGTCGCATGCCTGTCCGGCAGACAGGGCGCAAATAATTAAGTCACTAGGAGTCTCGTTCAACTGGAATAAAAAGAGGATCTCGTCCGACGCCATGCTGCTACGCAAAAGCTATGGGTAAGCGTAAGGTTATGGCCAACGGCTGTCTGTGTCCCAGCCAGCTTGCAGGTCAGCGCCTCCTTGTTAATAGTCATTGCCCGCAGTACTCCAGAATGTCGTTAAAAGACAAGGTTCCATATCTATAAGTATAATGTCTCATAGTCTATTATCTAATTATAAACACATGAAAAATCTCTTAATCTTAGTTCTTCTAATTACAGTCACAAATTTGGCTAATGCTCAAGATTTGATAGTAACAAATGAGGGTGACTCAATTAATTGTAAGATAACAAAGGTAAAAACGGATAATATCTATTTCACCTTCAAACATAAAGATGAAATCAGAAGTACGTTGTTACCCATATCCAAGGTTAAACTTCATCAACTTGATTTTTATCAAACAAGCGAAGTGCCCAAAGAAAAGCTTGTTGGATATGAAAATTATCAACGCTTTAGGATTGCAATAAATGGAGGATATAGTTACCATACAGCAAAGATTTCTAACACAGTTCCCAGTGATTTTAAGGATTATATAAAGAAATTAAAATCGGGATCCATTTTTAGTGGCGACCTAACTTATTATATTTCTGAACCATTGGGATTGGGTGTGAAGTATTCTTTATCCAAATACTCCAATAGTTTGGGCGACATCTATCTTGAAGACATGTATGGCGATCGGACTTATGGCATGATGAAAGATGAAATAAGCATTTCATTTATTGGGCCGGCATTTTCAACAAGGTTTTTAAATCACGATAAAAGCAATGCTTTTTTAATGAGTCTCTCCTTGGGTTATATGGGCTATTCCAATAACAAAGTGCTTATTGATAGGTATAAAATAACAGGAAGCACAATGGCTATGGCCTTAGATTTCGGGTACGATATTGGATTGAATGAAAATCTATCTTTAGGTTTCCAGATCTCATTTGTTACCGCTTCTTTAAATAAGCTTCACATGGATGATGGTATAACAAAACAAACAATTAAATTAGAAAAGGGTGAATATGAAGGCTTAAACCGGATTGATTTTTCAGTGGGATTAAGGTTTGGTAAATAGGCACATTTTAACAAGAGTTAAAACGACAACGCTACAATCCTCTTCTTTATTTTCTTTTAGATAGCCACACGCCTAGGGGGTTTAACAAAAGGTTTATGGAGATAATAGCTACCACACCAATCAATGTTTCTAAATAAAAACCTCCTGCGGCCACACTGCCTGCGGCAGCGCTACACCAAACGGTGGCTGCGGTGGTGAGGCCGTGTACATTGCTACCTTCTTTAAAAATGATGCCGGCACCCAAAAAACCTATTCCTGTAACTACCTGTCCTATAATCCGGGTTACATCGCCGCTTTCTTGCGTTAAGTTTATACTCAGTAAAACATATAGGGCAGCCCCGGTGGCTACTAATGTATTGGTGCGCAATCCAGCCGATTTATGGTGCCATTGCCGTTCAAATCCAATAATAAGACCTGCTGCCATAGCCGTTAAAAGTCGTAAGGTAAAATCAGTTGTTGTCATAGTTTTCAAGCAAATTTGAGAACAAGATATATTAAATTTTGAATTAATTGAGGTGTAAATTAATTATTGAACGCTTTTGAAATTATGTGCAAATAAACGGTATGTTTGCAAAATAGTTTGAATCATAATTAATAAAAAACGAATAATTTTTATCGGATGAAAATGAATAATTTATTTGTGGCAACCCTATTGTGTGTTGCTATTTTATTTAACGGATGTGCCAGTATGAGCAACACCGCTAAAGGTGGAATTATAGGCGGAGCTTCTGGTGCGGCTGTTGGAGCTGGAATTGGCGCTTTGGCTGGTAAAGGTAAAGGAGCTGTAATAGGTGCAGCTGTTGGAACGGCAGTAGGTACAACTGCAGGTATTTTAATTGGCAAAAAAATGGACAAGCAAAAAGCCGAGCTTGAGAAAATTGAAGGAGCTAAAGTGGAGACTGTTACTGATGCCAATGATCTTCAGGCAATTAAAGTGACCTTTGATAGCGGGATATTATTTGCAACAAATAAATCCAGTTTGAATGCAGCATCTAAAACTGCACTTACTAATTTTGCCAATTCCTTAAAAAACACTCCAGAAACGGATGTAACTATTTACGGGCATACGGATAACACTGGTTCGCAAGCTGTTAATGAGCGTGTTTCACTTGAACGTGCTCAATCGGTTGCCACTTTTTTAGCCGAAAATGGCATTGTTGCTAGTCGTACTAAAGTAGAAGGATTGGCATTTAGCAATCCTGTTGCTGATAATGCTACCGAAGCAGGTAGGGCGCAAAACCGTAGGGTAGAGGTGTTTATCACAGCCAATGAAAATATGATTAAGCAGGCAGAAAAAGGCGATATTAAATAAACATCTTAATATAATAATTAAAGGTTTTAGGGCTTTACAAAAGCCCTAAAACCTTTTTTTGTTTACAAGTTACCGTAGATAAAGCCAAACAAATGCTGTAGGACTAAACTATTGAAATTTATAGGGTTTGTATTTCGTGACTAATGGTAAATTTAAAGTCACTTCCCTTGCCAGATTCAGTCTCGACCCATATTTTGCCGTTGTGCTTTTCCACAAACTCTTTACAAAGCAACAAGCCCAGCCCCGTGCCTGTTTGAGCATCCGTATCGGGGTTGCTTATTTTTTCTTCAATTTTAAATAACTTATTTTTATCTTCTGGCGAAATGCCTATGCCCGTATCGCTAACGGTAAATAAGGTGTCACTTATATTTTGCGAAACCGCGACTTTTATTTCACCCATCTTTGAGGTAAACTTAATAGCGTTACTAACCAGGTTTCTTAATATAGTGCTAAGCATATTTACATCGGCGTAAATTGTCGCATCATCCTCTATATCGTACGTAATGTTGATACTCTTGGCTTTTGCAGAAGCAAGGCAAGGCGTAATTGCATCCTTCAGAATTTGTTGAACCTCATTTTTTTGAGGGTTAAAGGGGATGCTATTGGTTTGCGACATTGACCATGCCAACAGGTTTTCCAAGAGTTTGTAGGCATCTTCTGTGGATTGGTTAATCATTGAAGCCATTTGTTTTATCCCGTCCGGATTTTCTGTTTGCTCATGATCCATTAACAATTCCGATAATCCTAGGATCGAGTGAAAGGGATTTTTAAGGTCGTGGGCAATAATTCTGAAAAATTTAACTTTGGCTGCATTGACTATTCTTAATTCGTCAACGGTTTCCAAAAGCTTTGTGTTAAGCTTTTGAAGTGCCTGCTCTTGTTCAATTCGGTGGGTGATGTCTTTAATGTGTGATATGAAAAATAGGGGCTGTCCATTGTCGTCATGCAACAAGGATGATGATATTTGGCAAGTAACTATTTTTCCCGATTTATGAAAAAACTTTTTTACAAATTCGGCCTTCGACTTTTCTTTGCTGGCCAAAGCCGATTTGATAAAGGCAGGACTAATGGATTGATCCTCAGGCACGGCAATTTCATTTACCGACATGCGCTCTAGTTCAGACTGCTCAAAGCCAAGGATATTTGCGCATTCTTTGTTGGTTGTTTGTATGTAGCCATCAATATCTACCGTCATTATACCAATATTGGCATTCTCAATAGATATATGGTACTTTTGTTTGCTGCTTTTAAGTTCGTACTCAATCAACTTTTTTTCCTTGAGCGACTCAACC
>JAGXIO010000220.1 GCA_024635555.1 Saccharicrinis sp.
ATTAATAAATAAACTTTCGACAAAGTGAGCCTCTTTCCTAAACCCTAATCGTTTAACTAATTTGATTGAATTTAGATTCGAGGGGTCAATAGATGTAACTATACGATGTTTCTTTAATGTATTTAATAAATATTCAATAATACTTCTTAGCGCTTCAGTTGCATATCCTTTTCCGTGATATTCCTTATTTAGTGTACATCCAACTTCTACTTGGTTGTTCTCAGGATCAATAAAATGAATTCCTAAATCTCCAATTAACAAATTGGATTGCTGCTCAATAATCACAAATTGAAACCAAGTTTCAGGAATATTAATTTCTTTTGATATTCCACTAATAAACGCTTCAACTTCTTCTTTTTTCTTCGGAATCCAACCTTGATATTTATTCGTTTCCGAATCAGAACGATATTTGAAAATTGATTCTATATCCTCTATGGATACAGGTCTTATATTTAATCTATCTGTTTTTAATTCCAATTGTTCATATTTTTTAGGTTGAGCTATTTTGGCATTTTGTACAACTATGGCATTTTGTACATAAAGGCATTAATATTCATGCCGGCACCAACAGAAGTCATCATTACATAATCGCCACTTTGTAGGCTCTGCCCTTTTAACTTACCACGCATTATTAAATCGAACAGGGTAGGAACAGTGGCTACAGAGCTATTTCCCAATGTGTTGATGGTCATTGGCATTATATTGTAATCCACTTCTTTTTCGTTATACAAACGATACAGCCGCTTTAAAATGCCTTCGTCCATTTTGGCATTCGCCTGATGGATAAGTACTTTTTTTACATCTTTGAGTGTTAGATTGTTGATATCTAAACATTCTTTGGCCACAATGGGCACGTAGGTAAGTGCATAGTTGTACAATCGGCGACCGTGCATTTTTAGGTACATGTGGTCGTCGCTAAGGGTAGTGTTATATGAATTACCCATCTGAAGCAAGTCAATATGTTCTTCACTATCTGTTCGGGCGGCATGTTTTAAAATACCGGTGGGCACATCGCTTTCTACCGCTTGAACCACTGCTGCACCAGCACCATCTGCAAAAAGCATAGAATCTCTATCATGGTCGTCCATCATCCTACTTAGCGTGTCGGCACCAATTACCAAGGCGCTTTTAGCATCACCCGACTCAATGTAATATTTAGCCTGTATCATAGCCTGTGTCCAACCCGGGCAACCAAAGGTAATGTCGTAAGCTATGGTTTTGGGATTTTTTATTTTGAGCTTTTGCTTTACTCTAGAAGCCAATGTGGGCAGTGTATCAGGAAAATGACTCCCGTGCTTTATGTCGCCCAAATTATGAGCTACTATAATGTAGTCAAGTTTTTCTCTGTCGAAATTAGCAGATTTCAGTGCGTTTTCGGCAGCAAAGGTGGCTATGTCGGAGGTAACATATTTTTCTTCCGCAAACCGTCTTTCTGTAATATCAGTTATCTGTTCAAATTTTTTAACGATCTCATCTCCTGGTGTTTCGATAGTGGTGCCATCGCTGTTTAAAAACAGTCTATTGGCGAAGTCAATGTTTTTAACTACCACAGGTGGGATATATGATCCGGTACCGGTAGCAACCGCATAAATTTTCATGTGCTTATAATTTTTTTTCAACTGCAAAATACCTGCTCAATGCAGGAGGGAACTTGCCAGAGAGAATGATCTTCTTTTGATAGAAAATTTTGCTTATGGCTCGTTTTATCTTTCAATTTCCGCTTATATAATTCTCTAATCTTTAGCTTTTAATAAAATGCTACTCAAATGTTTGATTTGGTTTGTACAAAGCCCAGCAAAAGTATATAATTTTACTTTAAAAACTTTAATTCGAATGTTTCGCCATCCCAAACACCATAGGAGCGGTGGTTTACCCAATCACCCAAATAAATAAAATGACTGTTTTCTTTAAACTTTGTATTTAATGCAATATGCCGATGTCCAAAAACAAAATAATCAAAGTGCTCTTGTTCAAGTACATCTCCGGCATGAAGCATTAACCATTCCTTGTCTTCTCCCAAAAAATTTGCTTCATCTGAATTCTCGTTTTTTATCCGGCTCTGTTTGGACCATTTACGGGCAAAGCCTACTCCAAAGTTTGGGTGAAGGCGGGCAAACATCCATTGTAGTATTTTATTGGTGAATATTTTTTTTAAAAAATTGTAGTTTTTATCATATGGGCCTAAGCCATCGCCGTGTGCCAGGTAAAACTTTTTACCATCGAAATCAGTTTCTAAAGGTTGATAGTGCACAATCATTCCCGTTTCGCGGGGTAAATAATCAAATACCCATACATCGTGGTTACCGGTAAAAAAATGAACGGGAATCCCACTATCCGTCAACTCACATATTTTGCCTATAAATCTGCTGTATCCGCGGGGTACCACATGGCGATACTCAAACCAAAAGTCAAAAATATCCCCCAACAAATATAACTCCGCAACATCAGTTTTAATAGAATCCAACCAATCTACAAATATCTTTTCGTGTTTTCTGCCATCTTTAATAGATGGGGCTCCAAGATGCACATCGGAGGCAAAATAAATCTTCTTCCCTTTTTCCAAATTTTTTTATCTTAAACAATGCACAAAGATATTAGTTTTATCAAAGGAAAAAAGATAAAGTTCCATTGAATTTTTCCATAAAATAATCTAACTCAAATCATCTACTCCTTATTTATGGCAAGTTGCTTAGCCCGCTATCTGCAAGCAAAAATCTTTTACATGTATGATTGAATATTTTGCAGTTATTGAATTAAGTTTCATACATGATTGAATGTATGTGGTTTCATCTCATTATATTTTTAACTTTCAAATGCATTCGATAGCCTCCCGCAATCCTGCGGGACAGGTCGCTCCGTCCCTTCTAAGGCTCGCTTCATGCTCCTTGTTTAGAAAATATTTTATGCTATACTGTTACCAAACAAAAACAACCCTAAAATTATAGTCAGCCAATATGTTGTCATCTCTTCCTAAGTCTGAAGCTTGAATATAGAAGGCTACTGTACTTGGAGATGCAAGCTCGAAATCACAGCTTATAGTTTCAGTATATTTGAATTCATTACCTTGATCGTCCTCTCCCCAATACGTATTTACATAAGGGAGCATTTTTTGTAGTTCATTTGAGCCTTGTTCCCCTATAAAGACATACCCAACCTGTAATCCATCCTCATAAATAACGTTTGTAAGTTCCGGAAAATCAAACACTATAAAATAGCGTTCTTGTTCATTGTCCCATTGCCAATCTGCTTTTTTAGCTGTTACATTTATAATTTCCTTTTGCAGTCTAGGCTCAACAGTTTCTTTTTTACACGAATAGGATGCAAAAATCATAAGCATAATGATTGCCACGTGTTTCAATAACGAAATTCTCTTTTTATTCATCATATTTTATAAGCTTTTGTACCTCTATCCTTAGTTTGGGAAGTTCTCGCATTATTATTGTCCAGATAACCTCGTCTGAAATATTGTCATATTCATGAGTAATTCTATTCCTCGTTCCAATAATTTTATGAGCATTTTCTATTTTTATGGAAAACTTTTTATATTTTGAAATTCGATTAACTGCTTCTCCTATTATCTCGATATTCCGTTCAACTGCCTTACGAGTTTTTACATCTCTCTGATATTCAAAAAAGTTTCTTTCAGTAGGTAGGAAATCAAAAATTTCATCGATACATCTTACTATGTCTTCAAGCCAAGCACTGATTCTATTATCCATAGATTAGAATTTTCGTCTCGTCTAGTTCTTTTCTAAAAAATGGATTTCTAATTCCTCTTTCTTCAACAAGGTCTATAGGACGTTTCAATAATAACTCTAATTTTTCTTTCAGTTGAAAATATAAATCAGTGTATTTAAAGGGATCACTTTCTTCAAAATCAACAACAAAGTCTATATCAGAATCGTTGGTAAAATCATCTCGAGTAACTGAACCAAAAGCAGAAAGTGTCCGAACTTTATGTTTCTTACAAAGTTTTTTTATACGGCTCATATTTTTTTCATCTATCTTCATATTACAAAAATACAATATTTTTTGACTTATAAAGCGAAATTAAGCATTGCAAAAGGCTGGTAATAGTTATAATACCAGCCTTTTGTCATTTTGTCAATGATTAACATACAAAGACTTTCGTTGTGATGATAGCAATTAGTAAATCATACCATTCTCTCTGTTTTTGCGAACGTCATTTCGGTATTCTTCCCTACGCTTTCTTCTATTGTCCTTTTTTATTGTTTTTAAATCAATTAATTTACCTTTCTACGTATTGCTGCTGGTAATAGCTTTCGTAAGTTCCATCGGTAATGTTGTTCATCCATTTCTCGTTGGCCAGATACCAATCAATGGTTTTTTCTATTCCCTCTTCAAACTGTAACGATGGTTTCCAGTCCAGCTCCTTCATCAGTTTGGATGAGTCGATGGCATAACGCATATCGTGGCCTGCACGATCCTTTACGTAGGTGATGAGGCTAGCACAAGTTCCTTCCGGTCTGTTTAATTTGCGGTCCAGCACTTCGCACATTTTTTTTATCAAATCAATGTTAGTCCATTCGTTAATGCCTCCAATATTATACGTCTCGCCATTTTTTCCTTGGTGAAAAATTAAGTCGATGGCCTTTGCATGATCCAACACATAAAGCCAATCGCGCACATTTTCGCCTTTGCCGTAAATGGGTATGGGCTTCATGTTTTTTATGTTGTTGATAGCCAATGGAATTAACTTCTCCGGAAACTGGTTGGGGCCGTAGTTGTTGGAGCAGTTGGAAATAACGATGGGCATTCCATAGGTATGGTGATAGGCCCGGACCAAGTGGTCGCTACTAGCTTTTGATGACGAATAGGGGCTGCGCGGATCGTAGGCTGTTGTTTCGGTAAACAGGCCGGTGGCACCCAACGAACCATACACCTCATCGGTACTGATATGATAGAAAAGCTTGCCCTCGTAGTTACCATGCCATGCAGCTTTGGCAGCATTTAAAAGGTTTACCGTTCCCAGAATATTGGTGCGGATAAACGACAGTGGATCCGAGATAGAACGATCTACATGACTTTCGGCAGCCAGGTGAACCACGCCATCAAACTGATATTCAGCAAAAAGCTTATTCATTGCCTCTTCGGATACGATATCGCCCTTAATAAAGGTATAGTTAGGTTCGTTCTCGATATCTGTGAGGTTTTCGAGATTACCTGCATAGGTGAGTGCATCCAAATTATAAATATGGTATTGGGGATATTGCTGAACAAACAAGCGAACCACATGGGAACCGATAAATCCGGCTCCTCCTGTTATGAGTAATTTTTTCATTTATATGAGTTTTTAAATATGTTTTTGTTTTCTAATCTTTTTTCATCACTACAAATATAAGATTTACATCTGAACTGAACTTTAACAATTTCTCTATAAGTATCTTCTTCAATCAAATCTCACAAGATTACTATTCTTGTTGCACCAATTACATGCAATATATCATTTAAGTTGATTAAAAAAAAGGCTGCCCTTAATGGAGCAACCTTGGTATTTATGAATGTAATTTAATTGTTTGCGAAAAGAAATTCGCAAGTTATTTTATTCCTCTTATTTTCTTTTCCCACTTCCAGGCCGAAGCGAGTGTTTCTTCCAAAGTTTTTTCGGCTTTCCAGCCCAGCTCTTTGTTGCCATAAGATGTGTCGGCCCAAATTTTTTCAATGTCGCCTTCTCTTCTATCCACAATTTTATATTTCAAATCAACGCCGTTTACTTTTATAAAGGCTTTAACCAATTGCATAACAGAGTAACCCTCGCCTGTGCCGACATTAAAAAACTCGTAGTTGGCTTTATTGGTGTGTTGCAACAAGCGATTAATGGCCACTACGTGCGCCTTTGACAAATCAACCACGTTAATATAATCGCGGATGGCGGTGCCGTCGGGTGTATCGTAATCTTCGCCAAATATACTGAGCTCACCGCGCAATCCGGCTGCTGTTTGGGTTATAAAAGGGACTAAGTTGTTGGGCACACCTACGGGTAACTCACCAATTAAAGCCGTTTCGTGGGCTCCTATGGGATTAAAATAACGCAGCGCAATACAGTTTACGTCTTTGTTCACCTTGGCAAAGTCCCGGAGTATATCTTCGGCAATGGCTTTTGTATTTCCGTAGGGCGATTCGGCCGGTTTGCGTGGGGTTGATTCCGTTACAGGCAGCACATCGGGCTGTCCGTAGACGGTGCATGAGGAAGAGAATACAAGATTAGCTATGCCATATTTCTTCATCCCTGCCAATAGGTTCATCAGTGAGTTAAGGTTGTTGTGATAGTACTCCAATGGTTTTTGTACCGATTCGCCCACCGCTTTAAATGCCGCAAAATGAATGATGGCCTCAATCTTATCGTACTTTTTAAAGAAAGCATCCGTTAAAGCACTGTCGGATAAATTGAACTGCTCAAAAGCGGGTCGGATGCCTGTGATTTTTTGGATGTTATCCAGTACCTCAATTTGCGAGTTCGACAGGTCATCCACAATAACCACATCGAAACCTGAATTCTGTAATTCAACCACTGTATGCGAACCAATGTAACCCGTTCCGCCGGTAACTAATATTTGCTTGCTCATATCTGAAATTAAAAATTATAACTTGTTTCCTTTAGCTGCGTAAAAGTAATAAATAAACCACTAAATCAAATATTTATTTTTAGGTAATTACAGATAATTAACTGATATTAAACTAATTAAACTGGTAGGTACTGGTAGATATTAACGTGTTATCAACAGGATGTTGATATTTGATATCATGAGTTTTGTGTAACACATGTTTTTTTTACTAATTTTGTTCTATGCTTGATTTAGAAAAACATATTAACGACTTATTGTACAATTACGATTGTGTAATTGTACCGGGTTTGGGTGGCTTTGTTGCGAACAATAAAAATGCAACGCTGAACGAAAAGACGGGCATTTTTAGTCCACCTCGCCGGGAGATAGGCTTTAACAAAAGTTTGTCGCATAACGATGGTTTATTAATAAGTCATATGGCCAGTGCGCATGGAATTAGTTTTGAAGATTGCAACAGCAAGTTGGCTCAGCATATTTATATATTAAAAGAAGAACTCAAACAAGGTGCAAACATTGCGATAGGTGGTGCGGGTGAATTGAAAAACGATGCTTTGGGCAATACGCTCTTTATACCCAATATAGCGGAGTCGTTTTCCACGGACGCTTTTGGTCTGTCCACCTTTCATTTTAACACTTTAAATGAGGTTAAGGAGCAGAACGAAACCACCCGTCGCTGGGTTCGACATACCTTGCAATCGAGAAACGTGCGCCAAATTGCTGCTAGTGTGACTTTGATATTGGGAATGTTGTTTGTTTCGCCTGAGTTTGGCAACCAAACGCAGCAAAGCTCTTTTAGCGATATGTTTCCAAAAACGGAGTACCAATCAGTACCTGCCAAAGAGGATAATGAGGCCATCAACAATATGGTTTTGGAGATGACGGAGGGTATGGAAAATTATACTACTGAGTCTCAAGCAAGCGAAGCAGCAGTTGTAATTATCGAAACTCAAAATACCTATTTTATAATAGGCGCAAGCTTTAAAGAAGAGCATCAAGCCAATACATATCTGAATAAATTGGCTCGAAAAGGAATTGAAGGTGCTGAGATAATAGCTTCCAACAATCGCTACCGTGTTTCGCTGGAAGGTTTTAATAACAAAGAAATAGCCCTTCAAGCATTGGAAAACTATCGCCAAAAGAATGGTTCAAATTCGGTATGGTTACTGAAATATTGATAGAAGTTAGCGAGTAAATACCTATTAATTTGCGGATTACAGGCATATATTATTCTGATAGGGATTATTAGGTTGGGCTAAAGCCCGATATTTATTATAAATTTTCCCCGGGATAAATCCCGGGTCTAGTTATGGACTTATTGAACATTTATTTTACATAACTAGGCACGGCATTTATGCCGTGCTGTACTTTGTGGGTAAAATCGGTTTTAACCGAAATTTTTGTTGACTTTTAAATTTTATTTTTATCATAATCTCCATTAAAAAAGCTGACCCTTTCGAGTCAGCTTTTTTATTTATATCCAAATTTTGGGTTCTGATTATCTTTTAATCAGACCTTGTTCAATCATATACTCTGCTATTTGCACGGCATTGAGGGCAGCACCTTTTTTTATCTGGTCGCTTACACACCAAAAGGCTATTCCGTTGGGGTTGGATATATCTTTACGGATACGTCCCACAAAAACATCATCTTCGCCAGCCAAGTTAAACGGCATTGGGTATTCCTTGGCCTGTGGGTTGTCCATCACGGTTATTCCTTTAAATTTTTCGCATTCCGCACGGTACTCTTCGGGCGAAACAGGTCTTTCCGTCTCAGCCCACACCGATTCCGAATGAGCTCTCATCACAGGTACACGAACAGTTGTTGCGCTCACCTGTATATCCGAGTTCATAATTTTGCGAGTCTCGTTGTACATTTTCATCTCCTCTTTGGTATATCCGTTTTCGGTAAATACATCGATATGCGGTATAACATTAAAAAGTAGCTGATGTGCAAACTTATCCACGGTAAGTTTTTTGCCGGCAGCAAAATCCGTTACCTGCTGTTCCAATTCGGCCATGGCTGAAGCACCTGCTCCACTTGCCGATTGATACGAGGAAACATGCACGCGTTTTATATGCGATAGATTTTCGAGTGCTTTTAAAGCTACCACCATTTGAATAGTGGTGCAATTGGCATTGGCAATGATATTTCGGGGTGCATTTTTACATTCGTCAGCATTCACCTCAGGCACCACCAAAGGCACGTCGTGGTCCATTCTAAAGGCACTTGAGTTATCAATCATGATGGCTCCGTGCTTAGTTATGGTTGTGGCAAACTCCTTTGAAATTCCAGCTCCGGCCGAAACCAAGGCTATATCGATACCTTTAAAATCGTCGTTATGCTTTAACTCTTTAACCTTTAACTCCTTGCCTTTGAATGTGTACGCGTTGCCGGCGCTGCGCTCAGAACCAAACAAAACCAATTCGCTTAACGGGAAATTTCGTTCTGCCAAAACTTTCAGAAACTCCTGTCCTACTGCACCGCTGGCACCTACGACTGCTACTTTCATCGAACTTTATTTTAATAATTAATAAATAATCAACAACTTATATCAAACAAATTAAGTAAATTGTTTACTGCTAACAAATGTGATATTTGTCATGCAAAAATATTTAAAATACTCCAATACCCACACTATGTATCGTATTATTTTACTTTTTGTATTGATTAGCCCAAGTATATCGGCGCAATTCACCGAAAACTGGGATGATAATAACTTTACCACTCCCCCTATTTGGCAGGGGAATTTGAACAAATATAACATTAATGCCTCGCAACAAAAACTGCTTTTAAATGCGCCGGCCGAGACTTCCGAAGCATATATAAGCACGCCAAGTGAAGCCATTGGCGATGCCACGTGGGAATTTACGGTGAGTATGGAATTTAACCCTTCGAGCACCAACTATGCCCACATTTTTTTAACCAGTAACCAAGCCACATATAACGATAACCTAGAAGGTTATTATGTGATGATAGGTAACACGGACGATGAAGTTTCGCTTTGGAAGAAAGAAGCTGGCAGCAACGTGAAGATAATTGATGGTGCCGATAAAATTCTGGATAGTCCATCTGTAGCAATTTCTGTAAAAGTACAACGTGATATTTCAGGCAATTGGCTTTTACAAACAAAACTCCCGGGGCAGAGCTACGTGACGGAGGGAAATGTGCAAGATAATTCCATGGAGAGTTCAAAGTACTTTGGTGTTTATTGCCGATACACTTCTACCCGTAGCGATAAGTTTTCGTTTGGACCCATTTACGTGTCAGGGAGTGCGTTTGTGGATACCGACAAACCCCGGATTCGTGAGCACCAATTGATCTCCGGAAAGCAGTTCAACATTGTTTTTAGTGAAAACCCTGCTCCTTCTACTGTGTCAACAGCCAATTTTATTCTTGAACCCGCGGCCATATATCCCGATAGATTTACCCTTACAAACAATACGGTGAACATTTATTTTGAGGATTATCTGGCAGATACAAACTCAGGGAATCTAAGTATTAAAGGTGTTGAAGATGAATCGGGTAACGTAATTAATGACACCACTTTAAGCTATAGTTTTAAACGGATTAAATTGTGCAGGCATAAGCTTGTCGATTCTAATAGTTTGCAGCTAAGCTTTAACAAGCCTTTGGATGTATCGGTTATAAACATGGATGTAACGGAAAGCGAATTAAATTTTAATTTTCCCAGCATAGTTAATGATACCACCCTGCTGTTCACAAGTGCCAAGCCTCTGATTCCAAATCAGGTTTATGCACTTACACTTTCGGGCATACCGGCAGACTTTGGCGATATCATCAAAGACACTACTATACAAATTACTTATCATCCAGCGGAACGTTTTGATATTGTGTTTTCGGAATTAATGCCCGATGAAACCCCTAACGTGGGTCTTTTTAATTCTGAATTTATCGAAATATATAATCGCAGAGATTACGCCATTAATTTAGATGGTATGAAGCTAGTGATAAACGATAAGGAGACGTTGCTGCCGAACTACGAATTGGCGCCCAATGGTTTTGTGTTTCTTATCAACCAAAGTTACTTGGCCGATTTGCCTAAAAACCTTCCCGTACTCGGCATAAAAAGTTTGCCTGCATTGACCAATAGTTCCGGAACGCTGGTTTTATATCATGCCAACAATACGGTTAGTGATGTCATTATCTACCCTTTGGGCATTGAGAATGGTAGTTTTAAAACGGAAGGGGGCTGGTCTTTTGAGCGTATCGACCTTAACAACCATCAGGCCGACAATAACTGGGCATATTCTATAAATTTAGATGGGGGCACACCTGGAGCGGAGAACTCAGTAAGCGCTTCAAATCCTGATACCACTGCTCCGTATGTTCGTTACCTTTCGTTTATCGATTCACAAACGTTTCAATTGGTTTTTAGCGAAGCCTTAAAAGATACCGAAAACATGGAGCCCTCTTCGCTGCAAGTGGATGGAGCAATGGTTTCGAGTATTGTGGTTGAGCCCATATTTTTAAACAGTTTTCGCGTTTCCTTTGCCGAAGAATTAACGGTTGGGAATATTTTTAAAGCTAATTTTACCGGGCCGCTTACTGATTTTGCCGATAACGTGCTGAATAACAACGAATCGGACAGAAAGCACTCCTTACGCTTGGGCGTGCCCGAAGTTTTAGACAGTTTTGATGTATGTGTAAACGAAGTTTTGTTTAATCCCAAACCCGAGGATGTTGATTTTGTTGAAATCTATAACCGATCGAACAAAATCCTCAACCGAAGCGATATCTATCTATCATCGCTCCTCAATCCTTCTGCCGGTGTTTTCGTGCCAGATGCATTAAAACAAATAGACGATAAAAACAGACTATTTTTCCCTAACGACTATTTAGTGCTTACCTCCGATGTTAAAATAACCAGCAGCATACACCCCAATGTATATGAGGAACTGTTGAGCCAAAGTAGTCTGCCTTCGATGAGCGACGACAGCGGGAGTATTGCCATTGCCAAAAATACTGGCGAAATAATCGATTTTTTTATATATAATAGTAATATGCACATCGACCTGTTGCGGAATAAGGAGGGTGTTTCGCTTGAGCGGATAAGTACGCATGCCGTTACCAATACACCACACAATTGGTACTCTGCCTCCAAGCAAAGTAACTATGCCACGCCTACCCGCCAAAACTCCCAATACTCCACTTCGACGCCACTCAAAAATACTGGGTGGCTCACATTGGAGAAGGAGCAGTTTAGCCCCAATGCCGATGGAATTGACGACTTTTTGCAAATAAATTATATGCTGGACGAACCGGGTTGGACGGGTACGGTTACCATTTTCAGTCGCTATGGATATCCTGTAAAAACAATTGCCAACAATGAATTACTGGGGGCTCAGGGCTTTTTTACCTGGGATGGCACTACGGACAACCACCAGAAAGCCACCATGGGAATTTATCTTGTTTATGCCGATTTTTTTTCCACTTCGGGTAAGAGAAAACAGCAAAAGATAACCGCGGTGTTAACGGCAGGAGGTAAGAGGTAAGTCAAAAAAAGAGAGCAGTTGATGGTATTTTACAACCACGCAACTGCTCTCTTGTGTATTTTGAAAGTATAAAAGACGAAATGCTTTTACACTAAAAAAATCTTGTTTTCCTTACATTCCTTCCGCATACTCTCGGGCCATATGCTCGATTGTATTTCGCCGATGTGTGCCTTACGTAAAAAGAACATACAAAGTCGCGACTGACCGATACCACCTCCGATGGACAGTGGCAGTTCGCCATTTAACAAACGCTTGTGAAAAAGAAGCTCCTTACGCTCGGGACAATTTTCTATTTGCAACTGTTTGGTCAGCACTTCTGGACTAACACGAATACCCATACTCGATAATTCGAATGAGTTTTCAAGGATAGGATTCCAAACCAAAATATCACCGTTAATACCATGATAATTATCGCTTGTTACCGTGCTCCAATCGTCGTAATCGGGTGCGCGGCCATCGTGTTTTTCGCCATTGCTTAAAGCGTGTCCAATACCAATAACAAAAACGGCACCGTACTTTTTGGTTACAGCATCTTCGCGTTCTTTAGGACTTAGGTTAGGATACTCGTTGAGTAAATCCTGCGCTTGCACAAATTTAATTTTTTCGGGTAGGATAGGTTTAATACTAGGGTAACGCTCATAAACCACAAACTCGGTGCGTTTTAGTACCTCGTATATTTTTTTTACAATATACTTTAGAAAATCCAAGTTATAGTCCTCTGCAGAAATACTTCGCTCCCAGTCCCACTGATCTACATACAACGAATGAATATTGTCAAGTTCTTCATCAGGGCGGATGGCGTTCATATCCGTATATAGTCCATATCCAGCTTCAATTCCGTAATCGGCTAGCGCCATACGCTTCCACTTAGCAAGAGAATGCACCACCTCGGCTGTTTGGTCGTTAAACTCTTTTATCGGAAACGCAACCGGGCGTTCGGTGCCGTTGAGGTCGTCGTTTATACCTGTTCCCTTCATTACAAACAAAGGAGCGGTTACACGTCTTAACCTTAGCTCGCCCGAGAGGGCTGTTTGGAAATGATCCTTGATAGTTTTTATAGCATGTTCCGTTTGAATCAGGTTCAACGAAGACTCATAGCCCTTTGGAATAAATAATTTAGCCATTATCAGAAATTTATATTAAACTATTATATTTTGATTTAATATACAAAGTTATTAAAAACTATTAATCAGAAACGATAACTACGCAAGATATTGACAATTTAACACATTTGCTTATGATATCTCCCAACGTTAAACGTTTTTCGGTTAAAGAGAAAGTGAAAAAACTTCCTGGCAGTTATGCATTATTTTGAGCCCGTAGTCTTTTTCATTGCACTTATTCTCTAGCCAAACTTTATTATCTTTGTCGCTCTAAAGAAAAAAAGTGTATAAACATTCAATTATAGAAGCATGAATTTTGTTGAGGAACTGAAATGGCGTGGCATGATTCACGATATGATGCCCGGAACTGAAGAGCAGTTGCAAAAAGAAACCACTACGGCGTATGTGGGCATCGACCCAACCGCCGATTCGCTACATATTGGGCACCTAGTATCGGTGATGATGCTGAAGCACTTTCAGGTAGCGGGGCACAGACCCATTGTATTGGTGGGTGGGGCAACCGGCATGATAGGCGATCCTTCGGGCAAATCCGACGAGCGCAACCTACTGGACGAAACAACCCTGCGCCATAATCAGGATTGCCTGAAAGCACAGTTGGACCATTTTTTGGATTTTAAAAGTGGTGCCAAAAACCAGGCCCTCATGGTAAACAACTACGATTGGATGAAGGAATTTTCGTTTCTGGAATTTATTCGCGACATAGGAAAACACCTTACCGTTAACTATATGATGGCCAAAGATTCCGTTAAAAAAAGAATCAGTGGCGACGGGAACGTGGGTCTCTCATTTACCGAGTTTACCTACCAATTAGTTCAGGGTACCGATTTTTACCACCTGTACCAGGAGTACGGATGCAAGCTTCAGATGGGTGGATCGGATCAATGGGGAAACATAACCACCGGAACTGAGCTTATCAGACGTAAAACGGGTGGCGAAGCTTTTGCACTCACTTGTCCGCTTATAACCAAGGCCGATGGCGGTAAATTCGGAAAAACAGAATCGGGTAATATTTGGTTGGATCCGCAACGAACCAGCCCCTACAAATTTTATCAGTTTTGGCTAAATACATCGGATGCCGATGCCGAAAAATACATTAAAATTTTCACGCTTCTTTCTAAGGATGAAATAACAAGCTTGGTAAAAGAACATACAGAGGCACCACATGCGCGAGCCCTCCAGAAAAAACTGGCCGAAGAGGTTACCGTGATGATACATGGCCGAGATGCTTATGATGCCTCGGTAGAAGCCAGCCAGATATTGTTTGGGCAATCGACCATGGATGCGTTAAAAAAGATTGATGAGGACACTTTTTTGGCTGTATTTGAAGGTGTGCCTACTTTTAATATCGAAAAAATAGATCTAAATAAGGGCATAGACATACTCGAATTGTTGGCCGTTAAAACCGAAATTTTCCCATCCAAGGGCGAAGCACGTAAAACTATAAAAGGCGGTGGCGTGAGCGTTAACAAGGAAAAAATTACAGATGCCGAAATGCTTGTAAATACAGACTACTTGTTAAACAACAAATACTTGCTGTTTCAGAAAGGCAAAAAGAACTTTTTTGTGGTGATAGCGGAGTAAACCATATGATTGGCAATAGTCACTTAAAAAAACCCTCTTCGAAATTTTTCGGAGAGGGTTTTTTTATGTAGATAATTTGAAAATAAAGCGTTAGTAGAGTGTTTTAGAACAGCTATAGCTCAGTAGCATAATTGGAAATCTACACCTAACAGGTTTTCAAAACCTGTTAGGTGTTACTCTTGACTATTTTTTGAAACTTTACTAAATATATAACGACCATGTAGTCTATGAAAAAGCAACCATTTAATAAATGAAAATATCAATTGACCTCTGTAAATTGCTTAATCAACGACGATGGTATTAGAGAGTTCACATGTAGGGTTTATGGAAGATAATGTTGCTGTTTTTTTTAATCAACACGTCGCCTTAGATTTTGGTTTAGGCTATGCAGCTGCTACACTCACTTTTGATGAAGATAGTAAATATAAAATTAAGACCGGTGGCGTGGTATTTTCCGCTGGTATTTCTGTGTATCTGTAATTTTTACTTCTTTTTATTGAAAACCGGCCACTGCGCCGGTTTTTTTTATGACCATATCTTTCTGTTAGCTTTTGCATTACTGACAGGTAGTTGCATATCCTTTAAGCTACATGAACCAACCATAGTAACTTCTTTTGTTCAAAAAAAAAGACTTTTGGGATACTAAAAAAGGTAGATTCATTGAAGTTCCATACTTCCGATATAAAACCATCAAAGGTTAATACTGACTTTTCTCTTCTACGCTTCTTCAACCTATGTTAAAAAATACCGCAAAGTTTTAATAAACAGCTCCGGCTGATCGGCATGGAGCCAGTGGCCGGCATCGGGTATGTCGGCCAATTGAGCCGAGGGGAAATATTTGCGTACTTGCTGAATATCTTCATCTTGCACGTAGGGCGATTTGGTTCCCCTTATCACCACCACGGTATTTACTTCCGGGAATTCTTCGGCAGCATCAAACTCCGTTACCCCGTCCATTATCTTATCCAAGTTATCCGAAATAGCCTGAATATTGAGCTTCCAAAAAAGTTTTTTATTGCTATCGCGCCCAATGTTTTTTAACAGAAAGCTAAGCACCATATTGTTGGGCACACCTTGCTTTAAAGCTTGGCCAATTTCGTTTCGAGAACTGTGATCGGAGGGGTTAATTGAAAGAAGAGCATCGATGATGGTACGGTGGTCGCCGGTTATTTTGGCAAAATTATTATGTATGCTGTAATGTTTTGGGGCAATGTCCAACACCACAAGCTTATCGACTAACAAGGGGTATTTAAGGGCAAATAGCATGGCCGTTTTACCGCCCATAGAATGACCCATAATTATTGCTTTGGTCAGTTTTTGCTGTTGCATAAATTCCTTAATGTCGTCCGCCATCAATGAGTAGTCCATCTCATTGCTATGCGGGCTTTGTCCATGATTACGCTGATCCACCATGAAAACCCTAAATTTATCCTCCAGCAGGTGAGCTATACTCAGCCAATTGTCGGATGAACCGTATAAGCCGTGTATGATAATAAGGTTATTATTGCCCTGTCCTAGTTCGCGAAAGAAAAGCTTCATGCTATTTTACCAAAAGTTGTTTGTACATCTTTATTGTTCTTTCCAATCCAAAGTATAAAGCATCGCAAATTAAAGCGTGGCCAATGGAAACCTCGGACAAAAAAGGGATTTTTTCGGAGAAATACTTTAGATTTTCCAAACTTAAATCATGCCCTGCATTAATTTTTAAGCCAATTTTTTTGGCCAATTCAGCAGCGGCAATAAAGGGAGCAATGGCTTCTTCTTTATTTTTGGCATACATGGCGGCATAGGGCTCGGTATAAAGTTCTATTCTGTCGGTATTGGTTTTTGTGGCATGGGCGATGTTATCTAAATCGGTATTTATAAAAATAGAAGTGCGGATACCTGCATCGCTCAACTCTCCAATGACCTCTTGTAAAAAGGATTTATTTTTAATGGTGTCCCAGCCAGCGTTGGAAGTGAGTGATTCCGGCGGATCAGGAACCAGCGTAACCTGATGAGGCTTTACTTTTTTTACCATATCGATAAATTCTTTGGTGGGATAGCCTTCGATATTAAACTCAGTTTTAATGATAGGTTTAATATCATAAACATCCTGATACCGAATGTGTCGGCCATCTGGGCGCGGATGAACGGTAATCCCCTCGGCTCCAAAAGCCTGAATGTCGATGGCCGCTTTCAGTACATTGGGTTCGTTTGCACCTCTAGCATTTCGTATTGTAGCTATTTTATTTATGTTTACACTTAGCTTTGTCATGGGTTATATTTAGTTATTCGCTGTATTTTGTATTTAGCCACAATTAAACCAATCATTCATTTGATTGTTTCAATATAAGCCATTATATTTAATGAGGCGATTTATTATAAGAAGAAACAGAAAATCTCTAAAAACACAAAGTTAAAAGTATTTATTGAAAGTGTAGTATGATAGCCAAAGATTTGATATCGGATATAGTTCCCGCATTGCGTACTTCTGACTCTGGCCTAGACGCCTTAAATTGGATGGAAGCATTTAGGATTTCGCACTTGCCCATTGTAAACGACAAGAGTTTTCTGGGGCTCGTGAGTGATGCTGATATTTATGACCTCAATAAACCTGAAGAGCCTTTAGGAAACCACGAACTTTCCCTTATGGCACCCTATGTATATTACAATCAGCACATTTATTCGGTTATAGAGTTGGCATCGCGATTGAAGTTGAGTGTTATTCCTGTACTCAAAGAAAATAAGGATTATTTGGGTTTAATAACTCAAACCGATCTGTTAGCAAATTTTGCGCAATTGATAGCAGCCAACACCCCTGGAGGTATCATCGAAATTGAAGTTCCTTCGCACGATTATTCCATAGCAGCGATAACTAGGGTAATTGAAGACTCTGATACCAAAGTACTTAGTTTTTATGTGACACAGCAGGAACACAGCAATATTCTTAAAATTACCATCAAACTCAATCGGGAGGACATCACACCAGTGCTACGTGCCTTTGACAGATATGAATACAATGTGACGGACTCCTTCTCGGATTATGGTAACGAGGATGAGGTTGTTCAGAAAAATTACGATGCCTTGATTCGTTACCTCAATGTTTAAAGAAAAAGTATTGAGTATCAAAGCCTGTCGCGCCGAAGCGGAAATAAAAGTATCAAGATTTTGAGATAAGATACAAACATGATAGAGTCCACCCGCGGAATAGTGCTTACGAACACGCGATACGCTGAATCGAGCATAATATCGCATCTATACACCGAAAAGCTTGGCTTACAATCGTATATGATTAATGGGGCACGCAGCCGAAACAATAAAGGGAAAAGTGTTTTTATGCAACCGCTTACCTTGTTGGATCTTGAGGTTTACCATTCAAACAAAAAAAACATTCACCACGTTAAGGATTTTAGAGTAAACACACCGTTTACGCAAGTTCCTTTTGAGCCCGTACGACGCAGTTTAACTTTTTTTATTGCAGAAGTTCTGGCCAAGGCTTTAAAACATGAAGACAAAAGAGATGAGGACTTGTTTAATTTTCTGCACCAATCCATATCTATTTTAGATTCTGACCTGCCCGGAGTTCAAAACTTTCATTTGTTTATGTTGTTTCGCCTCACCCGTCCATTAGGTTTTTATCCTCATTTTGTAAAGGACAGCAATCCCTTGAAATTTTTCGATTTGCGCACCGGGATGTTAAGCCAAACACAACCTTCCCATCCGGATTTTATGAATCCTTTTGAAACATCGGTTTTGCTACAATTAGAATATACGGGAATAGAACAGTTGGATAAATTGGTATTAAACAGTGCGCAGAGGAATAGTTTTGTGCAAAAAATGTTGGCATATTATCACCTGCACCTCTCCGGGTTCGCCAATGTTAAATCATTTGAGGTGTTAAAGGAAATATTCCGATAGTAAAAGAATTTGGGACGTTGACGTAAAATAAAAGTGGTTATACCCCAAAGACCTAATTTTTAAAAAAAACTTTCGTAAATTGGTTTCGTAAATTTTAAATATACCGTTTTAAGGTGTATCTTATTTGGCAGAGATGAAACCACCTAACCTTGTTCTTCGATAATTATTTGCTATGATTACACACAACCCCGAAATATTAACATCGCCAACGGCAATAGCAGCTTATGCCCGGGACAACGCCTTAATTAATATGGCCGACAACTATTCTGCGGTAAAAATTGACGCTGGGCTTCAGGAACTGTTGAATAAATATATCCATACCAGTTCGAATGAGGCCTCTCCTCAATTCGGACTCCTCGATTTGAGGTCTGCTATCTCAATAAAATCCGCTAAACGTTATGATTATACTTATGATGCCACCAACGAGGTAACCATAACCACTGGGGTGAGGCAGGGTATATTTGCTACTATCATATCGTTGTTAAAAGAAGGCGACGAAGTGCTCATATTTGAACCAGCACATCAAAGTTACAATGCGGCCGTAGAAATAGCCGGTGCAACTCCTGTTTATGTAACTTTAAAAGCACCCAATTTTCATGTGGAGTGGGAAGAAGTGCAAAGGCTCGTTACCAATAAAACGCGGATGGTGATTGTCAATTCGCCACATTTTCCAACGGGCAGCACATTTTCGGAGCTTGATATGATTAGGTTGCAAAAGATATTACAAGGAACCAAAATAGTTGTTCTGAGCGACGAATCGTTTGAGCATGTTGTGTTCGATGGCGAAATGCATCAGAGCATTGC
>JAGXIO010000030.1 GCA_024635555.1 Saccharicrinis sp.
AATTAAAAAGCTTGGATTAAATGCCGATGAAATCAAAGAAGCTATTACTATATTATTAGTTTACTTTCCACAATACCGTCTTTACCAATCTCCTTCCGATTTTTCTCAAAGCGATATAAAATTGCTTAAAAACCTTTTGAGCGATGCAAAAACACACAGTGAAAATAGACAGGCTGTAGATGCTTTAAGCACAATAGTACAACATTTCCTAAACGTAAACGCAGCCAATAAAAAGGACAAAATAGCACTCAATAATTTCTTTTTACGCTGTATGCAATTTACTGGTCCTTTAATGGCCAAAGGAGTGGAAGACACGCTGTGTTATTCGTACAATGTATTTGTTGCCCACAACGAAGTAGGGGATGCCTCAAATGAAATTAGTGGTACGCTTGATGCATTTCATCGGAAAATGGCCGACAGGCAGGCTAACAGTCCGCTAACCATGAACTGCACCAGTACACACGACACAAAAAGGGGTGAAGACGTCCGGGCACGCTTAAATGTTTTAAGCGATATACCCTATAAGTGGATGGAAGCATCTACACATTGGAGAAATATCAACGTAGAGTTTAAGGCTGAACGAAATGGGACGATCATTCCTACATCAAACGATGAATATTTAATTTATCAGTCACTAGTTGGGCATCTACCCATGAATATGGAAATAAGCAATGCGTTAAAAGAAAGGCTTAATCAATTTATAATAAAAGCCTTGCGCGAAGCAAAAGAAAATACATCGTGGAGTAATCCAGACGAAAATTACGAGCAGGAAACAGTTGATTTTGTTGACAAAATACTTTCTCCAAAACATAAATTTTTAAAACATTACCTGGGATTTATGAAAAAAATCATACCCCATGGTATTATAAATTCAATCAGTCAACTCGTGATTAAAAATATGGCTCCGGGAGTGCCGGATACCTTTCAGGGCTGTGAGGATTGGAATTTATCCTTTGTTGACCCGGATAACCGCAGAGAGGTTCATTATAACCAACTTTCGAAGCAGTTAGATCGTATTTTATTGAGCTATGAAAACGATCCGCTCGGTTTTAGTCAGGAACTTTGGCAAAATAAAAGCAATAGCGAAATAAAGCACTTTTTCACTTGGCTTACACTGAAGCAACGAAATACGAATCCCGATTTATTCCTGAATGGAAGGTACCTTCCTGTAAAGGTGAAAGGTCGAAATAAAAAGCATATTATGTCCTTTATCCGTCAATATAAAAATGACTGGATACTAATAATATTGCCACTCAGTACAGCCGAATTACCTTCGATTGAAGACTGGGATAATACACGATTATGCTTACCTGATTTCAGTCCCTTTCACTGGGAAAATCTTGTAACTAAAGAGGAAATAACAAATGATGGAGACATTAAAATAAACGCACTATTTAAAACCTTACCTTTTGCTTTGTTAAAAAACATGCCAAAAACTCCTGAGCGAAGGACAGGTGTATTAATGCATTTAAGTTCGCTTCCGGGCAAATATGGCATAGGCGATTTTGGCGAAGAAGCGCGAAATTTCATTGACTTTTTACATCGAACCGGCCAGCAATATTGGCAACTTTTGCCCTTAAACATTACCAGCCGTTATAGTTCTCACTCTCCCTATAGTTCTTATTCTGCTTTTGCAGGTAACACACTTTTTATTGATCCGGTATGGCTTATAAATCAAGGGCTACTAGAAGCATCTTGCTTAACTGATTTTAACTGGACGGCCAGTAATAAAACCGATTTTTCGTTCGCAGAAACAGCTAAAAAATATTTTATTGATGAAGCTTTTGCAAGCTTTATAGTACAGAAAGACACAGCATTACATGCGAGATTTGAAATGTTTAAGGACGCACAAAAGTATTGGCTACATGATTTTGCTTTGTATATGGCATTAAAAAATAAGTTTGATGATGAAGTCTGGTGCAATTGGCCCAAAGCTTTTCGTGATCGTGATCAGGAAAAGCTTCAATTATTTGAAAAGGAGCATGAAGCAGATATCAATAAAATAAAATTTGCGCAGTTTATTTATAGCGAACAATGGCAAAATTTAAAAGCATATGCTGCAAATAGAAATGTGCAGATTGTGGGAGATGTGCCCATTTACATCAGTTACGACAGCGCCGATGTGTGGGCCAATCCGCATCTGTTTAAATTAACACCTGATAAAAAAATGGAGGCAGTTGCCGGTGTTCCTCCCGATTATTTTAATGACAATGGGCAGTTGTGGGGAATGCCCATTTTTGACTGGCAAGAAATGGCGAAGGACCGTTTTAAATGGTGGATTAACCGTTTGCAAAAGAATCTTGAATGGTTCGATTTACTTAGACTCGACCATTTTAGAGGGTTTTCAGCTTTCTGGGAAGTGCCTGCTAAAGACGATACTGCTATAAATGGGAAATGGGTTGAAGGCCCCGGAAATAGTTTTTTTGATGTGGTTAAAGAAGCTTTTCCCGAAATGCCATTTATTGCTGAGGATTTGGGGCAAATTGACCAGCCGGTTTACGATTTGCGTGATAAGTATCAACTTCCGGGAATGAAAGTAGTGCAGTTTGGCTTTGGTGAGAATATGGCATTTACAGAACACGCTCCTAATAATCATACGCATAACAGCATTGTTTATACAGGTACGCATGATAATAATACCATGCGTGGCTGGTTTGATAAGGAGGTAGATAAAGCGACTCGCAAGCGGTTTGAAAACTATACCGGACTAAAATTAAAAGCCAAAAATTGTCATTTGCAAATGATTCAAATTGCATATGCTTCCACAGCTAAACTTGCGATAATTCCTATGCAGGATTGGCTGGGGCTGGATGGGAAAAGTCGTATGAATTTTCCATCTACAACCGATGGGAATTGGGAGTGGATGCTGACATCCGAATTAAAACGAAATGCGCTGGAGGATGAAATGAAACGTCTTGTTAAGCTTTACGGGAGGTATTAACATCGTTTTTGGGTTTGCAGAACAGTCATTGGAGAATATTTACACAAAAAAAGGCGATGAGCTGATTATCAGAGACGTGTGGGGAGCTATTACGTACAATCGCAAGGGGATATTTATTGCGGGTGGGGCAGGTGTTACACCTTTTATTTCGATTTTCAGGGATCTTCAAACAAAAAATGAAACCGCTGGCAACAAACTCTTATTTGCAAATAAAACCGTAGCCGATATTATATACAAAGATGAATTTAGAAAGATGTTAGGTGATGATTTTATTAATATCTTATCGGATGAAAAAGCAGAAGGGTATACTTATGGGATGATTGATGAGGAGTTTCTTAAAGCCAATATTTCTGACTTTAATACAAAATTATATGTGTGTGATCCCCCACCAATGATAGATGCTGTAATGAAAGAGTTGAAAAATCTGGGTGCCGATAAAAATTCAATAACAGTTGAACTATAGTGTCAAACCTAACCTGAAAAATGCACGCATTTTTCACTTTCCGCTATCATAAGCGGAAAGCCGAAAAAGTTTACTTAAACTTTTTCGAGGGTTAACCCTCGATTCTGCTTAGGCAGAATCGGCCTTTGGTGCCTTATTTATAAAATTTATGAATAGGGCAGGCTAAAAAATAAATATTGCTCATAACGTTCTCGTAATTGAAACGTAAGGCATTTCAGAACTGGGTACCTGCTCGCCGGAACTATGTTTGATTGAAGCTGGAAATTTGCGAAAATAACTGTTTATCTATGCGTTTTATCCATTGTGTATTCTATTTATAAAGAGTCAATTTCAAGTGTTTGTCAATTACATTTATTAAAGTGCTTTTTCTTGTTTCAACTTAGTGCCACAATTATGCTTGTGATAAGTTGTGTAAGAGATACAGGTGCCCAAATGCGTTCTATCTTACTTGGCGTAATAATATTTAAAACTGTTCCTATGCCAAAAAATACTACAACGAACCATATTGCAATGCTTGAAATTGATTTTAACTGTGGAAGAAGTAAATCAGCCTGTGATAATACAATTGCTACAATAAAACTCAATATTATCATATTTATGATGGCAACAATTCTCATTTTAGGTGGATACTTTCCCGGGTATTTTCCACCCATCGATGCTTTCCCCCAAGGCACTCCTGCGGCTAAACATCCCTGAAAAAGGATTACTATTCCTGTTGCGGTCATAAATACTAATGCCGATACCGATTCTACCATTTGAAGTTATATTTTTAGTTGCATACAAATTGCTAATTACCTGGTTGGGAATGTTTTTTAAACTGAGCGAACTGCTTTTTCAATAGGTATTTCACCTGCAATAATTTCAAAAAACCGGTTTTGCATAACACCGTCTTCCAATACTTCAATCAAAGTTTTGGCCACATCTGCTCTTGAAATCTTCCCCGGATTATCCAATTTTTCTTTAAGTTGAATTTTGCCCGTACCTTCTTCATTCGTCAGATGACCCGGTCGAACAATACTGTAAGCCAAACCACTGGCTCGTAGATAGTCATCGGCATTTTTTTTGGCCTCTAAATACGGTTTAAGATCTTTATTCTGGGATGGATCGTCTGCTCCCATAGCGCTTAGCATAACCAATTTCCCAACTCCTGCATCCTTTGCGGTATCCGTTAGACTTTTTGCTCCTTCCTGATCTACTCCTTTAAGATTTTTGCCTTTAGATCCTGCAGCAAAAATTACCTTGTCCACATTTTTCATGGCATGAGCCAAATCCTCCTCCAAATCGGCCAGTACGGTTGATACATTTTCCTTCTCAAAATGGTCTTTTTGTTCCTGTTTTCTGACCATAGCAATCGGCCGGTAGGTTTCTGAATTTTTTAGCAAATTTATGATGATTCTTCCCGTAGTGCCGTTTGCGCCGGCAACTAATACAATTTGTTTTTCTTTATTCATAATAGTTTCTTTTTTTTATTGATAAAATCGTTTAACAGCACAATTTTATAGGCTGTTTAAGATAGGGTAATAATTACCTTCCCCTTTGCTCTTCCTGTGGCTAAGTATAAAAAGGCTTCAATACTATCCTGAAATGAATAAACCTTATCAACAACTGGTTTTATCTTTGCATCTTTTACCAGGACTGAGATGGCATCTAATTGCTCGCCATTGGGTTGCATCCATGTGTGTTTATAAATGGCCGATTTTTCATTAATCTTTTTCGAGAATTCTTCTGGCATTTTATAATCAGCTAAACCCATAAGTTTTGCCGATTCTTCGTCTGGAGGGCCTGCTATAGTCGTTACTTTTCCTCCCTCTTTGATAATTTCAATGGCTTCCAATGTGTAGTTATTTCCTAATGTGTCGAAAACAATATCTACATCTTTCGCCACCGTTTTGTAATCTTCAGTTTTGTAATCAATCACGCGGTCGGCACCAAGCGCTTTAAGCATATCTACATTTTTAGTACTGGTAGTTGTGTATACAAATGCACCTTTAGCTTTGGCATATTGAATGGCAAAACTGCCTACACCTCCCGATCCTGCATGAATAAGCACTCGGTCATTTTTTTTCAAACCAACGCGTTCCAAAGCCTGTATGGCAGTGAGCCCTACCAATGGTAAGCCAGCGGCTTCTTCAAAGGAGATGTTGTCGGGTTTTTTGGATACAACCCCGCTTTCAACAGCGACATATTCGGCCACCGTACCCATTTGTTTTTGAGGTACTCTGGCATACACTGCATCGCCCACTTTAAATTTGGTGACTTCCGCACCTGTTTCAACAATTACACCGCTTGTGTCAAATCCAATTGTACCAGGCAGATCTATAGAAACCATTTCTTTTAACGCCCCACTTACAAGTTTGTAATCGATAGGATTGATTGCTGCTGCTTTGGTTTCAATAAGAATATCAGTAGCGTTGATTGATGGTTTTTTTACTTCATTTATTGATAAACCATTCTTTAGTTCACCGTATTTTACTATTTGTAATGCTTTCATAGTTCCTTCTTATTATAACTTATTTAAGCAGCCAGAGGATACCTCCAAGATACTTTTATTTCTCTTTTAGAATATCGAGGGCAGCTTTACTGCCCATTTAATTTGATTGACTTTTTTCTTCTAGGTTAAACTCCACTGTGTCATTTTTTTTAAACACCTTAGTATTGCCTTTTACATTAATTGTAATAGGTTGTTTTAACCAGCCCTCGTCAAATTCTACGATTAGTTTTTTATGATTAATATGTAGTTTTATCCAATGGCTGCGATAACGGATTTGCAGTTTTATTTCCTTCACTTCTTCGGGTAAACGGGGGTTTAGCCACAACATTTCATTGCGTATTTCCAATCCGGTATAGCATCGCTGAATAATGTCAACGGTGCCCGCCATTGCTCCCAGATGTATTCCTTCGGGTGTGGTTCCTCCCTGTACATCTTTCATATCGCTTAAAAGCGCTTTTCTGAAATTATGCCACGATCGTTTTCTGTCGGATCTGGCAAATACCCATGAGTAAACCACTTTGCTGAGGCTAGAGCCATGTGATGTTATTTTTTGATAGTAGGCAATATTTTCCCGAATTTGCTGGGGTGTGAAATCATACCCCAACTGTTTGAATAAATCTACCAGCTTATCGGAGGAAAAAAGATAGAACAACATAATAACGTCGGCTTGCTTGTTAGCCCGGTAATTGTTGGGCGAATCGTCTTCTTTTTCCAGAATGCGGTCGAGACGCATTACTTCGCCATGTTCTTTCCTGTATTTCTGCCAATCCAGTTCTTTAAGCTTGTCAAAACCTTCAAATTGCATGATTATTCCATCTTCGTTGAAAGGGATAAACATTTTTTTTGTCAACTTCTTCCAAAGGATTAAATCGTCTTCGTTTACACCGGTTTTTTCAAATAGGTCTTCAATAAATTCATCATCGAACAAGTCAAGCAGATCCAAAGCGCATTGTAATACCCAAACGGCCATTAAATTGCTGTAGGCATTATTGTTAAGGCCGGGCGATTCAGAGTCGGGGTAACTGGTATGGTATTCATCGGGTCCCATAACGCCTCTTATTTCGTATCGGTCGCGTTTTGGATTATGTTCGGCAATACTAGACCAGAAAAGCGCTGTGCTCAGTATTATTTCAGCACCATAACCAGCCAAAAAGTCCATGTCGCCAGTGGTTTGGTAATACTGCCACACATTGTAGGCTATGGCTGCATTGATATGTCGTTGCAACCTGGAGGTGTCGGGTATCCATCGTCCGGATTTTGGGTTCAGATGTATTTCCTGACTTTCTTCGCGCCCATTACTGCCGCTTTGCCAGGGATACATTGCACCTCTGTAGCCATTTTTTGATGCTTCCTCCCTTGCTTTTGGCAAACGCCGGTAACGGTACATTAGCAGGGAACGGGCGAGATGGGGAGTATGCAAATTGATATATGGGAAAATGTATAACTCGTCCCAAAATACATGGCCTCGATATGCTTCGCCGTGCCACCCTCGCGAGGGCACACCAATATCGAATCCAACACTGTGTTGCGATACAGTTTGATGTAGGTGGAAAAGATGTAAACGCAAAACCAGAATATCTCCATTTGCGGTTTTCACATCAAAATTGCTGTGTTTCCATATTTGTGACCAAGCCTTTTTGTGGTTCTCTAAAAGACTATGAAAAGATTTTGTACGCGCAACTTTATTTTGGGCTTCAGTAAGCGGGTCGCTTATGGCAAAATCCTTTGAGGTATACAAGCTTACCACCTTTTCAACTCTTATGGGTTGAAGTTTGGAACAGGTAATTTTTATTTCCTGCCAAATGGATTTTTTATCATGATGTGTTGTTCGTTCTGCTTCTAATTCATTTTCATTTTGATAAAGCTTTGTACCTACGGCCTGTGCCATGAGTATTTTTGATTGTTTGGTAGTACAGGTCAGGTAGATGTAATTTTCGCTAAATTGGCCATTGTCGTTAATGTCAATGTGATTTCCGTTTAAATCGCCATAGCGTTTTACTCCGTTGTTGGTAATGTTGCCATTAATGCCAGAGCGAAGCGTAAGCTCTCCTGACCAATTTTCGGGTATTATTATCCATTCTATTCCCCCTACATGCGGGTCGTGCATGCTTACTACGCGTCGACTAAGAATAGACGTTTCCCTTTTTTCGGTATCTCGAAATCGTATTTTTCTTTCGAGAATACCTTCTTTAAGGTGCAGGCGAACCACATAATCCAATATTTCGGTTTTTTGTATATCCAGCCAACCTGATTCTTCTATTTTTAAAGACAAGGGTAGCCAGTCGGGCCAATTCACTAAGTCTTCGTTTTCTATTTTTTTATCTTTTATTTTTGAAATCGCCCTGTTATAACCGCCGGCTAAATATGTGCCGGGGTAATTGTATTCGTTTGCCCCCGTACATTCTAAGGCTCCTCTGCTAGCAAAGTAGCCGTTTCCAAGGGTGCATAAAGCTTCAATTAGCGGATGTTGTTCGGGATTCCAGTTATTGTATTCCAGTATCCAATTGTTCATAGTCTTATTATTTTAAGCCTGACAATTCCTCAAGGAACAGCCTTACTTGGTATACATTTTTTAGTGCATATTTTGCAGTAGTAGGCTGTTCATGAAATCCAACTAATATGCCAATACCTTTATCAGCAAGTGTTCTAAAGGCATCTTCATCGGTCACGTCATCTCCAATGTAAATGGGTACTATTTCGGCATTATTGGCGAGCCCAAGTTTTTCCATTATCCAGTTTATGGCTTTTCCTTTGTGCCAATCCACGTTGGGTTTTATTTCCACAATCTTTTTCCCCTCTCCCTTTTTGAATTCCGGAAATCGCTTTAGCAAATCGTCAACCGTTTCCATGATTTTGGGCACATCTTCCTCTGCTGCATTCCTGAAATGTATTCCTACTGCATAACGTTTTCTATCAATCTGTACGCCTACTATGCTGTTTAAAGTATTGTTCAGTTCTTTTTCTATCTGGTCGAGTTGAGGCAGTATTTCTTCTGATTTTTCATGTTCCATGTATAGCCCATCAGGCCCGGAAATTCGGAACCCGTGACTTCCGGCATAAATAAGGTTTTTAATATTTACTTTGTTTTTCACATCGTCCATGTCTCGTCCACTTACAATGGCCACTTTGAATTTCGACGCGCATTGCTCAAGCGCTTGCTTCATTTCTTTGGAAAGATTGGCATCTTCAGGGCGTTTCACAATGGGCGAAAGTGTACCATCATAATCCAGGAACAGTACCGGAGTTTTGCCAGCTACAATGCTGTGGAATTTTGATTGCTTTGAGAAGGCGGATGGTAGCCCTTGTGCGAAGTAGGATCGTATTTCCTGGTTATTGAATAAATCAACTTCTCTCAGGTTTTTCACCACCAAATCAGCACCGTTTTCAGATAAGTCTGTTTCATTGTCGCTTCGGCTAACCCCAATCACAAGGGCAAAATTGCCTTTGCTGCCGGCCTGTACGCCCGATATGGCATCTTCAAAAACCACACATGCACTAGGTTGTACACCCAATTGCTTGGCTGCTTCTATAAACATATCGGGTTCGGGCTTTCCTTTTATTTTGTTTTCTTCTGCCACTTTACCATCTACCCGCGCATCAAAAAGCTTTTCAATACCAGCTGTGTCTATAATATGTTTACAATTTTTACTGGATGAAACCACTGCAGTTTTTAAGCCATTTTCTCGCCAGTGTTTGATTTGTTCAATCGCATTTTCGTATACATCCACACCTTTTTCATGCAGCAAATTGAGGAATAGGGCATTTTTTTTATTGCCTAATCCATTGATTGTTTGCTCGTCCAGCGCATCACTGGGTGAACCTTCGGGTAAATTTATATTTATCGATTCCAGAAAGCTTTTTACGCCTTCCAGCCTGGGCTTGCCATCAACGTATTGGATATAATCTTCGTCGGTCATTAGCGAATATTCTTTATCCATTTTTTTCAGAAAGTGGTTAAACATTTCTTTCCAGGCTTCTTTATGAACTCTTGCCGTTTGGGTGATTACCCCGTCCATATCAAGTATAACCGCTTCAATGCCCATAACTTTAAACTCTTTTTTACCTGTATGCTGCTTTGTTTGTGAATTCATTTTAATCGTATTTTTTAAATCATTACACCAGTTGCGCCTGCATGCTGATTTTAACACCCGAGAGTGCTTGTGAAACCGGGCAATTTACCTTTGCATCTGCCGCCAGTTCCTTAAACAAGTCTTTATCTATTTCGGGCACTTCGGCTTTTGTTGTTAAATTACTTTCGGCTATTTTAAATCCACCATCATGTTTTTCGAGTACAACCTCGGCTTCTGTTGAAATGGATTTTACTTTGTAACCTTTTTCGGTTAACAGAGCCGAAAATGCCATTGAAAAACATCCTGCATGCGCTGCTGCGATTAATTCTTCCGGGTTGGTTCCTTTTCCATCACCAAAGCGAGACGAAAATGTAAATGCCAAGTCTTCCTTAATCGCATTTATTTTTAGAGTTCCATTACCCTCTTTTAGAGAGCCATTCCAGATTGCATTTGCTTTGTTTGCTTTCATAATATGTGTTTTTTTATTAATAAATTATCATTTCAAATAGAATATACCA
>JAGXIO010000221.1 GCA_024635555.1 Saccharicrinis sp.
CTCCGACTTGGCTAGTTTATAATCACCCTGTTTTGACAAACCGTAGCCTAAATCCAGCGTGTTGTCCCAGGCCAGTTTATCCTTTTTGTGGTTTAAAAAGGCCTTGAACAAAAAGGTACCTGCAATGGAGTTGTTGCCTCCGCCTGCCCAATTGGTGAGCGATACTTGCGAAAAATTAAGGGAGGTACTGCCGCCACCTTGCCAGCTTGGTATGCTATCTTTTTCTTGTTGCTGTGCCCAAAGTGCAGAAGTGCAAAGGCTCAGAAGTAAAATTACCGTAATGCGAAATGTGTTGGGTAGTTTAGTTTTAAATTTAGTTTGTTTCATGATTTTTTTTTAAAAAATGTTTGATATATACATAAAAAGAGAGCTTTGGATTAAAATAATTTAAAAGTTCGTTTTAATTAGTTTCAAACCAAAACCATAAATCAGCGGTTTTGTTCGGCAAAATTTGTGTGTTACTCCTTGATTAAATGAATGTCGGTTTGTGGGAACGGGATGGAAACACCTTGTTTGTCAAATTCCTTTTTAACATTCTCATTCATGTAAAAGAAAATACTCCAGTAATCTTCGGCATTAGCCCATAATCTGGTGGTTAGATTAACTGAGCTGTCGGCTAGTTCGCCCACTACAATAAAAGGTTCTGGATCGTTGTGTACTTTTCCGTGCAAATCAGCCACCTGACGGATAATTGCTTTGGCTTTGTCTATATCATCGCCATAGCCAATGCCAAATGTAAAATCGACTCTTCGAGTAGCCTCGCGTGAGTAGTTAATCAGGCTGTTGGTCGACAATCCTTCATTGGGTATGTAGATTATTTTGTTGTCGGGTGTACGTAAAATAGTGATGAAAATTTGCACTTCGTCCACTGTTCCCGAATGACCCTGTGCTGTGATGTAATCGCCTTTTACAAATGGTTTTTAAGATGAGAATCATAACACCACCGGCAAAATTTTGCAGTGTGCCCGATAGCGCTATACCTATAGCTAAACCTGCGGCACCCATAATGGCAATAAAGGAGGTCATTTCAATACCCACCATGCCCATTACGCTGATAACCAATAATATTTTAAGCAAATAACCCATCATCCCGATCAAGAACGGTTGTAGGGTTTCATCTATGTACAGAATTTAAAACGATGAAATCGTATTTTATTTGAATATTCAAATAAAAGAATTCATTCTGATAAAATCAATTAGGAGATAAAATAAGGTGCAATAATCAAAATTTCCAGATCGGGGTAATTCGATGTTTAGATCCACAGCTCAGTGCAGTCACCAAATAAAAAAGAACGCAATAATATAGCATTATATCCGGTTTTACTCTTCCGTTTTAGCGATAGCATCGCTCAATGGTACGCGTTTATCATTTTCGAAAGCGATGATAAAACAATCTTTAAACTCTTTACGGATCTGAGGCAGTATTTTGCTTATTTCGCTAAATGTTTTGGTCTCGCCTGTAGTATATTTAAACAAGTTACCATCCTGATACTCATAAATATCGTCTAGTTTACGATAAACGGAAGAGCCTTGTTTAATCTTTTTCCTACTGGATGCAATTTGGATGCGATATTTAATTGGAGAAGTATTTTTAGCAATCCCTGCTGTTTGGGTTGGCCTATTAAACTTGTTTTTATCGTCAAAATTCTGCTTGTAATCTTTAAAAGCTCTAAAAAGTCCCGATGCCAATAAAGACTGACCTTCGTTTGATGTCAGATATTTTTCTTCGTCCGAATTACTTAAAAAGCCAAGCTCTACCAATACACCTGGCATAGCTATTTCGCGCAGCACCAAAAAACCGGCTTGTTTAACACCTCTGCTATAGCGACCCACTCTTTGTTCAAACTGGTTTTCTACCAAACTGGCCATTTCAAGGCTTTGATCCAGATAAGAGTTCTGATACAGCTCAAAAATAATGTAGGATTCTGATAGGTTAGGGTCAAATCCTTCAAAGGTGGTGGTATAGTCGTCCTCCAACAAAATAACCGAGTTTTCCTTTTTGGCAACCTCAAGGTTTTCCTGACTTCGGTGCAAACCGAGAGCAAATGTTTCGGTACCTCTAACCCTTGAATTGCTGATATAATTAGCATGAATGGAAATAAATAGGTCGGCTTTTGATTTGTTGGCTATTCCTGCTCTTTCCATCAATGGAATAAATTCATCATTTTTTCGGGTATATATAACTTCTACATCTGGAAGGTACTTTTCGATATAATTGCCCAGCTTAAGTGCTACGGCAAGCACCACGTCTTTTTCTTTGGAGTACTGGCCATGTGCCCCGGGGTCTTTTCCTCCGTGGCCGGCATCAATTACCACTCTTTTAAGTTTTCCGGTCGATTGGGCTTCTACAGAAATAAAAAATCCAAACAGCACAACCAATACTATACTAAATACAAATAATTTCATTTTCAACTTTTTTTAAATCAATTAACCGCCCTGTCACACAAGTTTATTGTGCTCAAAAATAGCTTTAATTACACTCTTATCCATTTTTGCACATCAATAAATATAACTATTTCAATAATCTTCAAAGTCAATTGGAATTGTTTTTGTAAGCCGCTATCACACTATACAAAAAACATTGTTCATAACCTTGGTTAATTTTATACAATAAACCCATGCTGTCATCAATTTTTACTTATTTTTGTGGCAATTTGAATAATCTAAAGCCTGTTTCGTTGATTACTCTCATACATAAAATATACCAAGGTTTAAAACCATATTTGCGTAGCTTGGCCATCTTATTGGTTTTTTGTTTGGTGTATGGATTTTCTAAAGCGCAAAACAACCCAACTGGTAGTATAATGGTGCCGGATTCCTTACTTGCCCTGCCCAAGGATACGAGTTCATTAGCCATGCCCGTGGATACCTTACAATCTGCCATAGATAGTACTGCCCACAAAGCACCCGGATTAGGAATTGAAGCCGAGGTAAAATATGGAGCCAAAGATTCGATTTTGATGATGGGAAGCAATAAAGTGTTTTTATATGGCGAGGCCGAAGTTACTTACTTGGATATAAAACTTACAGCTGCTATTATCGAACTTGATTTGGACAGTAGCCTAACCTATGCCTATGGTGTAGAGGATTCTTTGGGTGTTGCGACGGGACTACCTGTTTTTACAGACAAACAGGGTTCGTACGAAATGAAGACTATTCGGTATAATTTTAAAAGTAAAAAAGCACTTATCGAACATGTGGTTACAGAGCAGGGTGAAGGTTACGTGGTAAGTAGCCGGGCCAAGAAGTTGCCCGACGATTCTTTTTTCATTGAAGATGGGCATTACAGTACCTGCGACAACCACGAGCATCCGCATTTTTATTTAAATATGACCAAGGCCAAAGTTATCCCCGGTAAAAAAATTATAACAGGGCCGGCCTATTTGGTTATCGAAGATGTCCCTATTTATCCTATTGGTATTCCCTTTGGATTTGTTCCTTCTACCTCAAGTTATAGCTCTGGTATTATTATGCCATCGTATGGTGAAGAGCAAAATAGGGGTATCTTTTTGCGCGATGGTGGATATTACTGGGCCGCCAGTGATTATTTTGACCTGGCTCTCTCGGGCGATCTATATGCCAATACTTCGTGGGGTACCCGAGCTACAACCAAATATAAAAAGCGCTACAAATATAGTGGTAACTTAAATGCCAATTATATCGTCAATGTTTTTAGTGAAAAAGATCTGCCTGATTACCGTAAGACAAAGGATTTTTCGCTTACCTGGTCGCACCGACAGGATACCAAGGCCAATCCTTTTCAGACTTTATCGGCCAGTGTAAATTATTCAAGCAGCTCTTACGATAGAAATAATGTGAGCAGCATCATTAATCCTACATTGCTAGCCACCAACACCAAACGTTCCAGTGTTTCGTACAGCCGTAGGTTTCCGGATTTGCCCATTAATTTTTCGGCTAACCTGCTGGCTTCGCAAAATACCCGCGATACCACCGTAAGCCTTACTGCTCCTGATTTAACTATAACGATGAACCGTATATTTCCTTTTAAGAACAAAAATAAGATAGGAAGTAAGGAAGCCTGGTACGAAAAGATGAGTCTGTCCTATACCGGTAATGTGAAAAATTATATTACGGCTAAGGAGTATGAGCTGGGCGAAAAATCGTTTCCAAGTCAGTGGCAAAATGGCATGAAACATAGTGTTCCGGTATCGTTGAACCTGAAGATGTTAAAGTATTTTACCCTTACCCCTTCGTTTAATTATACCGAACGATGGTACACTAATTCCATTTCGAAAAGATGGGACGAAGATTTAAATCGTGTGGTGATAGCCGATACTTCATCGGGGTTTAAACGGGTATATGATTATAGTTATTCGGCAAGTACCTCCACAAAGTTTTATACCATGTATACACCTTGGGAGAAATTGTTTGGAAAAAAGGTACAAAAGATTCGACATGTGATGACACCCTCTGCCAGTTTATCTTATCGACCGGATTTTGGAGCCGAAAAATATGGTTATTACGATTGGTTTGAATATTACGATCCTAATCAGGATTCTATCATACGTAACGAATATTCTTTGTACGAAGGTGCACTATTCGGCTCACCGGGCAGGGGCGAATCGGGTTCTCTTGGCTTATCGGTGAGCAATACAATTGAAATGAAGGTGAAGAGCGATAGGGATACTTTGGGTTATAAAAAGATAAAGATATTGGATGGGCTTAACTTTTCTACTTCGCATAATTTTATGGCCGACTCGCTCAAATGGTCGCGTATTAGCATGAGTGGACGTACAAAATTACTGGGTACCAACATTAACTTTGGAGCCACCTTCGACCCTTATGCAATAGATACAACCAGCAGAGGAGTGCCCATACGTATTAATCAGTCGCATTTTAAGTCCACTGGAAAGTTGGCCAGGCTGGAGTCGGCCAACCTGAATTTTGGTGTTTCTATAGGTTCCGATAAAATAAAAAAATGGCTTGAGAAACGTAGAGGCGAAACCGGAACGGACGATCAGGAAGGCGATGAGATGCCCGAAGAAGAATATGAAAACCCTTTGGAACGGATAGACCGTGTAGAAGATGAATTTGCCGACACCAGAGGTACCTCTGAAGGCAAAGTGGCGGTGACCGATGATGGATATACGAAATTTGAGTTTCCATGGAATTTGTCGCTCAATTACAGTTTTAGGTTAATTAATGGTGATTTTGATAAAGAAAAGATGGCATTTAAGCGAAAAGTGACTTCTGATATCAATCTAAATGGTGATTTTTCGCTTACGCCAAAATGGAAGTTCTCTTTTTCCTCGGGATATAATTTCGATACAAAAGCACTATCGCATACCAACCTGAGGATTTCACGCGATTTACACTGTTGGGGTATGAGCTTTAACCTAGTTCCGGTGGGAAGATATAAATCGTATTTCTTCTCCCTTCGGGTAAATTCTTCTATGTTGCAAGATTTAAAGTATGATAAACGCAGCAGTGCCAGAGATAATGCCAACTTTTTTTGATGCATGGGGCAACGAGCGTGGGGCGTAGGGCAAGGGACATACAGCGGATGGCGTAAAGCGTAAAGAAAACAGCCTAAAACGTAAAGAAGCTTGGAGCGTGGGGCAGAGGGCAATTAGCGTACAGCGCAAAGAAAAAAAGCGTACAGAGCTTAAAGCGTACAGTAAATAGCTCCTCGCAGTGCGACTATATACAAGCTGTAAATGTCGCGCCCTGAGTGTAAGAATAAGCAGAGATTGAACAGAATGAAATCCCGATCCCTAAAATTTAATTTCTTCGGGAGCGGACAGCCTGCAGCCGAAAGGAAAATAGCGTAAAGACAATAGGATGCTATTTAAAGATTTGCATCCTCCTAGACTTGTTGGCGTCCTTAGATCCGACAGCGTCGTATATAGACCCGACAGTGTAGTTGATGTAATAAAACCGACTTATAGTTTTAACCCCAAAAATAATAATGATGAAAACAATTATTAACACATCAAAAGCACCAGCTGCTTTGGGCCCTTATAGTCAGGCAGTAGAAGTTAATGGGATGTTGTTTATATCCGGACAAGTGCCTATAAATCCCAAAACGGGTAAGGTAGAGGCAGAATCAATATCAGAGCAAACGGTGCAGGTTATGAAAAACATAGCAGCCATACTTACCGAGGCCGGCTATACCTTTGCCGACGTTGTTAAATCGACATGTCTGTTATCGGATATGGCTGATTTTAAAGCCATGAACGAAGTGTATGGTAGTTATTATAAGGAGAATGCACCCGCCAGAGCTGCCTTTGCCGTAAAAGAACTGCCATTGGGTGTTAAGGTGGAGATAGAAACTATCGCAGTAAAGTCAGTATAAAAGAGTTTATTATTTAGCGAGGGTTTCGCTTGTAGCGAAGCCCTCTCTTTCTAAGCTATTTGAGGAAATAATTTTGTTAGGCACTTCACCTTATTCCTCCAAAAAAGCATATTTCCACCGTTTATACGGATCGTAAAAAGAAACTTTGCTTTTATCGAATTTATCCCCATCCCAATTTTCTCCTACCCATATTCGCATGTCTCGATGGTCGGGATGGAAAGGATTGTTTAGCGTTTCAATCACGTTGTGATATCCCGATATTCCGCCGCAATCTTCGGGTGGGCAGGCTCTTTGGCCACCAATACATATGGGATACTTCACTTTTTTTTCGCGAAACATGTAGCCTTCTAGCTTCACAGTATGTTCCCATCCGTCGCCATAATCGTAAAGATATTTGGCCTGTACGCCCAGATCATTAAAATATCTGAACATCGGAATCTCCCAACCGGGGAATACCTCTGGTAATTCGCCTGTTCCATAAAAGTCGGGCATGCCCACCAACGCTGCTTCCCTTTTTCCTTTCCCCTTTATCTCAAAATGATGCAAATGGGAATCCATCCAGCCCATGGCATCCTGAATGGCCACATGGAGGTCCCAAAAATTATAGTCGGCAGGCACTAATATCCTCCGCCATATGGTTGGGAATATATCCAACAGCTCAATTTTAAATTGATAAACCTGGTTGGAATAAATGGATTGTTTGGGCGGCTTCTCATAGTTCATGAGATACGCGTTTTCGGTGTAATTTTTATGGTAAATGCTTTTTTTGCTCATAGTTTAAAAATACATAAAACTCAAAATAGACACCGTAACTACCATATATATGAGTGTCAGCGGCCACCCTATCCTAAAAAAATCTTTAAAGTTATAGCCTCCCGGACCATAAACCATAAGGTTGGTTTGGTAACCGATGGGCGTTAAAAAGTTGGCCGCCGCCGCAAATGATACAACCAAAGCAAAGGGTAGAGGAGGCAAGCCCAAGGTGTGCGCTGCCGTTAGCGAAATAGGAAAAACAATGGCTACTGCTGCTTTATTGGTAATGTAGGCCGCCAGTATGGAGGTAACAAAGTAAATAGCCGCCAAAACAGCCACACTGCCCATAGGAAAAAATACGGATATCATTACATCGGCTATCATATTGGCTACGCCTGTTTTAATCATGGCTGTGCCCAAAGCTAGCGAAAGAGCAATAATAACAGCCAGGTTGTAATCAATGTTTTTGGGTAAGTCTTTAGCATTAACCACTTTTAAAATGTTGATAACCACAAGCACTACCAATAGCCCCATAAATAAGGGTATGACGTTAATTGCCGATAAAAATATGGCCAACAGTGTACCGCCAAAAAGAGTCCATACTTTGTATCGCTCCGGTTTTCGTACTTCTTTAACCTTTGATATCAGATAAAAGTCGATGTCGTCCTGCGAGCGCGACATAAAGGCATCGCCAGCCAGTAAAAGTAATACGTCGCCGGCTTTTAATTTTATCTCTTCCAGCTTGCCGGTTACCCTTTCGCCATTGCGGTGCATGGCCAGAAGTACTGAGTCGTATTTACCCCTAAAATTTACTTCGCCCACCGTTTTGGATATCAATGACGAGTTATGGGAGATAACAATTTCCAATACATCGGCTCTTTTTAGTCTACTCATCATGCCCACAGAGGGTAAGGTAAGTCCACTACCATCCGAAAGCAGGTTAGCAATTTCTTCCGATTCGCCGGCAAAGCGCAATAAATCGCCCTGTTTTAGCACAAATTCTTTATCAAAAGCGCGCAGCGTCTTATTTCCGCGGACTACCTCGGCCAAAAAAAGTCCTTGCTCACTACCCAACCCCGATTCGTGAATTGTTTTGTCAATGAGTTTTGATTTTTTTCGGATAACAGCTTCTACCAAATATTTTCTTTCGGCTCCTACAATGCCCTTCGTTAAAGGGTTGCGGTTAGGCAAAAGCTTGTCGGCAAAAAAGAAAAGGTATAAAAAACCTATGATTAACATAGGAAAACCCACCCAAAAAAAATCGAACATACCAAGAGGTTCCATATCCGGGAATATAGACTGATCGATTACCATCCCGTTTACTATCAGGTTAGTAGAGGTGCCAATTAGCGTTACGCAACCTCCCAGAATGGCAGCATAAGATAAGGGTAGCAATAATTTTGACGGAGCTATGTTGTTTCGCTTGCTCCAGTTGTGCACGTAGGGCATCATCACGGCCACCAGCGGGGTATTGTTCAAAAAAGCTGAAAAACCGCCGATCCAGAACATGATGCGCGAGAGGAAGCCCTTGTATCCGCTAGTGCGGGGGAATATGCGGCTGAAAAATATTTCGATAACTGATATTTGCCTGATAGCATCGCCCAAAAGTAACAGCATCATAATAACAGCTATTTGCTCGTTGGCAAAACCGGCCAAAATTTCAGCGGGGGTAAGAACACCAAAAAAGCCCAGTACCATTACTGCTACTAAAAAAGTAAAGGCAGCGCCTAAAAGTTCTTTATATAACGATATCAGTATAAATGCCAGAACGGCAAATACAACGATCACATCAAAATGCTGCATACGGTTTTATAAGTTTCTGTGATAGGACACAAAAATAGAAAAATCAAAATAGTTAAGCTATCAAAAAAAAATATCTTTGAAAAAAAGCCAATGAAATGTTAGAATAGCAGAAACTGTTTTGGGAAATAGATTATAAAAAAGTAAAATTACGTCTTACAAATGCATAGGTAGGGTACAATAAATAAAATGGCATGGTAATATTACGGAAAAATTTCTTTATTATATCAAATGATGTTATATAATAGGTTTAAACTATGATTAATGTCTATTTTTATCAGGTAGTATTGACTATTTTTGTGTCAAAATAATTCAGTAGTAACGTAGCAAACCAACAGCATGACAAAAAAACTATTAATACGAGACCTAACGCTCAGAGACGGCCAGCAGTCGTTATTTGCAACAAGGATGCGTCAAGAACAAATTGATCGCGTACTGCCTTTTTATAAGGATGCCAACTTTTATGCCATGGAAGTATGGGGTGGCGCCGTACCCGACTCGGTAATGCGCTATTTAAACGAAAATCCTTGGTATCGTTTGCAATCCATAAAAAAGGAAGTAGGAGAGGTAAGCAAGCTCACCGCATTGTCGCGTGGAAGAAACCTTTTTGGTTATACTCCATATACCGACGAGATAATTGATGGTTTTTGTAAAAATGCCATAAGCTCCGGTTTGGGGATTATGCGTATTTTTGATGCACTCAACGACATTAATAACGTAAAATCTACCATTAAATATGTAAAAGCGCATGGCGGAATAGCCGATTGTGCGGTTTGCTACACTATTGACCCAGAATACAAAAAAGCGGCACGTTATAAGGCTTTGCTAAAAGGCAAACCACTTCCCAAGCCTGTTTTTACCGATGAGTACTTTGTGAACATGGCAAAAGAACTCGAAAAATTGGGTGCCGACATGATAACCATCAAGGATATGAGTGGACTTATCCCTCCGTCTCGTGTTATTAAATTAATAAAGGCCTTTAAAAAGGCGGTTAAAGTACCTATTGATTTTCATACACATTGTACTCCCGGTTACGGTTTGGCCGCAGTGTTAGCCTCCATAATGAGTGGTGTTGATATTGTAGATACAAATATTTGGAACTTTGCCGGCGGACCTGCTGCACCTGCCATTGAGCTTATCTATATCTTTACCAAAAAATTAGGTATTGAGATGGATGTAAATATGGAAGCAGTAGCTAAAATTAACAAAGAGCTGTTCGATATACGTCATGAGTTAGCCGATGTGGATGAAGGCAAACATTTCCCGAAACCATTTAACCCACTTACCGATACCCTACCAGCCGAAATTGATGCGGAATTCGACAAAGCTATCAAAGCCGTTAAAGCAGATGACGAGCAGGAGTTAGTGCGTGCATGTCATGCCATCGAAAAGCATTTTGGATTCCCCAAACCCAACGAAATGGTTAAGAAGGCACAGATTCCAGGTGGTATGTACACCAACATGGTAGCACAGCTCAAAGCACTTAAATCGGAAGATATTTTGGAAGATGCCATGAAACTGATTCCTCAGGTTCGTTTGGATGCCGGACTACCTCCATTGGTTACGCCAACCAGCCAAATTGTTGGTGCACAGGCGGTAAATTGTGCCATGGATGCCAAAAAAGGATTGCCCATGTACAGCAACACATCCAACCAATTTATAAGCTTGGTAAAAGGAGAATATGGCAAAACCCCTTTCCCCATCAAGCCTGAGTTTAGGGAACAAATTTGTGGTCATAAAGATGAGCGTCCGTTTGACACTTCTAAGTATAAAATGCAGCCTAATCCTGTGCTCGAAGACTGTGGTGGCGTAAAGCTGGCCGAAAATGAAGAGGAAGTATTACTATTGGAATTGTTTCCATTGGTGGCCAAAGGTTATTTAACTGGTGTTAAAAAAGCAGCGTGGGAAGCTAAAAAAGCGGGTGCACCTAAAGCCTCTGCTGCTGCGGTTGCTGAAACTCCCAAGGTTGAGGCAAAAAAGCTAAATGCAAAAAAAATTACTGTGCCTATGCCAGGTCGTATTTTAGAGTTTTTGGTAAAGCCGGGCGACAAAGTAGAAAAAGACCAACCAGTGGCCGTATTAGAAGCCATGAAAATGGAAAATAGTATTCATTCACATTTTGCAGGGTATGTAAATAACCTTTTAGTACAGGAAGGCGATACCGTGTCTGCTGATACAGCTATTATGGATGTGGTGGACGAAGCACCAAAAACCGCAGCTGCGACTAAAGTTGAGGCCAAAGTTGCGCCAAGCGCTCAAAAGGCAACAGGCCCAACAAAGGCGATTACGGTTCCTATGCCAGGCAAGATACTTGATATTCAAGTGAGTGTTGGTGATGATGTTAAAAAAGATCAGATAGTAATTATACTTGAAGCCATGAAAATGGAAAATAGTATTACCAGTGATTTTGCAGGTACCGTTAACGAGATATTTGTAAATGTAGGCGATACCGTTGCAGCAGATACAAAAGTGTTAGACTTGATTATGGCCTAAGTAAGTCGTTATTTTATATTAAAAAGCCACTGTTCATTATTTGAGCAGTGGCTTTTTCGTGTTTGAGGCATATTTATTCAGTTGAGTATCCATCCTTTGACTAATTAAAAAGTGCAACGGAAAGGTATTTTTGTCAAATCAAAAAACAAAAAACATCACCACCCCGCCAAAGGCTACTAAAGCGCCAGTTACTTCCTTAAGGCTGATTTTTTCTTTAAAAATAATGATGGCGGGGATAATAATTAAAACTGGTACGATAGACATAATAGTAGATACAATGCCTGTGGTGGTATGCTGAATGGCTAATAACGAGAACGACACACCTAAAAATGGACCAAATATAGCACCTGCAGAAATACCCATCATGGCTTTTTTGTGCGATAAGGCCACAAATACAGATTTCCATTTGCCTAAAACAAAAAATAAGGCCACATAACCAATTAAGCCTGCAATAATCCTTATCTGGGTAGATAGGAAGGGATCATAATCCTTCATTCCTAGTTTTGAAACTACAAGTCCTAATCCTTGCCCAACAGCGCCTCCAACGGCCATTAAAATTCCCTTGAGGGGATAACGCATCTTTACACTTTTCTGGTTTTTTTCTTTGGACAAAATAACCATCGCTATGCCTAATATTGTTACGGCCATACCAATAAGGTTGCTGGCGGTCATATGTTCGTTAAGGATGAGCCAGCCAAAAAATGCGGCTATTGGCGGGGTTAGGGCCATAATGAGCATAGAAACGCGCGCACCAATAAGCACAAAAGCCTGAAAAAGCAATAAATCGCCTATAAAAAAACCAATAATCCCACTTAGGGTCAGCCAGCTCCACGTTTCCATGGAAGCATCGGAGGCGAAAAATAAACCTGATCGGAAATAGGAAAATATGGAGATAAAAATAAGTGCCAGAACCAGCCTAATCAGATTAAGTGGAAGTGAGCCTACTTTTTTGCCGGCCCATTCAAAAGATATTGAAGTTATTGTCCAACAAAAGGCGGTGGCTAGGGCAGTAATTTCGCCAAAGTACGCAGTCATGTTTACGATTAAGAATTATGTTTTGATTTTAGCATCTTCTTTTTTTTGCGGGCAATAAAAAAAGCGGGCAGATAAGCAAAGCCCAATCCCAATGCTAAAATTAGTACCGATAAACGCAAGGTGCCCATATTGCGAAGGCTAAAGGCGAGCACAATAAACCCAATATTGATGGCGCCTATAATGACTGATGTTTGCAAATGTGTGAATCCTAGGGTGAGCATTCGGTGATGAATATGGTTTTTATCGGCAGCAAAAGGTGAGTTACCCTTGGATATTCTAAAAATAAAAACACGTAGCGTATCAATTATCGGAACAATTAAAACACCTAGCACAACAGCAGGTGCCGAGGTCATTTGGTATGGCAGGTCAATGGCATGAATTGGTTTATTGAATTCGGCAAACTTAATGGCTACAACAGCCAATAAAAAACCGAGTAGGAGGGAGCCCGTGTCGCCCATAAATATTTTTTGCCGTTTGGCAAAAACATTGAAATAGGAAAACGCCAGCAAGGCACCTATCAGTGCTGCCGAAAAAACAGGGATGTGATAGTTACCATTGATGTAGAACCAAATAGAAAATGCTGTAATAGACAACATGCCTGTTATGGAGGCCAAACCATCGATGCCGTCGATTAAATTAAAACCGTTTAAAATAAAAACAAAAAGTACCACAGTGATAGTAATACTGGCAAGATAATTAGGCTCCAGCCCAAAGAATCCGTGAAAAGAAGTAACACGAAGATCGCCCCAGCCAACAATAATAAATGCGGCCAAAATTTGCCCAAATAGTTTTACCATAGGCGAGGTTATCATGATGTCGTCCTTTATGCCGATAGAAAAAATTATGAGCAACGCAGGAATCAGAAACGGAATTTGCGTAAAGCTAAACCAATCGGAAAAAAGCGAATAGGTAAATAAAAAACTTAAAAAAATAGCCAGTCCCCCCAAGGTTGGAACCCTTATTTTATGTGCCGTTCTTTTGTTGGGTTCAGCGAACAGATTCTTCGACTGGGCAACACGCAAAATAGTGGGTATCGAAAAAAATGTAATAGCAAACGACAGCAGCCCGGCAAATGGGATAAGCAGTTTGATTAAAAAGTCACTCATATCTACATTAAATATCCTGTAAAAGTATAAAAAAATATGTTGTTATGGTATGGAGAAAACAATATCTTAATTAATTATCTTTTAAGGTTTCATTGTGGTAGGTGTTTTCAATTATTGAGCAAAACTCCGACAATGCATCTAAATCTTTGTCAATTCCTTCAATATCAAAGTTAATCGAATTTTGGGATATGTCAGACGCGATAGTTGTTAGGTAGTCCAAATTGAATTGCTCCGCAACAAGCTCCAAATTTTTAATAAGTAGCTTAATTTTTAATGAGGAGTGCAGTTCTTTTATTTCTCGTATCAATGGTAGCACCGATTGTTTTACCTCATTATATACAGCTTCCACTTTTTGTGGTGGCTTAATTTCGAACTTTATAGACGATTGTTTTCTCTGTATAGACTTGATTTTTTTGTGTTTGAGGTGCCAGGATAAAACAATAAGTAGTTCGTTTAAGTATACGGGCTTTGATATGGAAAAACTGAAGCCATCGATGTTTGTTTTGATGTTTTGTATATCGGAAGTGGCAGTGAGTGCAATAACGGGAATGTGTTTTATATGCACATCCGATTTTAATATTTGCATGGCTTCGTGCCCTCCCATAATGGGCATTTTAATGTCCATTATAATAAGATCGGGGTGTATTTTAGTTGCCATTTCAACCGCTTGAATACCGTTTTCGGCTTCGTACATTTCAAACCCATAGGGCATTAAAAGCCCTTTTATTACCTGTCTGTCTATCTCTCTGTCGTCCACTAATAATATCTTAGAGGGATAAAATTCAATTCTGTTCGTATCAAACTGTACCTCCTTCGGCAATCCCGTTTCACTGTCTACAATGCTTATATTGGGTATCCTGATGGAGAAAATGCTACCCTCGTTTTGCTTACTCTTTACATGTATATGGCCACCCATAAGGTTAACCAACCTGTTGCTAATAGAAAGCCCCAGCCCAGTGCCTTCGTACAACCTATTGTCCTGGTCGTCGCGTTGTCTAAAATCGTCAAAAATAACGCCCAGTTGATCTGCTTCTATCCCTATGCCCGAGTCGCTTACCGATATCATAAGGCTGTTCGAATTGTTAGTGGATTTTTCAATTTGATAGGCCACCTGTACAAAGCCGGTGGAAGTAAATTTAATGGCGTTGCCAATAATGTTGATAAGCACTTGTTTTAAGCGCATATCGTCGATTAATATAGTTTTAGGAGTGGGTTGTTTTTCTATGATTTCAAACACCAGACCTTTTTCCTGTGCTTGCACCTGAAATATTTTGGTAGTTTCTGCAAGCAAATCTTTAATGTTTACCTCTGATAGCTGGAGCTTTAGTTTTCCCGCTTCAATTTTCGACAAGTCCAATACCTCGTTAAGCAAGGTTAGCAATGTTTTGCCACTTTTGGTAATAGATGAAAGGTAATTGAGCAAACTTTTATCTGTGATTTTTTTCTCTAATATCTCCGAAAAACCCAGTATTGCGTTTAAAGGTGTACGTATTTCGTGGCTCATATTGGCTAGGAAGGCACTTTTTGTTTTATTGGCTGCTTCGGCTAGTTCCTTGGATCTATGGAGTTCTATCTCGGATATCTTACGCACCGTAATATCCCTGAAACTCCAAATACGCCCTATAATTTTATCGTCCATCATCTGAGGACCCGAAAAGCAGTCGAGATACCTTCCGTCTTTCAATAAAATTTCGGAATTAACTTGGTTATCGTGTATGTTTACTGTCTCTTCTTTAAGTTGTTGGTACAAGCAATTATTGCTTGTTTTTTCATGTACATAGTTTTCAAAATCGGCTTTTGTGAGCAGGGGAGCGGTGGGCGCGATATTCCATACTTTGTATAGATTTTGATTTATGAGCACCACCTTGTTTTTGTTGTCGATAACAATTAAGCCCGATGTGGTAGATTCAATGGTGGCCTTAAGTAACGATTGCTGCTTAAGAATTTTTAACTCTTTATTTTTACTTTCAGTAACATCCTGAAAATAACCTACCATGGTTACAGGGTTGCCGTCGATGTCCCATTCGGAGAAGATACCGGTACTTAAAATCCATTTAACACTATGGGTATTTATTTGAATTATAAAGGTCGATTCATAGCTGGCATTCTTCCCATTAATAAAATTGGTAAAATCTTTTTCAGCTTTTTCTTTTTGCGAGGAATGAATATAATTGAGCAGCCACGAAAGGTTAAAATTTTGTGTGTCGATGTTGGAGTTTTCGATAATGGTTTTAAAAAAGGGGTCTATTCTAAATTGCTGCCTGCTAAGATCAAATTTCCAGCTAGCAATTTTGCCATTTTTTGTGGCCAAGGATAACATATACTCCGTATCGGCATTGTCGGAATCGGAAGAGAAATGGTTGGTTTGGTTTTTTATACTTAATAAGTACCCCGAAAATCCTGTTTTACTGTCCTGAGCAGGATCTAATTGTACGGAAACGCTATATTCAATTCCTTTTTCGGATATGAAAGAAAAAAAATTTACGTTGTTTTTTATGTCAGCATGTTCTTGTTCCGAATAAAATGTGAAATGAATTTTTTTGCCGCTGGTACTGTCGTAAAAATTGAGCACATCATCAATTTGCTTACCCACCAACTCTTTTTTGGTGAGGTCGGCATACAAACAAAGTTGTGTGTTTACTGCATGTATTACTCCATTCTTATCATAGGCCACAAAGGCCATGTCGGACGAGTTGAAAATTTCAAAACTCAAATCCAACTCTTCTCTATGGTTTATTCGATGCTTGTTCCACATGGCTAATAATACGTGGGGATGATAAAATGGTTGCAGAAAAATTATTTATAAGCAATTTTAAAGCCTGCGCATTCATAGGTGTTAGGACTTTGCCAATTGGGTGCCGAAACTTCAATTAAAAGCTTTTGTGTGTTATCTACCTTAAATACTTTAGAATCGCAAAGGCCTTCGGCAGCATTATCGTACAACACCTTATTGTTTGTTGGACTGATAATTTTAAATTGTAGTACACCCACCTTGGGTTTTGAATACGTAGAGAAAAAATATTCCTTACCACCGAAAACGTTGAGCATTACCGCAATTTTTTTACCCCTTCGCAATTTTATAGACCGCGATGAGGTACTTAGGGTGTACGATTTATCGGGTGATTTGCATTTTTTATAGGTGTTGGAGCAGTCGTTGGCATACGCTATGGCACTTGCAAAACCAACTATGCTCAGGAAAATTATCCAGGATATTTTCTTCTTCATATTCAAATTAATATCAGGATTAACTTTTTATTTGGATTTTACTCCGGTAGAATAAAATTTACTTCATGCTATTCTTGATCTCAATATAATAAATTAACACCACATATCCGATTTTATTTTCCGCATGCAAATTGCTCGCGAATTACTGCCTAATCATCCTGGTTCTAAAATCTTTTACATTATCGGAGAATATAAAATAATTTTCTTCGGTTAAGGTAATGTCATTTTTACTTTCGATGTGCAGTGTTCCATTGGGCTGCATGTTGGCTTCGGCGTCGCCAAAATTTACGTTTAGGTCTTTGTACGATTTTTCGAGTACGTTTAAATCATTGATTAAACCGTTAAGGCTAGCATCGGTTTGATAGGTTTTAACCATGGTAAATATATCTTCGAACAATAGTTTTTGTTCGGCAATGCGGTCTATGGCTTCTTTTTGCTTGTCAAAATCGCTATGCAAACTTGTGGTTATATACAAACTCTCCACAAAAGCGCCAGCAGAGAGTAAGGATAAAGTTTTTCCCTGATCATATTCCTGTAGGTAGCTAATAACAGTGTCGTACAATTCGCGCGAAACGGCATATATCGAATCAGGTACTACGGAGGCATTTACAATTCTTTTTTGTTGTTCTTTTGTGAAACTGGGATTTATGTTCAGTTCTTTTAAAAGATAATCTATCGTTGCAAGATATTCGCCCGAAAAATCGGATTTGTTAAATGCAGATATATAGGCCAAGTCTGCAAAATATATTCCACAAGCAATAGCCTTTTTCTCGTAGCCCTCATATAGTTTTGCCTCTTTGTAGTTGTGCATCAATTTGGCATCAAAAGTAACTTTGTTATCGTTTATGTACGTAATGATTTCTTCGGGTGAGGGCAACGCATAAAAAATTGCATCAATCGAATCGATAACACTTATGGATTCAAAGTTTAACGATGGTTCTATGTTATCTTTACTTTGTTTGGTACTGCTGCATCCGTTACAGGCATTTAAAAGTAGGGCGAGTGCTGCAATTGTGGGTAAAATTATTTTTCTCATCATAAAATATGTGTTAAAAATCTTCCTTTCGATTAAATGTTAATTCTTAATTACTTGCAATTGAATTCAATCCAAAATTCCATATAAATGACATCAATTCTTTGGTGTCTTGTTTTATTTCAAATTGCCCATGATGAAAATTCATCACTATATCGGCATACGAAAAATAGAGCAATGTTTCTTCGGGCATGGTATCCGCATCGGCATAGTTCCAGCCCGGGGGATTAAAAGAAATAATGAGCTCTTTTTTTTCCGGAGATTCATGAAACCTAATATTGATACGAGAGTCAGGGGCATTATGTTTGAAAATTGCGTCTAAAACTCCAAAAATAGAGTTTTTTATTAATTCTTTGTTGCCTTTTATGGTAATCTTATCATCCACTTCACACTGAATATCCAGATTTTTACTTTCTATCAGTTCATCCTGTTGTATCATCAAGAGTTCAATAACTCCATTAAGGTAAAATTCCTGAAATTCTATGTCATCCTTGTTATTTATCTGTGTAATTTGACTGGCCATTTTTACTATTAAACTAAGGTTTACCACCGAGCGCTCTAACAAACCAATCATTTCGGACATGCGCGACGATTCGGCGGAATGCTTAATTAGGGTAACCGCCATATTAATATCGTTTAAGGGGGTTGTTATCTCCCTACCGATAAAAGCTAGAAATTTATCTTTGGTTTGGGTCAGTGCCTGCAAGCGCTTGTTCGATTCTTCCAATTGTAGGGTTCGCTCAAGCACCTTTTGTTCCAGCACCAAATTTGCATTCTGTATTTCTTCTTTGCTCTTTTTTAGTTCGATATGTGTGCTTACTCTGGCCAGCAACTCAGAGGTGTCAAAGGGTTTCGATATAAAATCCTGTCCACCAACTGCAAAACCGTGTACCGTACTTTCTTTATCGTTTTTGGCCGTAAGATATATAATGGGCAAGATATCTAAGGTGGGTATTTTACGGACAGCCTCACAAACTTCGAACCCGTTTTTTTCGGGCATCATAATGTCCAATAACATTAAATCGAAAGTTTGCTCTTCAACCCATTGTAAGGCTTCTTTGCCTCCAAGTGCCATCTCAACCTCGTATCCATTGTCGCTTAATATATTTGCTATTACCTGAATGTTTTTAGGATTGTCGTCTACCACCAATATTCTGCCTCTGTTGTTCATGTAATTATCTTAATAAATTTATAGAACCTTTTTTCTCCAACACCTCATCATTATAGGTGATTACTTTTACTACGTAATTATAAGTATCCGCTATTTGTGGGTTGCCTCTAAAATTACCATCCCAACCGTTGACTAAATTGTCCGTTTCAAACACTATTTGCCCCAAGCGGTTGAACACCCTAAAATAGATTAACTTTTTCAATCCCCATCCCTTTACGTAAATTATATCGTTTGTGTTATCATTATTTGGGGTAAAAGCAGTGGGAACATCTACCGAGTACTTTTTTTCTACGCTTACTTTAGCTTCGTAATCTACAGTAAAACAATTACTTGTGTCGGTAACGCTTACGATATAATTGGTGTTTTGCAAAGGTAATAAAATTGGATTTGGGCAATCTGTACACGATATTCCAGGCAAATTTTCCCAAATGTATGATTTAATGTCGGCGCGAGCCAAATTTATTTGAACCGATTCGCCAATAATAATGGTGGTGTCAACAACATCAACTACGGGCTTTTGCTGAACGGTGATATGCACTGAATCCTCATTTACGCAGGAATTTTCGTCCGTTACGCTCACTGTAAACGTGGTGTTAGTGTCGGGACTGGCAATAGGGTCATTTATGTTGAAAAAATCTAGGTATTCTGTATGATTCCACTGGTACGAAACTCCTCCACTGGCCAAGAGCATTAAGTTGTTACCCTTACAAATAAAGGTGTCAGAGCTGTCAGACAAGATGGTAACCGTGGGTAGAGGATAGGCAGTTACAACATCCACCACCGTATCGCTGCAACCAAAACTATCCTGCGCAATAAGTTTAAGATTATATGTTCCATCATTTTCATAAAGAAACGAAGGATTTTCTGCCAAGCTCTCTATTCCATTGCCGCTTTGCCATTGGAAGTTCCCGGCATTTTCAGATTGGTTTATAACAGCCATATTAAAAGGAACACACCCATTTTTAACATTGTCTTGATAAGTAAATTTGGCTTTTACTTCCTTATGTACAAAAAGCGTGTCTGTTATATAAATGTTCGGGCAACCAAATATGGGATCTGATTCAAGTATTAATGAGGGGTTTATAATGCCCGCGCCGTAGTATCGATGCTTGCTTTCCAAATCGGTAGAAGTACTGCCATCTGTAAAGTCCCAAACTATTGATGAAAGGTTTTGTTCATTTTTAAATGAAAAAGAGACCTCGCTTCCAAAGCAAGCGGTATCTGGAAGCACCATTTCGGCATATGGTCCGTTTAGGCGAATAAACTCTGGTTTGGTAAGAGTGTCCGCACATCCATTGGCCGAATAGGCAATAAGCGATACATCGTAATCGCCTGGTTTACTATAGATATGCTTGGGGTGTTTTAAAACAGATTCGTTTAGGTTGTCGCCAAATATCCATTTTTGCGATCCTGATCCGGTATATTCTGTTTCGTTATTGAAGTAAATTGGGAGGGTATAACAATTAGATTCATTCTTATTGCTGGTAAATTTGGCCACCGGCGGCTCCTCGATACTGATATACGATGGTACGGTGTGATTAAGTTCGCATCCGTGATCGTCGATAATTTTAAGTGATACATCGTAAGAGCCTGGTGAATGATATACATGTTTGACATTCCGCAGCGTACTTTGGTTTCCGTCGCCAAAATCCCATAAAAAGTCGGTAACGTTACTTTTAGAGCGATCCCAAAAAAACAATGAATCGTTAATGCATGCATCGGCATCCGAAACAATAAAGGCGGCATGTGGGTCTATCACCTTTATTTCATTTTTAAGCAACATGGTTGATGTACAACCTTTTTGGTTGGTAAGCGAAAGGCGCACGTTGTAGGTGCCAAAAGCCTGGTACTCGTGAACCGGGTTTTCCTGATCTGAGGTGGCATCATCGCCAAAATCCCAGTCCCATTGGGTGATAGGCAGCTCATGCTCGCTTACATTATTAAACTGGTATTTAACGGGCATACAACCGTCCACATAATCGATTGTAAATTTGCTCAGCGGCTTAAAAATTTTTATTTCTTTGCGCAGGGTGTCGGTGCAATTGTTTCGGTCCTTCACCACCAGTTGGGCTATAAAAGTACCATTATTGTTATATTTATGCGTAGTAGGTTCGTCGGTAAACTGCACGGGGGTATTGTCGCCAAAATCCCATAAATACTTTTTATAAAGTCCGTTGAAATCAAAAGAGGAGGCATCTTGGCTCTGACCCGCATCGAATAAGAGGGAGGTATTGGCACAGGGGCCAGTACCCGTGGTATCGAAAACCGTTATAGGTTCAGATATTATTATATTGTTTGAATAGGAATAGGAACACTCACTGCCACTTTTTTGGGCTTTTAAAACGAGCGAATACTTACCTTTTTGGGAATAGGTATGCGAAAAATTAGTGCCGGCATTTACAATGGAATCACCATCATCAAAGTAGAAAGTATAAGTGTCTGCATCAATTAGGTCAATTGAGAAATCGGCTTTGTAGGGCGAATCGCAATTTTGTATCCGGTTGTATTTGGCAATGGGGCCTTTAATGTACAAGGCCTTTGCCTTGGTAACGGAGCTTACGCATCCGTTGTGCGTTACTTTTAATTTCACATCCATATATCCCGTATCGGTATATTGATGCATGGATATTCCCATTTCGCTTTGCATTCCATCCCCAAAATCCCAAGTTACATCGTCAAAAATAGGAGCATTGTTTGTTATGTCCTCAAATTCAACCTCTTCGCTTGCGCAAAAAACACTTTTGTCCTTGACGGCAAAGTCAGGCTGCACTTTTTGTCCTACCGAAATATTTACACTGCTGCTGGCGACACATCCCAATTCTGTTTCCACAGTTAAATTCACCTTGTATTTGCCCACATCAGCATAGGTTCGTTGAAAGGTGTCTTGGTTGGTATAACTCTCCTGTTCTGTTTTCCATGTGAGCCCGGTAATATGATCCAACGGGGTGTCGTAAGTTATTGTGTGCCCAAAATTTAGATCAATAGGCTGACATCCCGAGGTAGGATTGTCGCTTGTAATGTTTACTTGCGGCAGCACAATTTGTAACACATCTATTTTTTCTACCTTGAGCTTACAGCCATAAATGCTGGTGACCTCAAGCGTAGTAGTATAATTTTGTTTTTTATTATCGGCAAGTTCTTTGGTAGAGGGGTAGGTGTGCGTAGGTATCATCTCCGAAGAAGTTTCATCTTTACCAAAATTCCAACTGTAGCTTTCTATATTGTTGCCAGCAGGAGTGTAGGTAATATTAACAGGTACCTGGCAAGCAAAGCTGTCGGATATAGTAAAGTCCACCTTCACATCTTCAACATGTATAAGAGTGGTAGTGGTGCTCACGCATTCATAGTTTTCAATCATTAGCTCAACCACATAATCGCCCGGCTTGGTAAAAATATGCGATGGACTAACTTCAGCAGAGCTTGTGCCATCGCCAAAATCCCAGCTGTTGGTGCGGTTGTTTACCGAAGTATTGGTAAATTTTATGGGCGTGTTGGGGCAAACTGTATCTTTCAACATGGAAAACGCTGCCATTGTATTGCTTACCTCTATTATTTCCTCAAAGGTGATGGAATCCGTGCATCCCAAATTGTCGCTTAGGGTTAAAGAAACATCGTAAACTCCGGTTTGGAGGTAGGTATGTAAAGGATGTTTCAATAGGGAGCTTTGCTGATCGCCAAAATCCCATTTGTAACTTAAGTTTCCTAAGCCATCAGATTGGTTGGTAAACTGTGTATTTAAGCTGCCGTTGCATGAATAGCGATCCGCGACCTGAAAATCTGCGGTAGGTTTTTGAACGGTAATTAATTCTTCACGAGTAGCTTTACCAACACAACCATTTTCATCTTGATAAATTAACGTAATATTATACACTCCGGGTTGTTGAAACAAATGTACTGGGTTTTTATCATTGCTGAAATTTCCGTCTCCAAAATCCCAGGTGTAATTGCCATTGGGTGAGCTTGACGAAACACCGCTCATGAAATTCACATCAAATGGAGCACATTGTTCGGTTGGTATATCGGGCGTAAAACTTACAGAAGGCAAATCATAAACACGGATAAAATTATTCTTAACCAGAATTTCACTTTTATCTGCATCAAAAATGGTAAGACTAACGTTATAACTTCCAAGAGTGTTGTAGATGTGAGAAGCATTTCTAAATGTGGAGATATTACCGTCACCAAAATCCCATAAATAAGTGTAGTTCTCGTTGCTTGGGCTTTGATTAACAAAATAAACTTGCAGCGGAGCGCAACCTTCTTGTTTTTCCGACGTAAAATTCAAATCAATTTGTGATTTTACAGGAGTAAAAGAAAATAAGGTAATAATAAAAAGAAACATTAAAAATTGTAGATACTTATGCATGATACTAATATTTTTACCTAAATTATGAATCATTAAGTGTGTTAAGTTAGATTAATGTTTTGTACGGGTAAGTTAACGAATAGTTTCTAGCTATTAATAAGAAAAAATATATTACTGTGAAATTTTTTTACCTAAGTATATATCTGATTATAATTACAACCTTTCTGGATGTAAATGGTCAGACCTTACACTATTCGCAATTTTTTTCATCGCCTTTACATTTAAACCCTGCCTTAACAGGTGTTATCGATGCGCAGTGGCGGTTCATCAATAATAACCGAACACAGGGTATGTATTTTGGCGATCCATTGAATACAATAAGTGTTTCGTATGATAGGTCGATGAATTTTTATAAAAGTACGGTGGGTCTTGGTGCATTATATAGCTATGATAATGCTTCGGGACCATCCTTGCCCACCAATAAGTTTTACCTGTCGGGTAGCAGTAACGTGCAAGTATCGGAGCGCTCATACATTGGCGCAGGCTTGCAGGTAGGTTGGGTGATGCGTAGGCTGCAGTTGGGAAATTATACCTATCCTGAGCAGTACGACCGGGAAACAGGAGGCTTTAATGAATTATTGCCCAATTCAGAAAATTTTTCGAGGGAATACTCAAATTATATGGATGTTAATATGGGTGTATTATGGAATTATAGAGGAGAGGGTTATGTGCTGAGTACCGGTGTGGCCATGTACCATGTAAACCGGGCAAAAGATTATTTTTTAAATGAAAATAAGCCCCTTGCGGTTCGCACCAACTGGCATGGCTCGATAAAAATAAAGTTGAATGAGCAATTTTACGTTCTGCCACAATCGTATTATACCTTTTATAACAAAACATCCGAGTTTTTGGTAGGATCCAATGTGGGCATGGAGCTTAATGCGGCCAACCAGGATTATAAAAGTTTGAGCGTGGGTGCTTATATCCGCAATGGCTTTAACCGCGAATTTGAATCGGCCATACTGTTGCTGGGCTTAAACTATCGTAACTGGACAGCCATAACCAGTGTCGATGTGGATATATCGGGGTTAAAAACAACAAATATTTTTACCCATGCCTTCGAGCTCACCTTAATATATCAGAGGCCTTGGGCTATTCTTAAAAAAACAACCATCCCATGCATAAGATATTAATCCTCTTAGTTTTTTTTGTGTCGATTTGTAAAAATCACAACCAACTGCATGCTCAGCCCTATGATGTTAAGGATTTGAAGCAATGGCAAATAAAGGGTTATGCAAAAAGTGCAGAGGTACAAGGCGATTATATTTCGGCCATTTATTACTACAGTAATCTTTACAAAAAAAATCCGCGCAAAACAAAATATCTATGGAAGCTGGCCTACCAGTATCAGCAATCCAGAGATTATTTAAGTGCTTATGAAGCATTCGACAAGTTGGTAACGAAGTGTCCTAAAAGGGAGATGCTGGCCAATTATTACAAAGCAATAAATGCCAAGTCTTTGGGTTATAATGATGAGGCTTATGAATTGTTAAAAAAAATAAGGGTCAGAAAGCAAAAAAAATGGATGCCCAATTATTTCGAGATGTTGGTGGAAAGCCAAATGCGAGGTTGCGAACTGGCTATGGAGATGAAGGACTCCATCAACCAAAAGAAAATGGTGGAGCTGGCACCCGGTATCAATCGGCCACATATCGAGTTCAACCCTTTTTATCTTTCCGATACTGTTTTTGCGTATTCGTCGGCGGCCGTGGATACTATAGCGTATTACGAAGTGGATAGTATTAGACCGAAACGAAAATTTTATTTAGCCACGAAAGATAGTTTGGGTTGGACGGGCGGCCACCAGCCGGGGAAGCCATTTTTTAACTCGCCCAAATATGATACCGGCGATGGTGTTTTTTCGATGGATGGCCAGCGCTTTTATTTTACCCGTTGCAGCCGCAATTGGCAAAATAAAATGATATGTAATTTATATGTTAGCGAAAAGTTTAAGGACGAATGGTTGAAACCATATGAACTGGGTAGCGAAATAAATTTGAGAAATTTTTCATCTACCGAACCGGCTGTGGGAACCTGCTATGATCCTAATTTAGAGGTAGTTTATTTTGTTTCGACACGTCCTGGGGGGTACGGCCAAACAGATATTTGGTACACTATTTACGATTTAGTAAAACAAACTTATCAAAAACCCGTAAACGCAGGTATTTACATTAACACATCGGGAGCTGAGGCAACACCGTATTTCGATAGATTGAGCCATAATATGTACTTTAGTTCCGATGGTTGGCCTAATTTTGGGGGCTTAGATGTGTTTAGTGCGTACGGTGAACTGGTGAGTTGGGACGAGCCCGTGAACATGGGTTATCCTATTAATTCTAATTGCGATGATTTATATTACTCTGAGGATGAATTTGGAGAAAAAGGTTTTATAACGTCAAACAGAGGGGGAGGGCTATCGTTGACACATGAAAATTGTTGCGATGATATTTACCCATGGAAATCCACCTTTGCCGAAAAAATAGCCGTGAGTGCTGTGTTGGTAGGTGTTAATGCGGATTTTAAAAAAATGGGTATTATAAACCTTATATCATCGGGTAAAACAGGGACACAAGGTATTTTAAAAAATACTAAAGTTGATATTTACATACAAAAAGATAGCACCAACTTGGTTTATATTAACAGTACAACAACAGATAGTTTTGGGAATCTTAATTTTTTAAGTCCTATTGATATGGATTTCCGGATGGTGATTGCAGATAAAAGGGTTATCCGCAAAAATATAGAATTTTCAACTCGTGGCTTATCGTCTGAAGAGTTAAACATGGGGCAGGTAAGTTTGCAAACGATGGATACAGTAACGCATGTATTGCCTCAGGTTTTTGGTCCCGGCAACCAAACAAAGTTAAGTGCTGATGAATATGCTATTATAGATGGAGGATTGCTAAAAATGATGCTATTATATCAGGATGTAAGTGTTGAAATAGGTTCGCATACAGACAGCCGAGGTAATGATAAATATAATATTAGGCTCTCGGATAGGAGGGCTCGCGAAGTGCTTAGATATTTAATAAGTAAAGGTGTAAATGAGGATAGGTTAAAAGCTGTTGGTTATGGTGGAAGCAAACCAATTGCACCCAATAAAAAAGACGATGGTACCGACAATCCTGAGGGTAGGCTTTTAAATTGGAGAACAGAGTTTATGCTAATAGATAGTAATAATTAGGTATGGAATTATACTTTAAATATAATACATTAAAAAGTGTAACTGAGCTGTTTGGACTCTTCAGGAATACAGGTTCTGAAGTCTTTGACGGCTTGGACTATTCGTATCTGGATCAATTCCTGAGCACTCGTTTTTCGCAAAAGGTACGAATGCAGATGCTCGATTATTACAAAGATTACGTACTATCCTGCAAAGCTATCAATGAGGATGAATATGAGCTTCGCATTATCCAACATCTGAAGCAATTATTTGGCGAACTATCTGAAAACCAAAAAGTAGAGCTTTATGTTGCTCTGCTTATTTATGTTGTAGATTCCGAAAAAGTGGCCGGAGGTAATAAAGCCCTGCCCAGATTAGTAAACCAACTAAAATTGGTGAGCAATGTTTTTGAGCTTGATGAGTCAAGAATCAAAAGCGTGACCCATTTTATCCGTAATGATTTGGCCTTGGAGCAGCATCCAAAAGGCTTGATAATGGTAGGCAACTTTGCAAGAGTAAAGCTCCGTTCGTTCCGTATGTACCATAAAGCTGATCTGAAAGGGAAAATAATGGCCTTTTATGTGCCTTCGATGTCTTCCTTTCTAATTAAATATATCGGTAACGGGCAACTCCAATTGAACAAGCAGGTAATGTTTCCCGAAAGGATATATCAGTTTACCTTGGGAGGTATTATCGAAGGGGAGGATATGCAGCCTTTGTATTTTGCCGACCTGAACGCCACCTATCAAAATTCAGAAAAAGAAGGGCTGGAGCTGATTGCCCATAATGTGGAAAAAACTTTTAAGGAAACCGATTTGGGTATTCACGAGCTTTCGTTTAAGGTGGGAGGCGGACAGCTGATGGCAGTAATGGGTGGAAGCGGAACAGGTAAAACAACCCTGTTTAACGTGCTCAGCGGAATTACCTTGCCCGATAAAGGGAGTGTTTATTTGAATGGCTACAATTTACACGATAACATCCTTAAACTAAAAAAACACCTCGGCTATGTGCCACAGGAAGATTTGTTGATAGAGGAGCTTACCGTATTGCAAAACTTAATGTATAGTGCCAGGTTTTGCCGTAACGATTTGTCAAAAAAAGAGTTAGAGCAGTTGGTTAACGATACCTTGAGCGATTTTGCCCTAAGCGGTATTGGTAATTTAAAGGTAGGCAGTCGCTTGGATAAGGTTATAAGCGGCGGACAGCGTAAGCGCTTGAATATTGCGCTGGAGCTCATTCGTCAACCCGATGTGTTGTTTGTGGATGAGCCTACATCTGGTTTGTCGTCGTCGGATGCTTTGTTGGTGATAAGGCTTTTAAAGAAAATAGCCAATATGGGCAATATAATAATTGTGAATATTCACCAGCCCACATCCGATTTGTTCGTGCTTTTCGATAAACTTCTTATCCTAGATGATAAAGGGTATGCTGCTTATTATGGCAATCCTTTTTCGGCCAGTTCGTATTTTAAAAAGCAATTGGAGTTTGTTGATTCTATAAACGATGACAGTATAAAGCACGGACAGTGCAACCCCGAACAGGTTATCAATTTACTTCAATATCAAAAGCATTCCGATAAAGGCGAGCTTATAGGACAAAGGGAGTTCGATAGCATTCACTGGAATAAGCTGTTTAAAGAAAATACCAAAGAAGAGCTAATTGTAGAAACCGGTATTTTAGGTCATCCACTCACCTGTATTCCCCCAAAAGTTAAACAGTTTTGGATTTATTTACAACGTAATGTGGCTATTCGAAAATCCGACACGCAATATTTAACACTTATTTTTTTAGGAGCCCCACTTTTGGCCTTTATGATGGCCTTTTTTTTAAAGTCAACCGATTTGCTTACCCACGAGTATCGGTTTATTGATAACGATAATATACCTGCTTATTTATTTATAAGTGTTGTGGTGGCACTTTTCCTGGGGCTTATTTTAAGCTCCGGCGAAATTCATCGCGACCTTAAGGTAATCAAACGCGAGAGTTTTTTGAGCTTAAGCCCTTTTTCCTATATAAACTCAAAATTAGTATATGTAGCCTTAGTAAATGCAGTTCAAATCATGCTGTTTGTATTGGTGGGCAACAGTATCCTCGAAATAAAAGGTTTGTATTTCGAATACGTGCTTATATTATGGCTTGCAGCCATGAGCAGCAGTATGATGGGTCTATACATATCCGCCAAGCTTAAATCCATCTTGTCCATATATATAACCATACCTTTTTTGTTGATACCTCAAATATTGCTGGCTGGAGCGATACTCGATTTTGATAAGATGCACCATACGTTGGCATCCGAAAAGTACGTGCCTATATACGCCAATGTTGCCATTTCGCGATGGGCCTACGAAGCATTGATGGTGCTACAATTTACTGAAAATAAATACGACGAAGGCTTAACGGATCTGCTTATCGAACAAAGCACCATGAGCTATTATGCCAACTTTTTTGTCCCCAAACTTGAAACCTTACTCACCGAAATGGGTAAAAACGAAGAGCAACATTCCGAGGAGGCGATAAACGTATTGTTAGTCCAAATGGTGAAACAATTTCCCCAATTAACAAACGAGATGGAAACACTTGATAAAGCACCTCTCGACCGATTAAAATTGCAAAGCATATTAACAAGGGTTAAAAAGTGGCTCCGTTCCAATTTGAATCTGCTTTACCAAAGAGTAGAGGAGGAAAGATTGGAGAAAGGAATCCAATTTCCTAAAAAAGATTTTTATAATCAAAAACTATCGGAGTTTATATTAAAAAGTAACGATTACAACAAGTATGTTTACCGAAATGGCCGAATGGTGCGAAAATATCAGCCGGGATACCAGGTTGCCAATGACAAATTGGGGAGGGCTCATTACTATGCACCTATAAAAACTATAGGCTCGTTTAAAATAAAAACCTGGCTGTTTAATGTTTACTTAATGATAGCATTGTCGGCTATATTTTACATCATGGTTTATATACATCTAACACGAAAAAAGTTTTAAAGCGCCAGATCCAATGTTATATTTAATTTTAAAAACATAAATAAGATGCAAAATTTCGTCTCCAAATTTTTAACAATTACAGTTATACTAGGTTTGCTAGTATTAAGTAATACTAACGCCCAGTCCTGTACTGAGGTGCTTAAGCTATGTGCGCCGGCAGATAACCTTTACAATAAGCAATCGATGGCCCGCACCTTTAAAATGAATCCTTCTCAAAAATTAAAAATTATACATGTTTTTTACGGGGGAACTGCCTATCATATCGATATATGCAAACCAGAAAGCTTGGGTAATTTTCATTTAACGGTGGTAGATGTCGAAACAGGTGCTATTTTTTGGGATAATGCTGCCGATGATTTCGAGAGCCAAATTAATATAAGTTTTGGATCTACCAAGCGTATCATTATTGAAGTAGAAGCAGTAAATCCCGAAAACTTTAATAAGCAACAGAATTGTTTGGGATTGATAATCAAATATCATCGCGAAGAGCAAGTTGCCAAAACTAAAGAATTAGAATTACCCGAATCACCTGAATCGCCTGGATCACCAATTTTTTAATCGGCTGACTTCTACGTGTTGCATTAGTAATATTGAATAAAGTAATAAGGAGGTTTTAAATGGTAACCAATCAAAGAATAAAAGTGGAATTAGGTTGCGGCCGTTGCGTTTCGCTGGATATGCAAGGTGACTATTTTTTTGGCGAATCACAAAGAAAATTATCGGGTAAATGGCAACTGAATGTAGTGGATAATAAGATTTTTTTAGAGGATGAAATAGAAATTATTATTGCTTCGGAACGGGTTTTTTTAATGCCTATAAAGGAGGATGTCAATAAATGTGCGGTTGAGTTAAACGAACTAAGCATAGATGAATATAACGGGGATGAGTTATGTAGCATAATGAATTTCAGCGGTAATATTATTATCGAAAAGCAAGAACAATATTTAATAGTATTAAATGTGGTTGATGTAGAGCCTTTTGTGATGACCGTATTGAATAATTGTTGTCCTAAAGCTACCCAGTTAGAATATTTGAAAGTGCAGGCTTTGGTTATTCGTAATGCGGCCATTTTATTGGTTATGGACAAGTTTGATAATGATCAAACGTTGGATTCATTGCAGGCTTCGGACTATAACAGCGTGTTAAGAACTGCTGCGGATAATCTTTCGGAATTATATGTAATAACACCGGAAGAAACGAATGATATGGTGCGAAAAGCTGTAGAAGCAACCCATGGTATGGCACTGGTTTACAACGATAAAATAATGTACGTGCAACAAACCATGCACAATGAAGAAGAGTGTGGCCTGATTGCGGAAAAAGCAGTTGAATGTGTTACCGAGCTATCCAACAACACAGAATTTAAAGACATGAATAATTTCATGGGGAATGAGATGACCCATAAAGATAGTATTGCGTTTCAGGACCGGGATAAAGGAGATGTATTTGAACTTAGTAGAAAGGGAGCTTTAGAGATGGCAAAACAAGGAAAAACAATGGAGCAGATTGTTGAACATTACCTACCCGGGTTTGAAATTCAAAAACAGTATTAAAAAAAAGGCGATCCGAGGATCGCCTTTTTTTTAGAGTATAATTTCAACATTTTGTTGCATTCTATAAACCATCCAAATAATAGGCTTTTGGTATTGATAATCTGACATCTGTAAATGAGTCTAATGTCTATTATCTAATAATCTATTATCTAACAGTCTATCATACAAGCCTTAAATAATATTGGCAATTTTATCGCTTTGATATTTACCGGCAAGCAATTTTTCATTTATTTCGGCAAATGCCTTAATAGTATATTCAACATCTTCGAGCGTATGCACCGCTGTTGGTATAATTCGGAGCATCAACTTGTCTTTAGGTATTACCGGATATACCACAATAGAACAGAATATGTTGTAGTTTTCTCTCAAGTCCATGGTTAGCTGCATGGCTTCAGGTACCGACCCGTTTAAGAATACCGGAGTTACGGGCGATTCCGTTACACCCAGGTCAAAACCTTGTTCTCTTAATCCTTTTTGCAAGGCGTTAACAATAGTCCAAAGATTCTGTTTAAGTTCGGGTTTGGTTTGTAACAGCTCAAGCCTTTTTAAAGCTCCCACAACCAAAGGCATAGGGAGTGATTTGGCATATATTTGCGAACGCATATTGTAACGAAGATAATTTACCACATCCTCATCGGCTGCAACAAAAGCGCCTATGCTGGCCATTGATTTGGCAAAAGTGCAAAAAAGTACGTCTACCTTATCCGTTACGTCAAAATGCTCAGCGGTACCTGCACCTGTTTTTCCCATGGTACCAAAACCGTGCGCATCATCAACGAGCAAACGAAAGTTATATTTTTCTTTTAAGGCGACTATTTTATCCAAAGAACCCAAGTCGCCGGCCATGCCAAAAACACCTTCGGTTATCACCATGATACCGCCACCTGTTTCTTCTGTTCTTTTGCTTGCAAAATCAAGCATTTTTGCGCAACGTTGCATGTCATTGTGCGGAAAAACAAAGCTTTTACCACCTTTGGCTTTATGCAAGAATATGCCGTCCATGATACAGGCATGTGATTCCGAATCGTACACGATAACGTCATTTCTCGAGCACAAAGTATCAATAATAGATACCATTCCTTGGTAACCAAAATTAAGAAGGTAAGAATCATCCTTGCCTACAAAATCGGCCAGTTTAGATTCCAATTCTTCATGTATGCTGGTGTGGCCCGACATCATTCGAGCTCCCATAGGGTAACCAAGACCGTACTCCGCTGCAGCATCGGCATCGGCTTTTCGTACTTCGGGATGGTTGGCCAAACCCAAATAGTTGTTTAAACTCCAGGTAAGTACCTCTTTGCCTCTAAATTTCATTTTAGAATCAATTTCTCCTTCTAATTTTGGGAATATAAAATAACCATGTGCAGCTTTTCCATATCGACCCAAAGGTCCCATCGTTTTCTTTATTTTATCAAAAATATCCACGTTGTATATATTTTATGAATTAATGGCCGCAAAGATAAGCTTTTTTAATAATCAAAAAATCTAAACGTAACAAAAAGATAGTGAAGCAAAAATTATTGAGTCGTTGTAACCCTGGCTAATGTCAAATTAATTATTTTGTCACAGTGTTTCGCAAGTGTATAATTACTTTTGTATTTGATATTAAAAGCTTATCTTTGCACGTTGTATAAAACAAAAGCGTATGCTGAGATTGTTGATTCAGGATATCAGTGTGTTTTATTACAGTGTATTACGTGTGTTTTAATCTTAAAAATAACCATTCCTTTGATGAGAAAATTTTTTGTTGCCATAATCCTCGTCCCGCTCTTAATTAGTTGTAGTAATTATCAAAAGGTGTTAAAAAGTACCGATTACGAGTTCAAATATACCAAAGCGATGGAATATTTTGAAAAGGAAGATTATATGAGGGCCGCAACACTGTTGAATGAATTGCAAGGTGTTTTCAGAGGTACCGACAAAGCCGAAACCATCAATTACACCTATGCCAGTAGTCTCTATGGCTTAAGTGATTACATCATGGCCGGACATTATTATCGCCAGTTTGTAAAAACCTTCCCCGCAAGTAAGCTTAACGAAGAGTGCCAGTTTATGAGTGCTTATTGTTATTATATGACATCGCCTAAAGCCCGTTTAGATCAAACGGATACCAATAATGCCCTTAACGAATTTCAGCTTTTTGTAAATCTTTATCCTTCCAGTGAAAGAGTGGCCGAAGCAAATAGGTTGATGGACGAACTCAGGGATAAATTGGTGTACAAATCATATCTTAGTGCCAAGTTATATTTCGACCTAGGAGATTATATGGGCAATAACTATTTGTCGGCAGTAATTGCCGCTCAAAACAGTTTAAAGGAATTTCCGGATACTAAATATCGTGAGGAGCTGTCGTTCCTGATTTTGGAATCAAAATATATTCAGGCGGTCAACAGTGTTCCTGCAAAAAAGGAGGATAGAATGCGTGAAGCCATCGATGAGTATTTTTCGTTTATCAATGAGTTTCCCGAAAGCCAATATTTAAGCAAAGCGGTTAAAATATATAACAGTGCATCCAAAAACATTAAGTTTGAAGATGTAAATTAAAAACGGATACATATAATAGATATAAATTATGGATTATAAAAAATCAATTGCTCCGAGCACTACCATTACTTGGGACACAAAAAAATTGTCGGATGATACCGGAAATATTTACGAGTCGGTAAATATTATTGCTAAAAGGGCAAATCAAATTAGTGTAGAAATGAAAGAGGAGTTGAATAAAAAACTTCTGGAGTTTGCTTCTTATACAGATAATCTTGAAGAAGTATTTGAAAATCGCGAACAAATTGAAATTTCAAGATTCTACGAAAGATTACCAAAGGCATCTTCTATTGCTACGCAGGAGTTTGTTGATAATAATGTGTATCATCGCAATCCTAACAAAGAGGAAGTATAGGATATATTCCGGTACTCGGTAATTTTAAGCTTGGCAAACCTAAAGAAGCCGGGTGCTTGCGTTAAAAACAAAAAGATAAAGGAGGTTTTTCATATTTCTTTTATCTTTTTTTATTTTTAGGCATTATGATATTAAAAGATAAAAAAATAATTTTAGGTGTTACCGGCAGTATTGCTGCATATAAATCGGCTTATCTGTTGCGTTTCTTAGTTAAAGAAGGAGCTGATGTGCAGGTTATTATGACCCGTTCCGCCAAAGAGTTCATTTCGCCCGTTACTATGTCGGCCTTATCGGGGAAGCCGGTGCTAGGTTCGTTTTTCGAAACCACTGATGGCACTTGGCACAGCCATGTCGATTTGGGATTATGGGCTGATTTGATGCTCATAGCCCCGGCTTCGGCAAATAGCATGGGCAAAATGGCATCGGCCATATGCGATAATCTTTTGCTCACCACCTATTTGTCGGCCAAATGCCCGGTTTTTATTGCCCCAGCCATGGATTTAGATATGTACCGGCATCCGGCTAATCTAAAGAACATCGAAACACTAACCGCCTACGGTGCACATGTTATTGAGCCCGGCGTAGGCGAACTGGCCAGTGGACTCCATGGTAAAGGAAGGATGGAGGAGCCTGAAAATATTGTAAAAATCATAAAGGCTTTTTTTAGTGGTCAAATAGAGCACACTAAAGGAGAACTCACCGGACAAAAATTCCTGGTAAATGCAGGGCCCACTTACGAAAGAATTGACCCGGTGCGATACATCGGTAATTTTTCCAGTGGTAAAATGGGCTACCAAATTGCAGAGGTCCTTGCCGAAAAGGGTGCCGAGGTCATCTTAATCTCGGGGCCCGTAAGCATTAAAACAGAACATCCAAGAATTCACATCGTTCCGGTGGTTTCGGCACAGGAAATGAACGATGAATGCTTAAAACACTTCCCGGCATGTAATGGAGCTGTGCTAAGTGCCGCCGTTGCCGATTATACGCCTTTAATAACAGCCGATAAAAAAATAAAAAGCAGCAAGCATGAACTTACCTTGCAGTTGCACGCCACCGAGGATATTGCCAAAAATTTGGGCAGCATAAAAACTAAAGCACAATTGCTGGTTGGTTTTGCACTGGAAACGGATAATGCGGCCCAAAATGCGACGAAAAAACTAGCACAAAAAAATCTTGATTTCATCGTATTAAATTCTCTGGAAAACAAGGGAGCGGGTTTTGGGGTAGATACAAACCAGGTAACTATCATCGACAAAAATAATAATATACAAGAGTTTGCGTTAAAAAGTAAACGCCAAGTGGCCGAGGATATCGTGGATAAGCTGATATCGATTTCATTAAAACAATCAACAACGTGAAAAATTTTGCACTCTTAGTTTTACTTTTATCGCTGACCCGGCTTGCTGGTGGGCAGGAATTGCAGTGTTCCGTTTCGGTAGTTGCGCCCAGCGTGCAGGGTACCAATAAACAGGTTTTTGAAACTATGCAAACGGCCATTATCGAGTTTATGAATGGCCAAAAATGGACCGAAAATGTGTATAGCCCTGAAGAACGGATTGAGTGCAGTATCCTGATCAATATCAAAGAAATAAAATCGGTGGATGATTTTTCGGGCACCGTTCAGGTACAAGCGAGGAGGCCAATTTATAATTCGGCTTACAGCTCGGTGACATTAAATTATCTCGATCAGGATTTCGATTTTCGTTATGCCGAATTTGAACCTTTAATATATAATCCTAATTCGTACGAGAGCAACTTAGTAGGGGTATTGGCCTATTATGCCTATGTGATATTGGGTTTCGATTATGATTCATTTTCAAAAATGGGCGGTACTAAATATATGGAAAAGGCCCAAGATATTGTAAATCAGGCTCAAAATTCGCCACAAAAGGGATGGCGTTCCTTCGAGAGTACTCGCAACCGTTACTGGTTGGTAGAGAACTACCTTAACGAACAGCACCGCCCACTGCGTGAATGTATGTACGAATACCATCGGAAAGGTCTGGATGCCATGAGCGATAAACCCGAAGAAGGCCGTAAGGAGGTGCTATCTGCCATCGAAAAGCTGCAAAAGGTGCATCGTTCCAAGCCAGGTTCGTTTGCCGTTCAAGTGTTCTTCGACGCTAAATCGGAAGAGTTAATCAATATTTTTTCCGAATCGTTTTCCATGGAAAAAGGAAGAGCAATAGAAATTCTTTCAGAAGTTGATCCGGCCAATGCCACCAAATACAATAAATCAATTTCGGGTAACCAATAATTAGGAAGTACAATATGCTCAAATCATTATTTGTTTCAAACTATGCTTTAATAGATCAAGTAGAGATAGACTTCGAAAATGGTTTTTCGGTAATAACCGGCGAAACGGGAGCAGGAAAATCTATTATTTTGGGTGCACTGTCTCTTGTGCTAGGCCAACGCAGCGATGTATCTGTATTAAAAGATAAGGATAAAAAAAGTGTGGTAGAGGCCATCTTCAACGTTACTGGTTATGGTTTTAAAACCTTGTTTGAACAGGAAGACGTGGACTACGCCGAAGAAACAACCATACGTCGCGAGGTACTGGCAAGCGGTAAATCAAGGGCTTTTATCAACGATACCCCTGTAAATCTTGGTTTTTTAAAAGATATATCACTTAAACTTATTGATATACACTCACAGCATCAAAATTTGCTTTTGGGCGAAAGTGGTTTTCAGCTTAACGTGATTGACACCGTGGCCAATAACACGCAACTCCGGGATAAATATGCCATAGATTATAAGGCATACAACTCCTTGGTGAAGAGAAAAAATCAATTGGCCGATCAAAATGCCCAATTAAAGCAAGAGGCCGATTATATGCAGTTTCAGTTTGACGAGTTAGACAGGCTTAAACTCATCAATGGCGAGCAGGAAGAGCTAGAGCAAGAAAGAGAAATGTTGGCCCATGCCGAAGAAATAAAAGGACATCTTTTTGATAGTGCGCAGATACTTAACGGCGAAGAAACCCCATTACTGGCAAGCTTAAAAGAAGTGACCCGTAACATTGAGAAAATTGCGACTTTCTTTCCGCAAGGAGAGGAGTGGGCCAAAAGAGCCGAATCGGCGTATATTGATCTGGATGAGCTGGCCAAGGAACTCGAGGATAAAATGGAACGTATCGATCACGATCCCGAACGGCTCCAATTGGTTAGTTTCAGGCTCGATCAGATATATGCGCTTCAGCAAAAGCACCGAGTAGATAGCTTGCACGCTCTAATTGACATCAGGGAGAATCTGTCTGGGCAACTCACAAAAATATCGTCCTTCGATGAGGATTTGCAGCAGTTGAAAAAGGAGATTGATACAGCACTGAAAACACTCGAAGTGTCGAGCAAATCACTGACCGACTCACGCAAAAAAGTAATATCAGCCATCGAAAAGCAAATTGTAGCGCAGTTGATAGAGCTCGGTATGCCCAACGCCCGTTTGGTAGTGGAGTGCAGCCCCCTTAAAGAATTTACTGCGCATGGGCGCGATTATATCGACTTCCAATTTTCTGCCAATAAAAAAGGCGACCTATCGGCTATACCCAAGGTAGCGTCAGGGGGCGAAATGTCAAGAGTAATGCTTTGCATCAAATCTTTGTTATCAGAATCTAAAGGTTTGCCAACCATCATATTTGATGAAATTGATACCGGTGTATCAGGCGAGGTAGCTGATAAGATGGGCAGCATCATGCAGCAGATAGCTCAAAACATACAGGTAATCAGCATTACCCACCTGCCACAAATAGCAGTTAAAGGAAAGCATCATTACAGGGTATATAAAACTGATAGCGCCACCGATACAGAAACAAGTATCCAAAAACTCGATTATGACGCAAGGATTACCGAAATAGCAAAAATGTTAAGCGGGAGTAATCTTACGGAGGCTGCGCTGGTAAATGCCAAAGAGCTCTTGGGAGCCTCGATGTAAAAACTACTTCTGAACAATATTGTTTGATACTTTGTTGAGGTTGTGGATTTATTTTACTTTAATTTGAACACCATAGTTTCGCCGAATGGCTTAAATATCTATATTTGTACGCTCAAAACAGATTATAAAAATGGAATATAATTTATTAAAAGGAAAAAGAGGGATTATTTTTGGTGCACTGAACGAAATGTCTATTGCATGGAAAGTGGCAGAAATGGCTCATGAACAAGGTGCTATTTTTACACTGACCAATACTCCTGTTGCTTGTAGAATGGGGACATTAAACGACCTTTCGGAAAAATGTAATGCCCCGGTGATACCTGCCGACGCTACAAATGTTAAAGATTTGGAGGAAGTATTTTCTAAATCCATAGAATTGCTTGGTGGTAAAATCGATTTTGTTTTACACTCCATTGGCATGTCGCTCAATGTTCGTAAAAAAAGAGTTTATCACGATTTAGATTATAACTATCTGAACAAAACACTGGATATATCCGCTATATCTTTTCATAAAATGCTACAGGTTGCTTTTAAATCGAATGCAATAAGCGAGTGGGGTTCGGTAGTAGGCTTGTCGTATGTGGCCGCCCAGCGTTCGTTTTATGGATATAACGATATGGCCGATGCAAAGGCTTTGTTAGAGTCCATAGCTCGTAGTTTTGGTTATATTTACGGTCGTGAGAAAAAGGTGAGAATCAATACGATTTCCCAATCACCTACCTTAACAACTGCCGGAAGCGGCGTAAAAGGATTCGATGGTCTGTTGGATTTCTCGGAGCGGATGTCGCCTCTGGGCAATGCCACGGCAGAAGAATGTGCCGGATATTGTATTACCATGTTTAGCGACCTTACCCGAAAAGTGACCATGCAAAACCTTTTCCACGATGGTGGATTCTCTAATGTGGGAATGAGTTTGAAAGCGATGACCCAATACAATAAAAGCTTTGATACCGACGAGATTGATACAATGGATTAATTATTCGGAGACAGCATAAGAAAACGAAATAAAGTCCTGCCGTAATGGCGGGACTTTTGTTTTTGGTAGCGGCTGCATAATTTTAAAGTATCATTAAAAACATTAACTTTGGCAGCGTTTTTCAGTAAGTAAAAAAATCATAGAATAATTATGAATAAATACCAAATTAATCACCTGAGAGAACTTGAGGCCGAATCTATCTTTGTGATTCGTGAAGTGGCCGCACAGTTCGAGAAACCGGTGATGCTTTTTTCCGGAGGGAAAGATTCAATTGTAATGTTTCACCTGGCTCGCAAAGCCTTTTATCCGGCTAAAGTACCATTTGCACTTTTACATATCGATACCGGACATAACTTTCAGGAAACGTTGGATTATCGCGATGATTTAATGAACCGAACAGGCGCAAAATGCATTGTGAAATACGTGCAGGATTCAATAGATAAGGGTAGGGCGGTAGAAGAAAAGGGCGTGAACGCCTCGAGAAATAAACTTCAAACGGTAACATTGCTCGATGCATTGGAAGAGTTAAAAACGGATGCAGCCATGGGTGGCGGCCGCCGCGATGAAGAGAAAGCCAGAGCTAAAGAACGCTTTTTTTCGCACAGGGACGAGTTTGGCCAGTGGGATCCTAAAAACCAGCGTCCAGAACTATGGAACATCTTTAATGGCCGTAAAAATATGGGCGAGCACTTCCGGATATTCCCCATCAGTAACTGGACCGAGATGGACGTATGGCAATATATTTATATGGAAAACATCGATCTTCCAAATCTATATTTTACCCATAAGCGTAAAGTATTCAACCGCGACGGAGTGTGGATGTTTAAAGCTCCTTTTATGCAGCTCAAACCCAGCGAAGAGTTGATAGAAATGGATGTGCGATGCCGAACTATCGGCGATATAACCTGTACCGGCTTAACCCTCTCTACGGCTAATAATCTGGAAGATATTATACAAGAAGTAGCCGCAACCCGCACAACCGAACGGGGTGGACGTGCCGATGATAAGCGATCGGAAACGGCCATGGAAGACCGAAAAAAAGAAGGGTATTTTTAATTCATAGTTTGTTAAATCTGTATTACATGGTGATTATTAGATAATTGACAACTTTATTTCGGAGGTTTTATATTATTTATATAGAGCATCTTGCAAATAAGTCTATTGTCTAGCGATCTAATGTCTAACAATCTATTATTAACCCTAGTATTCCATTAAGAACTAAAATTAAAATGAGCGATAAAAATTCAGGATATTTAGATATGGAGCTTTTACGCTTCACCACCGCAGGTAGTGTTGATGACGGTAAAAGTACTTTGATAGGTAGGTTACTGTACGACAGTAAAGCTATTTTCGAGGATCAAATGGAAGCAATTGAAATAGCTAGTCAGCGTGTGGGCAACGAGGAAGTTAACCTGGCTTTGTTAACCGATGGGCTTCGTGCCGAACGCGAGCAGGGCATAACCATCGATGTGGCCTATCGTTATTTTGCTACGCCAAAACGTAAGTTTATCATTGCCGATACACCCGGGCATATCCAATACACCCGTAACATGGTTACCGGAGCCAGTACGGCCAACGTAGCAATTATACTGATCGATGCCCGATTGGGGGTGTTGGAGCAAACATTGCGTCATGCTTATATTGCTTCGCAACTGCAGATACCTCATGTGATATTTTGTGTAAATAAAATGGATCTGGTAGCGTACAAGCAGGAAACTTTTGAAAAAATAAAGAACGAAATAGACGGCCTTTCTTCCAAGCTTAGCGTTAAAGACATACGCTTTGTGCCCATCAGTGCCCTTAAAGGCGATAACGTGGTGGATAGGTCGGAGAGGATGGATTGGTATCAGGGGCCAACCTTGCTGCATTTGTTGGAGAACATACACATAAGCAGTGATGTGAACCGTACTGATTTTCGTTTTCCAGTTCAATATGTAGTGCGTCCACAATCTGCTGATTTTCCGGATTATCGTGGATATGGAGGTCGTATCATGAGTGGTGCAGTAAAAGTGGGCGATGCAATTACTGTGCTGCCATCAGGCTTTAATTCAAAAGTAAAAACCATCGATTTGTTTACCGATACGATGGACGAAGCTTTTGCCCCCCAATCGGTAACCATAACCTTAGAGGATGATATTGATATCAGCCGAGGAGATATGTTGGTGAAATCGGACGATTTACCCATCACAACCCAGGATTTGGAACTGATGATCTGCTGGTTTAACGAGCGTAACTTAGTTTTAAAAGGTAAATATGTAATCCGTCACACCTCGGCCGAAGCACGTTGCATGGTTACTGCTATTCAGCATAAAATGAACATCAATACCTTAGAAAAGGATACGGATGATTTAACGGTTGGAATGAACGATATTGCCAAAATAAACCTACGCGTAACTAAACCTTTACATGTGGATCCTTATTTTAGAAATCGTTATACTGGTAGTATAATTTTAATAGATGAAGCAACCAACGAAACGGTAGCTGCCGGTATGATAGTGTGATGAAGGCTAATTATATGGAGGTTACTCACGGGGTGAATATTTACGTCACGTTTATATTCACCCCGTGAGTATTTCACCCCGTGAGTAACCCCTCCTAAGTATTTACAAAACAAAAACACCCGATGCTCAATCTCTGAGCATCGGGTGTTTTTGTTTTTAATAAGTATCCTTTAAAACTTCCAGCCTAAAGTTAAGGTGGCGTAATGGTCTGTGGATTCAACTTTGGTTTGGGGTGGGGTACCAATGCTAGAATCAGTCCAAAAATAATTATAATAATTGATGTCGTAGGATGAATTTCTATAAGCTAAGTCGATAAAGTAATTTTTATTGCGATACCCTAAGCCTCCGCTTACACTAGTAATTTCAAAATCTTTAGGTGCTTTATTGTAGGGAGAGCCTTGTAATGAATACCCGCCTCTTAAACTAAAGTAATCGTTAAGCCTGAATTCAACACCGGCTCTAATATTATTAGAGCTGGTCAGCACACGTTTAATATCATTGTTTTTGAAATTGAAATCGTTTATTTCATTAATATTATTGCTGGAGCTTTTAAATTTTCCGCTACCGTAGTTTATGTGTTCATAATCTACACTTAAAATTGCCTTTTTACCAATTATATACGAAATGCTACCAATCAGCTTTTCAGGAGTATTCAATTGATAGTCGTATTCACCAACATAATTTAATCCAGTTTTGTCGTTGTTAATTTCTGGCACAGGATTAAAAAAATCTACATTGAGTATCGTTTCATAATCTTCTTCTATTTTGTACCAAGTGGGCGAATGATAGGCAGCACCAATTCTTAAATTTTCGAGGGGTTTTACTATGGCACCAAGTTTTAAACTAATGCCGTTACCCGATACATTAAGTCTGTCCTCTACGCTGAAGTGTTTAAAAGTCCGCTCATTATATGGATTGCTGTTGCTAAATTGTTCTAGATAATACGAACGTTGCTCGTAGTTTAGCGAATGGAAATTTAAGCTTGCACCCAACAATAAAATGTGACTGATGTTAACACCTCCGGTGAGACTCAGTTCCCCAGCATAACCATTTTTTTCTATCAACCTGTTCTGATCCACTACATCGCCTGTCTCAAGAAATGAACTATAGGTTTGCTTACCATCACCATCTGTTCCATCTTTATCTATCAAAAACGTGCCATAAGCCAATCCGGTTTTGTAATCATAAACATCCCACTCATTTGGATATTCTTCATCAAAAAATCCAGGATCTAATCCATAAGCATTGGTTCTAAACATATCAGTCATTGAAGTGCCAAGTTCAAATGATGACGCCATCGACTTATAATTAAAATTGTTATTTCTATTATAACCAACCCCAAAATGAGTGCTCACTACCCCTTTACTTACCTCTCGCATGGGTCGGTAGGTGCCCACGTAACCAACTTGGTTCAAGGAAAAGGAGGTTTTGTTGTCTTTCATCATATTACCCTCAAAATTACTTTCGGTGGAGTTAAAGATGAGTGATGGCGTAAAAGTAAATTCTGAGATGCGATAAACAGCAATTCCTGCTGGATTAATGCCCAGTGCACTAAAGTCGCCTCCCAGCGAACCAAAGGCGCCTCCCATGGCCATGGAGCGGGCGGTACCCATATAATTTGGTTGTGAGTACCGAATAATGTCTTCGTAATTTTGAGCACTGAGGCTAATCGTAGCAAAGAACAGAACTATTGCTGTCAGCAATTTATAGCGAGTCATAATTATTGTTTTATGTGTAAGATTTAGGTTCCAGAATAAATATATATCAACAAGACATCGTGTAGATTATCTACTTCCGCGGCTTGATCTGCCACTACTACTGCTTCCACTGCTTGAACTCCCGCTGCTTCCCGAACTGGATCTACTGCTCGAACCCGAAGAAACACCTGATGATGAAGGCGATGACGATGATGAGCTGGACGATCTGGGACTCGAGTTGTAAGAAGGAGAAGTGCTTGACCTAGTAGGGGCACTGCTGCTACTGTTGTAATTTGAACTTCTGCTACTTGAGCTGCCTGTATTATAGCTTCTGCTAGTACTGCTGCGGCTCGATGAACTGTTATTAGTAGAGCTTTTTACACTTGTTCCACTTGTATTCGATGAGCTAGAACTTCTGTTTACGTATGAACTATTTGAGCTTCTGCTTGGTGCAGAAGATGGTGTTTCACTTGAGCGGTTGTAACTGCTGCGCGTAGTTGTTTTGTACTGTGAGCTTTTATCATAAGTAGGGGTGTACGCACTCCGCGAACTTCTGGTTGAGGTACCAGACGTAGTGCCGGCACTTTTGGTGTTCGGAACATACGATGCTCTGGTCGATCTTGTGCTTTGTGTATTACTTGATCTAACCGTGCTGCCCGACATAGTGGAGCTTGCTCTGCTGCTACGTGCAGAACTTCCGTTTACTGCACTACCAGTTCTGTTTGCGCCTGTATTTTGGCCAACAGAACCTCGCGAACCTCTATAGTTTGTTGTATTTCGTGGCGCCCTGTTTGTAGCATAGGAATCATTGCCATAGTAAGGGTAATTATTGCTGTAGTGATGGTTGTTATAGCCATGATGTCCACCATAACCCCAGCCATAACCCATGCCATAACCCCAACCAGAATAGGGGTATCCCCATGACGAATAGTATGGGTATCCCATGCCGTACCAACTGTTGTAGCCGAAACCACCATAAAAACCACCATGAAAGCCACTGTTAAACCCTCTGCCGTAACGCCAATCCCAATAGTATGGACTGTTCCACTCAGGTACTACAATGGCATAGTTGCCATCGATGTACACATTGTAATCGAACCCGCTATTAAAAATCACGTCTTGATACAAGGGCGACCAATAAGGAACACCTTTGAAAGGACCGTGGAAACGAGCCAAGCGCTCAGCGTAATCCCTATCCATTTGTGAACCCTGAAACTCATTTACCCAATAACCAGTTTCGTCATCGTAATAAAGCATGGTGTCCACTTCCTCCACGTTCTCGTCTGTCAACAAAGTGGTGTATTCTTGTTGAATTTGAGAAAAATCTCTCAAATCACCTTGCTCTTTGGCTCTGGACGATGTATTGTACTCACGCTGCAAATTCGAGTAAGTGGCATTTTCTTCCTTTTGAATCATCTTGTCCGGTTTGGGCAAGGCCGAATAGTTCTCGGCTATTGAAATAGGCTTGTCCGAAGGGGTGAAATATAAATCATCAGCATAAACAGCTGTGCTGTAAGGCTGATGTGTTGCGCATCCTGCTAAAGTCAGAATGGCTGCGGTTAAAATATAGATTTGTTTTTTCATGGTGCAAGCTTTTAATATGGTCAATCAATCTTTCGATTTTTCAAAAATTAGCAGTATTGATAAATAGCTATTTAGTTTTATGTAGGTGTTGCTTATTATCTATTTAGGCCAATTATAAATTTTTAATCAAACCGTGTAATACAATAAACGTACCATTCTTTATGTTTTGATGGGTGAGTATTTACAAAAATTAACTTAAATGGTTTTATTTTTTCATATAAGCTTTGGTGTTTGCCCAATATAGTCAATACATCTCTTTGCAAGTAAAACATTTTCTTTGTGCTTAGCTAAAAAATGTGAGCTATTTTTTGTTATTTTGGACTCTCAAAATTTCATATTAAAATTCGCTGTTAGATGGGCTTTGCATTTTTTATACCTCTATTGAAATTGAACTGATTTTTTGCAGTTTCTCAAAGAATTTTAAAAGGTTTACAACTAATATTTACGCTTGGGCGAAGATTATTAATACTTAAAAATAAATGGCAAAATTAACAAAAAGGAGTGATGATTACTCACAATGGTATAATGAGCTGGTAATTACAGCCGATTTGGCTGAAAACTCCGCCGTGCGCGGCTGCATGGTCATTAAACCTTATGGCTATGCGATATGGGAGAAAATGCAGCAGGAACTGGATAGGATGTTCAAGGAAACCGGACATGTCAATGCTTATTTTCCATTGTTTATACCTAAATCATTCTTCAGCAAGGAGGCCAGTCATGTGGATGGTTTTGCTAAGGAATGCGCGGTGGTAACGCATTATCGCCTTAAAAATGATCCGGACGGTAACGGTGTAATCGTTGATCCAGACGCGAAACTCGAAGAGGAGTTGATTGTTAGGCCTACCTCCGAAACTATTATATGGAGCACTTATAAAAACTGGATTCAATCGTATCGTGACCTACCTATCAAATGCAACCAATGGGCTAATGTGGTGCGTTGGGAAATGCGTACACGTTTATTTTTGCGTACTACTGAGTTTCTTTGGCAAGAAGGACATACAGCCCACGAAACCAAGCAAGAGGCCATAGATGAAACAGAAACAATGGTGCAGGTGTATGCCAACTTTGCAGAGCAATTTATGGCCATGCCTGTGTTGCAGGGAGTAAAAACTGCCAACGAACGCTTTGCAGGTGCTTTAGAAACCTACACCATCGAAGCCCTGATGCAGGATGGAAAAGCTTTGCAATCGGGAACTTCCCACTTTTTAGGGCAAAATTTTGCTAAAGCATTTGATGTTAAATTTGCCACCAAAGAGGGAACCGAAGAATATGTTTGGGCTAGCTCGTGGGGCGTGTCAACACGTTTGATGGGGGCTCTAGTGATGGCTCATTCCGACGATTTCGGACTCGTTCTGCCTCCTAAATTGGCACCTATACAGGTTGCCATTGTACCTATTTATAAGAGTGAGGAGGAGTTGAATAAAATTTCGGTAGTAGTAAATGAAATCGTGGCCAAGCTAAAGAAGCGCGGTATATCTGTTAAGTACGATAATAGCGACAATCGCAAGCCCGGATGGAAGTTTGCCCAATATGAACTGCAAGGCGTGCCCCTAAGGTTGGCAGTGGGTCCTCGCGATATTGCCAATAACACGGTTGAAGTAGCCCGTAGGGATACACTTACCAAAGAGGTGGTTTCGATAGATGGGGTAGATGCTTATGTGGCCGATTTGTTGGAAACCATACAGGAAAATATTTATAAAAAGGCATTGGATTTTAGAACTGAAAATACAACTGAAGTAAATAGCTACGAAGAATTTAAAGAAGTGCTGAATAATAAAGGCGGCTTTGTTATGGCACATTGGAACGGTTCGGCCGAGATTGAACAAAAAATAAAGGATGAAACTAAGGCCACCATACGATGCATTCTACTAAACGGCGATAAAACGCCCGGAAAATGTATGGTTACCGGCGAACCTTCGGCACAAAGGGTAGTTTTTGCAAGAGCTTATTAAACAGAATTATTTTTGAAGCAATTATAGTCGTAGCCAATTATTTAGGTTTATCTTTAGCGGTGGTTATCATCGCCTTTGAATATGATATTTATCAGGGGAGGTCATTTGATGGCTTCCCTTTTTTGTTTTATCGCGATTTACAGTTACTTTTAGATGGTTGTAAATTATGTATAAATCATTATTAATACCTTAAAAACGCAAACTCCTAACCGATTAAAAGAAGTAAAACACTGTGCAAAAGAATATTGCACAGTGTTTTGATAGTAAAGTTTTATCACTTATTTTTATGGTGCAAAACAATAAAACAGGATAAAACCTTATGA
>JAGXIO010000222.1 GCA_024635555.1 Saccharicrinis sp.
GGAGCATGATAACCAGGTGTTGCGCTTCCAAGATCTTCCGCCCAACCCAATCCTGCTAATTCATTTTGGGATTGCATTCTACTTGCAAACCATGTTTGTTTCAATGGAAGCCCAAACGTACCAGGGTGTATTAAGGGCGAATCTTTTGGCCAAAGTCTAAAACGTGCGTCTTTAGCCAAAGTACCATCATATCTGTAATAATTTGAAACTGTATATTCTTTAATCACAGGGCAATCAATTTGAATATTTCCGATTTTAATGGGTAAATTATAGTTTCCTGAACCGATTATTGTTTCTTCCCCATCAATTTCAACTTTTATGGAAGCAGCTCTGACTGCTCCGCGCACATCATCGCGTTCAATTTGAATTTCCTTAAGAGTAAGGATTACTGTTTCACCATTTATTAATTTTACTTTTGCAGAATCTCCCACATTTAATTCGACAACCGAATTTAGTCGTGTTAGATTCTGTGAAAAACTATGTATAGGATTAAGTATTAAATTAAATGATAGTATCCATAGAATTTTATATATCAATTTTTGAGTTGATATATTGGAAATTAGATTATTTGGTAACCTTGATTTCATATTTATTATTGATTAAAATATTCATTGGCAAAATTGAGAAACTGTTGCCAGTCGTATGGGGTCATATTATGTTTTCCTTCACGATTGTGGAATCCCATGTGCGGGCGGATAATTTGTTTATTTATACTGGGCATTTCTAAAGGTAGTTTAGTTTCAACTCCATATAATTCAAAGACGGGTTGCGCTTCAAATAAGGCAATGTACTGCCCTTTCGGGTCAGCCCATAAATCTTCAGCTGCACTACCGACATATACTGCCCGCGGCGCCATCAAAGCCAGGAGCATGTGCTGGTCAACGGGCAATTTATCTTCATTGTCCGCATATTGTTTATAATTTTCACAAAACCAATAGGGAATATTCTGAGTAATAATTTTCACGGTCTCCCCAAAGTTCCTTCTGGAAAGCGCAGCACCTGAATTTCCGGATTCATTGGAAACAGCTATGGCTACTCTTTGATCTTGCGCGCCGAACCAAAGCGACGCTTTTCCTCCGCGCGAATGGCCTACTGAAATGATTTTTTTTGCATCTACCAACTTGTCTTTTTCAAAATAATCTATGACACGGCTGGCTCCCCAGCCCCAGGCTCCCAATGCAGCCATCCCATTATCCATATCCAGTTGTTCGGGATAGAGTTGCAATACCCCTTTTATAAAGTCGGTTTTATTGTCTGGTGCAACATCTATAACATCAAACCCAGCAATTCCGTACCCTGCTTCTATTACCTGCTCGGCAGGCCAAAAACCATCTTTGTTCATACGTGTAACATCCATGGTTTTCACGCCCCGGTGGTTAATTACCAAAAACATCGGTACAGGCTTTTTTACCTTGTTTGGTGTGAACATCAGTAGATTTATAGTCAACGTTTTCTGATTTCGTGTAACAGTAATGGCCACTTCTTTCAGTGTGGCTTTTCCATTCATCGCTTTTTTATCCTGGTTTGTCACCTTGAATTTAATGTCGTCAAAATCTTTGGGAACTTGGCCATAAACATTATCTTCAAAAAGTTTAAGAATTTCCGGCCGACGTATCTTTTCCCACGCTTCCGTGGTACTCACTTTTTCACCGTTTTTGGTTTGCAAAATTTGGGGTAATTGATAATATCCCACTTTTGATTCGTCGTAATTTTGGGCTACAACAGTTTGAAACGATATCATTAAAACAGCAATCGTAAATAAATAATTTGTTTTCATTTGTACATTTTTAGAATTGTTCTTCCAACCATTCATATGTTTTTTCCCGCATATTTGGAGAAAATCGATTAAAATCATCTGGTGAATACAGTTGTAACCCTTCTGAATTTTCATATAAATCATATACTTTCTGTGTTTCATTCAGGCTCTGTCGGATATCCTGAAGATGAGCGTCTTTATCCATTTGTGGGGCAATTACAAGAACTGGGCGGGGAGCAATTGATGCTAAAACTTCAAAAAAATCATAAGGAATACGCGATTCATTACCAACAAAAAACCCCAACCGAGGAATGAGTCCATGCAGGTGCGACAAGGCCATTATTCCTTCTGTGCCTCTGTCGAGTGTATTTGTCCGCATCGGAGTAAAACCGGCGACTGACACAAGTCCTGCAATTCGATCGTCCAAAGAAGCAGCATATAACCCAACCGTAGCACCAAGTGAGTACCCAACAACAAATATTTTTGAAGGATTAACAAAATCAAGATTTGAAATAGCATCTACAGCACCATGGACATCGGTAACCATTTTCCCCATTTTAGACCAATGGGGATAGCGGTGATAAAAACGAGTCCCTTCTTCGATGCGGTTGCCAAAACCAATCATATCGTAAGTAAATACGGCAAAACCTCTGTCAACAATTGATTGAATCATTGATTCGACCTGATGGTATGAATTAAATCCTTTGGAATAATCATATTCATGCAAGTAGATGACAACCGGCAAATGATTATTTTTCATTTTTCCATTGTTATCCAGTGGGTAATACAAATATCCAAATAGTTGGTCGCCAAATCCGTCATATGGAGATATATTCATTCTTCCCATTTTGGATGTGCCCTCGGGGCGTATGAGGAAAGTGCCAAAACTAATTTCCCCGCTACCAGATTTTTTTAAACTACCCGGCCCCGGGTTAGTTACTCCAGCAGGTTCGTCGCCAAGAGCCCATTGCACTTGTTTCCGGATATTAGCCTTTTTGCTCTCCCATCCGTCTGTTGTTTTAATCTTGTTGTTCTGGCCATCTACCAACAAACCATCACTGCTTTGAATCGAGTAATCCTTTGGACTAATGTTTTCTTTGCTTAAATCACGCCATTTTTCAAAAGAGTAATTGTAGTAAAGCTTATTTTCCGGTTGGTGGTTATTCCGGCCAAACACATAATCAAAGAAATCGATATAATCTTCCATGTCGCGGGCACTGACACTGTGCAGTCCATGCCGTGATCGGATAGCGAGATTGTTTTCAGCGTTAAGAAACTGATATACTTTTTTACTGGCATGGTAGGCCTCCTCAATGCCCCAAGGGTTGCTTGCACCTTCACTAATGGCAGTGCTTAACATTAATCCTCTGGGTGCAATAAGAGCCATGAAGAGGTTTTGATCAACAGGCAGTTTATGTTCACGGCCTATGAAAAAACGCAATCGAGGGTGTAACCATGCTGGGACGGAAGTAGAAAGTAAGGCAATATCTTCAATGTCATAGTTTTGTGAAGTATACCTCCATGGGACTTCTGCCCCTGTCCCTCCGCTGCTTGGGATACAGGCTGTAATCCTTTCATCAAAGGCAGCAGCCATTAGGGAAAGTTTGCCGTTCCGGGAATGTCCGGTTATCCCAATCTTACCCTTGTCAACTTCGGGCAATGTGTATAGGTAATCAATAGCCCTGGAAGCCCCCCAAGCTCTTCTCATCAATCGGGTAAAATCATATTGCCCAGCCCATATTTCTGAATATTTTTCGGTATCATCTTTGGCATCGGCCCCGGCATATACACAGCCGATGTATCCACGCCTCACGGCTACTTGTGCCCATTCACGGTGGTTCCATTGGGTAAGGAAAACGGGAAACGATCCTGTGCCCGGGGGTATCATCAATTCAATGGTCAGTTTTGCTTCATGATTGGGGCCAAATGAAAGCTCAATTAACTGTAGGTTTACTTCCCCATCCATCTTATTACTGATTAACTTCGACTTCATATTATCGGGCGGGGGAGGGAAGGTTCCGGAGATGTACCTCATGAGTTCCTGTTTCATCCATTCCCGTTTTTCTTTCCATTGGTCCATCGTTTTTATGGGTATATTTCTGCCTCCTTCATCCAAAACAAGAGGATCTGGAAGGAATGGAATAGAAGGCATCTGATCGAAATCGGGTGGTAATTCGCCTGTCCGCTCAAGCCAATCCTGAAATGTTTCATCCAGAAAAGAAACACGACCGTTGTTAATTCTTTCTGGGGGAAGAACTTTTAAAATCAATTCAAGGTCAGCTTTTTGTTTTTCCGAATTTTTTTTTATTTGAGCTAAGGATGGTAAAGTCAAACAACAAAAAATAAAAATTGAATAATATTTAAAAATGACATATTGATTCTTCATGGTATGCAGATTTAAATTGCAACGGTAAATTCTAAAAATATTGTGCAGTCTGAAATCAATCAAACTGCACAATTTGTCAAATCTATTCAGACGTATCTTCAGGTATTACCTCCAACGGAGGAACATTAAATTCAGTTCCGTCGTAGCCAATATTCTGATTAATTCTTCCGAGTGTATTAGCTGTAATGACCTCCTGAGGGATAGGCCATAATATATGTTCAGGATTTAGTGTTGCTTCTACGCCCCAGAAAAAATATTTTGGAGGATGGTAATGTTCATTTACACGCATTATACGGTCATGAAACCAGTTCTTCTGAGAAATATTTGCCAGACTATAACCCTCCTTACTTAGTTTTGCAAGCTGGAATGAAACCCTCACCATTTCAGAATGTCTCATTTCTTCTGCATATAATTCACGTGCACGTTCTTCGAATATATAATCAATGGTAACATCTGAAGCACTGATAAGAGGGGCATTTGCACGATCACGCACCATATTAATATCAGCAGCAGCCAGACCAAGCTGGTCTTTAAAATAATAGGCCTCAGCCCTTAATAGGTATGTTTCTGCTAATCTGAAAATATACCAATCTCCCTGTCCGCCATGTGGTTGGGCGTAATTTGTTGTTGGCACAAAAACCTTATTGTGGGCCCAGGGATACCATGTGTCGATTGTATCATTTAGGCTCTTGTAATAAATTCTGTTAAGTGGTTGTCCGTAATTTGGTGAAGTTGGATTCCATGTAATTATCTCTGCAATTGAATCCCCCATTTCAATCCAGTTGCAATCAGCTCTTCGCAAATCGGGTGTTGTTTGCCAGGTATAGTTTTCGTCTTCCCAAATTTTGTAATGCCAGTAATTATTAGTCCTGACATCCCCATTCCCAATGCCCAAAGTGTCTCCTCCAACAAATGTCCAGTTACTGGCTCTAACTCCCCTTGAATCAAGAACTTTCCAGTAGGATGGAGTAAAATTGCGTAATGTGCTGGTACCTACTACATTCCACCATGTTTCTGGTGGAGCATCAGCTCTGTCAACAGTAGCATAAATGGTTTCAGTATTGGCAGGATCATTCTTATTGTCAACACGGTGTAAGTCCCACATAACATTGTGTTCGATGTATCCTTTATTACCATGATATGTCTCTTCAGAAGAACTTCCAAACCTCTTTGTCATCAATGCATAGGGACCATCTATAACAGCGGAGGCTGCTGAAATTGCTTTATCAAACTCACAATTTGCCAGATAAACCTTTGCCAATAATTGATTTGCTGCTCCTTTGCTTACATCTCCTAACCGGGCTCCTTTTACTGGAAGCTTTTCCACAGCAAATTCTAAGTCACCCTGAATTTTATTAAGTATAGTCCATCTACTGGTAGAGTAATAGTCAAGTTTAGGTCCCTTTAATTCTTTTCCTTCCCAGGGAACGTCCCCATACGTATTTACGAGACGTAAATACCAATAGGATCTGAACCAGAGAGCTTCTGACAATATTCTATCTTTTAAACTTTGGTCAGTCCATACGATATCATCTATCCTGGAAATTATCGTATTGGCATTTTTAATATACACGTATGAATTCATAAAGAAAGATAAAATGGGCAACTGATAACTTGTACTCGGTGTAACTTTTGTAAAATCACTTTGTCTCAAAGCAACTGCTACGTCAGAGTAATCTACTTCGGCGACCATAGGAGAGTACCCGCCATGATTTTCAGAATTTATTTCTTTCTTGCACCGCACCAATGCCGCTTCAAATCCTGCAGCATCAACAAAAACGTTTTCCGGAGTGTAGAAAGACAAGGGATCAGGCTGCAGCCAGTCTTCTGAACAGGAAAAACCAAAGAACACTGTCAGAATAAGTGGTAGTATGTTAATTCTTTTCATTTTCTAAATTTTTATAATTAAAATAAATTATTTACAATGATAAATTAAAACCCAATGTAAAAGTCCTTGGCATAGGGCTCATTCCTGACTCAGGATCCCATCCAGGCCAGTTTGTAAAAGTCGCCAGATTACGAACTGAACCAAAGACTTGAAGGTTCTTCATTTTTATTTTCTGCACAACATCTGCTGGGAGATTATAAGTTAGCGATAAATCCTGTATCCTTACAAAAGAACGTGGTTTGTATATCATAAGGCCGCCTCCATAACTTCCCGTGTAAGGATTAAGTCGTGCGTATTCATTATTCGGTCTGTCTGCTGACCAGTAAGGAACTGGTCCATTATTTCGGTTCCATCTGTCATTTGATTCATTTCCTCCATTAAGAGCCACATCATAAGAACCAATGTGGCCAAGGTCACTTCTAATAAAAACAGAAGCCGTAAAGTGTTTTAGAAAACTGAAATCGTTTCTAAATCCAACACGATATCTTGGTTGAGTATGCCCGATAAACTGTTTATCAACCAAATCAACAAACCTTCCATCATTGTTTACATCAACACCTTTAAAGTCACCAGGTTCCATATTGTATTTTGCTGCTTCTTCTTTTTCATCTAATTGCCAAATTCCTAGAATATCATAATTCCAGACCACGTCAGTTGCCTGTCCCGGAAACCAACCGTTTGAAAAATCGGGAACATCACCAGTTCTTTCTTCATTCAATAAAGTGTATGTGCTATAATCCCCAAAGAGTTCAATAATTTTATTTCGGTTTAAGGAAAAGACCACGTTTGAATTCCATTGGAAATTTGGTCTGCTGATATTTTTCGTATTTAGAGTCAATTCTAATCCTCTATTTTGCAATTCTCCAAGATTTGAAATAATATTTTCGAATCCGGTTACTCTGGGAAGTAATCTGTCCATTAGCAGGTCGGTGGTAATCATATGGTACACATCAGCACTTAAATCAATTCTATTAGCCAATAAAGCAATATCCAATCCGAAATTGAGAGCTGCTGTTTTTTCCCACTTGAGCGATCTATTGGAGAGCGTTGAATTATAAATGCCTATACGTGTATTGCTCCCATCGTACCAAGGACTTGATCCTGTTCTGGCAAGTGCGGAATATATACCAATATCTCTGTTCCCGTTCACGCCCCATGACGCACGGAGTTTTAGCCGGTTCACCAATTCGCTGTTAAAGAATCCTTCCTCGGAAACTACCCAACCAAGTGCAAATGCCGGGAAGGTTGCTCTCGGATTTTCCAATCCAAAAGCTGAGAATCCGTCACGCCTTACGGAAGTTGTTAAGAGGTATTTGCCTAATAATGTGTAATTTAGTCGAGCCATATACGCGTCCCCAGTGCTTCTTGTATCATTAACAAAAATCTCAGGGGAATCACCAAAATGTAACCCGTGATATATGAGTTCCTGGTTCGGGCTAAAGTTTTTGTTTGACATAGTAGAGGACCAGTAACGGTTTTCTTCAATGTTTGCCAGTAGCGTTACATCAAAAGTATGCACATCGATGATTTTATTCCAGGTAATTAAATTATCTACCATCCAATTCATTGTTGATGATTCACGCCTTTCTCCTGAAGGTGTCTCGTTGGTCATTCCCCCTAATGCCTCGCTGATGGTTGTATAGGTAAGGTACTTATAGGATTGATAACTTGGTTGAAAAGAAATTTTATACTTAATGCCCAAAGGAAATGTTATTTCAGCAAATAGATTAGCAAATAAATTATTTGTTTTATTCGACAATGATGTTCTATAGTATGCTAATAAAGGATTATCAGAATGCCCATGTGGATAGCGGACAAGATTCCCTTTTTCATCATACATTTCTCCGTAAGGACTATTTACATAAAAACCAAGGCTGGCAGGCACAGAGGAGTCATCTCTGTCTGAAAACTGAACATTAATTCCGGCACTTAACCAATCTACAATCTGAAAATCAGCATTTAGCCGTGACCGAATACTTGAATATTGGTCGCCAACCCGTATTCCTTCATTATCATTATAACCAAGAGACCAATAGTATTTTACACCCTCAGTTCCTCCTGAAATACCGAGGTCATACTCTTGTCGCAATCCTATTCTGAAAACTTCATCGTACATATCCATGGTTTTGCCCGCCAGATAATTTTTCTGTTCGGTTGGAAAAAACCGAAGTCGTGCCATCCATTCGTTTACATTATCTTCCAACGGTTTTCCTGAGCTTAGAATTCTCCATTCTTCAATGGACATATCAGACGGAAGATTGTCGGGATGAGTATAAAAATTATAATTAACATTGGGAAACATCTGCCTAAAATAGTCTTGTCGGAATTGAACATATTCTTCAGGTCCTAGCCCACGTCTTTCATTGTAGTTTTCTGTAAGTCCCATTTTGGTGGAGAAGTTAATTGTAGGTTTGCCTGTTCTTCCTTTTGTTGTTGTAATAATTATCACTCCAGATGCCGCTTTGGACCCAAATACTGCAGCAGAACTTGCGTCCTTAAGAATATCAACAGATTCAATATCGTAAGGATTGATATCGCGAATGGTACCATTATAAATAACACCATCTAATACAATTAAAGGATTTGTATTTGCAGTTAATGATGTTGGACCCCTGATTTCCATTGAAGCACCACCTTGGGCTGAAGTTCCCTGATTTGCATTGAATCCGGCAACAGTTCCTGTTAACATATCAGTAATCTGTACCATGGATTGAGTTTTATAGTTTTCAACATTAATCCGTTGAACAGAGCCGGTTAAATCACTTTTTTTGATTGTTCCATACCCAATTGCCACCACTTCTTCCAATCCAATAGTCGCATCCTCCATAACCACCGTAAAAGCAACTCTGCCGTCCAAGGGAACTTCCTGGGTTTTCATCCCCACAAACGAAAATTGCAAAGTTTCGGCACTTGAAGGAACGGAGAGGGTGAAGCCACCTTCTGGATTGGTAACTGTCCCAACTGTTGTGCCTTTAACCACCACAGAAACCCCGGGCAGTGGAAGACCCTTTTGGTCGGTGACCACGCCACTTATGGTTTTTTGCTGTTGTTGCTGCGAATAGGTTAGTACCTTGTCCGCTTTTCTGATGATAATTTGCCGGTCGTAAACATCGTAAACCAGGCCTTGGCCGTCCAGCACCTTGTCGAGGATTTGATTAACTGTGGCTTCTTTAAAGTTAAGGCTAACCCTTTTGTCCACGTTAATATCCTCGTTTTTGAACAGAAAGACAAAGTCGCTATTGTCCTCCACATAAGTAATCACATCGCGGATCGTTTGGTCAGTAATCCGGATGTCGAGTTTCGAAACTTGCGAATAGCTGTTGGCATTCGCCGAAAACATCAAACCAAAGATGAATACAATTGTGATACGCATAATTCGCCCCCATTTCTTTAAGATCCCCGGATCGTGGGAATCCATTAATACATTTTTTTTCATAAATTTGAATCGTTTTAAATGTTTAAATTACTCTTAATAGGTATTTGAACGAACCGGGAAATGTGCCAGCATTTTCCGGTTTTTATTTTATTCCATAGTTATTCTCATTTAACTTCACGAAATCAAGCCCGGTAATTTTAGACAAGTATTCGAATACTTCATCTTTTCCTTTGGTAACGTCTAATTTACCGGTAATCTGGATGCTTCCTTTAAACGGATCGTCAAAACGAAAGCGAATATTGTAATACCGCTCCAGCTTGCGGGTAATGCGGTTTAAATCGGTATTGGAGAAACTGAACAGTCCTTTTGTCCAAAGCGAATAATATTGAACATCAACATCATAAATTTTAGTCTCCCTGCTTTTTTTATTGAAATAGGCCAGTTTACCCGGCGATAACTGAATTTTCTTTTCCAGCAAGCCTGCGTTTGTTCGCGATAATTCCACACGGCCTTCAGTTAAAGCTGTTTGTACTGAATAATCTTCGGGGTAAGCCGAAATGTTGAATTTTGTTCCTAATACTTTTATTTCAACGTCTGTGGTTTTAACAAAGAAGGGTTGATCCTCATTTTTCGCTACTTCAAAAAATGCTTCGCCCACGAGGAAAACTTCGCGTCTATTGTCCACGAACTCCGAAGGATAAATCAGCCTGCTGCCGGCATTAAGCCATACCCGGGAACCATCGGCAAGGGTTACTAACGAACGGCTGCCGTATGGAATGATAAGAGTGTTGATCTCTGGGGTTTTTCCTTCAGTTTGTCTTTTAACAGCTTCATCCCGGTTGACAATTATTTCACCCGAATTGGAATAATCCAGTTCCGAGGCTCCTGAATTCAATTGAATTTGCTGCTTGTCGTTTATGATGAGCATCGGTTCCTGAGCATGGGCAGGCAAAGCGGTATTTTCTACCACAAACGCCGCCTGCCTGCTGTCCATGTAAAGGTAAACTAAACTACTTCCAATCGTAAAAAACAAAAGTGCCACCGCGGCGTATTTCAAGCTGTTTTTGAAAAATACTATGCGCTTTTTTCTCAGATCAACTGTGTCGAGCTGTTTGATTATTCGCTGTGCCAGTTTTATCTTTTGCTCAACGTTTAAATTGTTGTTGGTAAATTTTAGGTGCTTTTCAAACCGTGATTTAAATTCCAAAACGGCGTTGGTTTCTCCCGGATTTTGTTCAAGGTAAGTTGCCCAATAGGTGTTTAACTCTTCCGTAGGATGAAAAATCCATTTGAAAAAAAGAGGATTTTTTATTAATCGTTTGTGAATGTACATGCCGTTTTATGAGTTTAATTATTTATAAGAGTTGGAAAGGGCGAAAAGGGGACATGAAAATGTAATTATTTTTTACGGTTACAAAAAAATACTAAAAAAGGAAACTATTTGCTTTGAAACCGTTCTTTAAAATATTTCAAGGTTCGTTGTACCTGTTTTTTTACGGTATTAGGTTTGAGGTTGAGAAGTTGTCCGATTTCGGTGTAAGTGAGCCCGCTGTTAAATTTAAGGAAAAGGAGTTCCCGTTTCCGGCTGTCCAAGTTTTTTATTTCTTCTTTTAGTAATAAGAGTTGTTCGTCAAGTTGTTGCTCGTTATCCTGTTCTTCGATTGAAAATTTCAATTCAAATACCAGCTCAGCGCTGTTAGAATAATCAAAACGCCGGTTTTCTTTTAACTTGCGAACGATGTTGTTTTTTAAGGATTTGAACAAATAATATTGCAGGAATTCGGGATGGTGCAATTTCTCGCCGTAGGTGTAAACGTCAACAAAAACATCCTGAATGGCATCTTCCAATAAACTTGTGTTGGAGGTAATTCTTGAACCATAAGCAAACATCACATCAATGAATTCGTTGTAAATGGATTTAAATGCTTCGCGATCGCCATCACGGAATTTATCCCACACGGATTGCCAATACTCTTTTTCTATAATTTTCACGAATTGAACGCTTAAGGTTAGATCGTTTTGAACAAAGCTATGAATACTGTTTCACATCTCAATATTAAATAGTCGAAACATTTAATGGGACTCTTTCTATACTGAAAGCTTCAATATTAAGAGCAAGGAAAGATTGTGGGTAAAATAATTCGCTATCCCTTGCTTTGTCTGTTCTGGGCGTAAAAGTGGTTTTTCCCCATTTGAACTCCACAACTAGTTTATAGTTTTCGTATTCGTTGTTGGTGGTAATGCACCCAAATTCTTGACCCGAAATGGTTAACAGACCCTTCTGCACTGTGAACACTTTATTGGGATCGTTATCACGTCCCTTCTCTTTTAAAAAAGTGTACCAGCCGTCAAGGTTCTTTCCATTGAACAACTGAACCGTGGCCTGACCAGGGTGTTTTTCCCCTACTCCCTCAAGTTCGGAAAAACTGGCAAAAGCAGCGTTCCCAAAGATGGTCATTGAAATAATAAGGATAAACGAAGTAAGATGTAAGTGTTTCATTTTGCAATTTTTTATTTTCGAAATTTAATAACTATTCAACTCATTTCCCAATCTTTTCTAAAGGGTTCCCTTATAAACTGGTCGGCTTCCGGTAAGCCAAGGGCTTTCATATTTTTGGCATCCAATCTATTAAAAACAAAAAAAGGGTTGGCAGCAGCCGGAATATCAGCAAATGCATGCGACTAATATAAGCCAATCTTATCTTCGAATCCGGGGGATCAGCTTAGACTGAAATATCCAAGAAGGCAAGAAGGCGGACGGGATGATTTGTTTTTGAAGGTGCTTAAATAAAAAAATAAGAGATTTTGAGAATCATGGTGCGGTTTTCAAATTTCATGTGGCTCGATTCAACAGTGCCTATGTTATCAAAACGACCTTCATTATAGGCCAAATAAAGAAAACTTCCGGGGCGATATTGCCAACTGATTAAACAGCTCAGCAAATAATCATTCCGTGTTTGTTTTTGATGGTAATAGGTCGTTCCGAATATTCCCTGGGCATGCAACCTTACAAAAAAGTCTTTTGTAAACATCCATGTTGAATTGGACGATAATTTAAAGTATTGACCATCGTTAATGTTCCTGCCATCGTACGTTTTTGTATAACCTCCCTGTAATTCGGTTAAAATATTATGCCACAGGCGGCCTTCGCAGTCAACAGAAAAATTTTTCTGACTGCCCACATACTTTTGGTCAAAATTGTAAAAGGTACCGTCGGAAGCCAATAATTTTCCTGCAAATTGTGCACCTAAGCTAAGTGGTCTGGTGGAATAAGCCATCTCAAAAAAATCTCCCGTATAGTACCCGGTCAATTCAGTGGCAGAAAAGTACTTATATTGGGTTTTAATGGACATCTCATTGATGAGGTTTACGGCTACGTTTCCCGCGAATTGAAAATTATTCGCTTCTCTTATCCCGCCACTAATGGTCCGTTTTGAACTTTCATTTTGAATGATTGTCCCAAATTCCGGATCGGGAATAAATTCCGGGTACCTTTCCAGCCATGTATCAATGTACCGTGTTGTAAACAAATCCCTGTTATATTCATATTCCAGGTTAGCAATTATTCTACGGATATGGTATTTATTTATACGGGGGCTCGTGCGGACGAGGGCAATTCCTTTGTTCCAGCCGCGATAGGGTTCTTTCTGAATATACCCAATCCGGTTGATTTCAAATGCAGGTTCTACCCGGTCGAAATTAAATTTTGCTCCCCACAAATCACCGGTGCGAGTATAAGATAGGTTATATGCCCTATTCCTGTCGTACTCTTTTTCGGTATAACCTGAAGCAACCTGGAAATCAACTAAATCGTTATCGCTTAGCATAAAGTTTCCGTCAATTCCAACAATCCGGTTAAAATTATTAGACTCTTCTTTTGTTGCCGCTAAAATCCCTACGCTACCGGATCCAAGAATGTCTTTTTTGACCCTTAGCACGCCAAACGTGGCATTTTCCATATTCTGTGCGGAACTGGAAAAAAAAGATTCCCCGGTCAGGTTACCAAGCATTCCAAATTCAATTCCATGCGATAATTTTCCGGTCATTTTTACACCGCCGAGAATATCGCCCTTTGCACCAATCCGACGGCTGTAAAAAAGCTCTAAGGGGGTATTAAAAATATTTATCCGCTCGGTAAAAAACGGGCGGAGTTCTTTAAAACGTGTGGGAAAACGGGTTAGGTTAATGTCAAAAACATCGGCATCTACTTGGGCGAAATCCGGATTCAGCGTAAAATCAGCCGTAAGGTTGGGAGTTGGGCTATAGCGGATATCCCCTCCTATACTAAACGTACTTGAAGATCTGATATCCATTGTTTTGGTGGTACCAATTACCCCATAGGGCCTAAATTCAAAAGTCCTGCCTGAACTGATATTGTTAATATTTTCAATATTACCCATTTGAGACATACGTGTTGTATTGTCCCATTCCGGCAAATGAGGTTTCCATTGTCCCCGGGAAGCATCTTTTGAAATGTTCCGCATAATGTTAAAACCCCAGGTCTGATATGTTTTGCTGGAATACCTGAAATTAAAAAAGGGTATTTTGAATTCCGCATACCAACCTTTTTCATCAACCGAGCCTTCTGAATACCATATCCCATTCCAGTTCTGATCGCGTTTTATGTCATCATAACGAAGTTCGTCAGACTGAACACCTGTTGGGGACACTACAAACTTATATCCCGTCCGGTGATCGTGGTAACTGTCAAAAAACAACATCAAGTGGTCCGGTGCAGAAGTCCCCCTGGGTGATAGCTGCCGGACAATTTTGTCTGGTTCCGAATCCCAACACCAAACCCCTATATAAAGGTTTTCATCGTCATACAAAATGGCAAATTCGGTTTCTTCGCTCATGGGTACTAAAGGGAAGGGTTCTTTTTCAAGGAGTCCCCCGCCGCGTTCAGCCTTTTTCCATGCAGGTTCGTTTAATTGGCCATCCACAATAATTTCTTCCCCTGATGGGGGCAAACGATAGGCAAGAATGATATAATTTTCCTTGGTAGTGTCGTTCACCAATGTCCGGATTGAGTCAAAATAGGCCGGCGAAAACTGACCGTAATTCACTACTCTTTGACCGTGGACATTGAAATCAAGGGCAAACAGCGTTATCAAAAGAATCAAAGCTTTTATAAAGCGGACATACATTTTTTTACAAAGTAAACTTACTTATTTATTATTGATTAAAACCCTTTTATCAGCAGCATTGTACATATCAAGGACTAATGCCACCGCCTTTCGGGCTTCGGCTCCATCAATTCCAAATGGCCTTCTTTTTTCAATGGCCTCAATAAAGTCAGCAATATTTTTTGCATGGTTAATAAATGAAATTGCTGCCGGATCGGCAACCCCGCCGCCGCCTTCAATTTTTCCATGTTTCCGTATTATTTCAGCATCCCCTTCGTTCATATCGTCAAATTGCCAGGTTTGTATACTGTTTTCGACCAAAACAATAGTTCCTTTAGTCCCGGTAATTTCCATGCGCCGGAATTGTCCCGGATACGAAGCGGTTGTCCCATAAATCACTCCCAGTGCCTTATTTTTAAATTGGACTATACTTACTGCGGTATCTTCGGTTTCAATTTGCGGATGGCCCAACCTTGAAGTAAATGCGCCGAGATACTCCACTTGCCCCACCAGGTATTGCAGCAAGTCCACCATATGAATGGACTGGTTCATCATAGCACCGCCGCCATCCAAATCCCACGTTCCATGCCAGCCTTCATAATAGGCGTCAGTCCGCCACCAGGGAACATGTACGGCGGCATAAGTGATCACACCGAGCCGATTGGAGTCAATCGCTTTCTTAATGATCTGTGTCGTTTCGTTATACCTCAAATTAAAGATGCCCCCAAGGTAAGTACCTGCTTTTTCATGTGCTCCGATCATTTTATCGATCCGGTCAAGTTTTATTTCGAGGGGCTTTTCGCACAATACATGTTTGCCATATTTAGCGGCCTCGATGGCCGGCTTCATATGGGCGCCGCTCGGGGTTGCAATCATGGCTATCTCAATTTCATCCGATTGCAGCATACCATTGATGGTGTCCCAGCTTTTAACGCCGTATTTTTTTGCCATTTCTACCGCCTTTCCCTTTCTGATATTGCAGAAACCGGCCAATGTGGCATTGGATAACGATTCAATGGCCTGGGCATGAAAATCAGCAATCATGCCTGTACCAACAATCCCGATTTTCCAGATCTTCATCACATTATTTGTTCAGTTTCGATGAAGACCCTGAATCCAGGTATAAAATCGTATCCGGATGGGTGCGTAAAATAGTAGAGGGAAATTCGGTTGAGATTTCAGAGTTAAGGGTATTGTAAACCGCTTCTGCTTTCCGTTCGTCCGGAACTACGCAACTGATGTGTTTACAACCCATTATTGCGGGGATGGTGAGTGTAAGGGCATGAGTGGGTACATCGTCGAAAGTAGGAAACCAACCTTCTCCCAATTGCTGCTTCCGACAGCCTTCGTCCAATTCCACTACTTTTACCAAATGAGGGTCATTAAAATCAGCGACCGGTGGATCATTAAATGCGATGTGCCCGTTTTCACCAATACCGATGCATGCAACATCGATTGGGTGGCTTTTCAGCAATTCGCTATAGCGCAATACTTCGACTTCCACGTCTACAGCATCGCCATTCAGATAATGCACCTCTTTGGGCTGTACTTTTTCGAGGATGCGTTGTTTCAGGTATTTGCGGAAGCTGGCCGGGTGTGTTTCTGGGATTCCTTTGTACTCATCGAGATGGAAAACCGTAATCTTTTTCCAGTCTATGTTTTGCTTCTGTAAATGTTCTAAAAATTGAAATTGCGAAGCACCGGTAGCCAAAATCAGGTTGGCATACCCTTTTTCAGCAATAGCACCATTCAATTTTTCCGCCACACAAACGGCTGCGGTTTCTCCCAATAAGTCTGCATTTTTAAAAATTTTTACTTTAAGGTTTTCTTTTTGAAATTCTGTGTTGTCCATCTTTTATGTTTTTAAATTAATAGTATTGAGATTGTCCGTGTCAAAACAATTCTGTTATAGCAAACCAGCTGGTCACAAACGAAAACAAAATTACTGCCCATATCCCGATGTTCTCGCGAACCGTGGCTTTATGATTCCCCATCAGTTTTTGCCGGTTTAAGAGCAGCAACACAGGGATGGCCACTGCCGGAAGGATGACTGCTTGAAACGCTTGCGAAAAGACCATGAGCGCAGGCGGCCGTTGTTCCAGGAAAATGGTACCGAAGGTAAATAACATGGCGATAAAAATGAGGATGCGCGATTGGGTTGAATGGATGTTCCGTGGTTTCCCTGTATAGTCGGAAACCAGCCATGGGGCAATCAGCACAATAGGAAAGATAGTGGAAAGCCCTGCTCCCACAATACCCAGGATCAAAATGAAAGCAGCAACATCGCCGCCAATAGGCGCAAAAAGATGAATCATTTCTACAGTGTTTTCCAATTTCAATCCCATAACGTGCAGTGTGCCAGCAGCAACCGCCATGATCACACCACTAAGGACCAGCATCATCGTTGCCGACACGGCTGCGTCTTTTTTCTCTTCTTTCAAATTATTAATATTCCAGCCTTTTTCGGCAACAACCGTACTACGCATAATGAATACCGCTGCAGAGCAGGTAGTGCCTGCAATGGCAGCCACCAACCCAAAAGCGCCCGGAGTATCCGGCACCCCTGGGATTAAACCTTTTGCAATAGCCGAAAAGTCCGGACTGACCATAAAAAATACCATAATGAAGGAAAGACCCATAAAAATGACAAACACGGTAAGTACTTTTTCAAAGGTTTTGTATTGACCAAACCACAACAAAAAGTAAATTCCAACTGTCAACAATAGAATGATCCAGCCGCGGCCGACAATTTGGCCGTCAAAAAGCAAGCGGATGGCTTCCTGTACCAAATCGGCCACAATGCCCATCACACCAATCAATGCCAGCAGCTCACCGATAACCAACGCAATGAGGATATAAAGTGCCAACACCCATCCGTGCCGGAATTCGTGTTTGATGTTGTTAAGGGCTGTTTTCCCAGAAACCAGGGTTACCTTTCCGTAGGCAACCATCAATATAAAAGTAAAAATACACGATAATACCAATGCCCAGAACAATTCCATACCGTGTTCTGCACCCGTTTTGGCCATGGTGGTAACGCTGCCGGTACCAATGTTATAACCGATCAGGAACAACCCAGGGCCGACGGCTGCAAGGGCGATAGTTATTTTTTTATACGTTTTATTCATGTTTTATTTTTCATATACCAGTTCCCCCGCGACCCATGTTTTCTGGATATCCACTTGGAAGCCGTCCAATGTAAAGAGTATCAAGTCGGCGCGTTTGCCGGGCACCAGTGTTCCACGGTCGCTTAGCCCATAAAGCCTTGCCGGGTTGGTGCTTGCCATTTTTACGGCATCACCCAACGAACATCCGGTAACTTCCATAATATGCCCCACCCCATTGGTGATGGGTGATGCCGAACCATACAATACTTTTTGTTCCGGATAGTACAATTTCCCCTCTTTGGTCAATTCGATGGTCTCCCCGGTTTCAGTTTTGTATTCGCCCGGTTCTAGTGCTGCATAATGGGTTACATCGGAGGTAATGATCGTATTTTCCACGCCTTTCACCTTGTAGAAAACTTCTATCTCTTCCGGCAGAAGGTGAAACCCGTCGCAGATAATACTAATGTTTAGCCGATCATCAGCCAGTTGGGACCAGAAAGGGTTTAGGTGGCGGTTAATCATATTCGCCGCCCCATTACCGAGGTGTGTGGTAATTTTAGCACCCCGGTCGATGGCTGCCGTTACTGTTTGGGCATCTGCGTTGTGGTGACCCAGAGCAACCACAATACCTTTTTGGCTGCATTTTGTGATGAAGTCAAGTGCACCTTCCATTTCGGGTGCAAGGGTTACTTGCATGATGTGCCCTCCAGATGCATTGTAAAATCGCATAAATTCATCCCAATCAGGCAGCTTGACAAATTGTTTGGGGTGGGCGCCGCGGTAACCATCTTCGGGATTGATATAAGGCCCCTCCAAGTGAAACCCGGGGATGGAGCCCCGCAGATTTTTATTGTCCACAGCTTTCGAAAGGGTTGCAAAGTTTTTGATTAATACCGCGGTGCTGTTGGTAGTTAGCGTGGGAAGATAGGTAGTGACCCCATTCTTCCACAACTCGCGGGTGGCTTTCTCAACCCCTGCGGGTGTGAGATCGCTTTCACCAAGGGCAAAAGAAACCCCAGCAAACCCATTAACCTGGTTGTCGAAAAAGCCCGGGGCAATGTAAACCGGTTTATTACCCTCAAGTTCTTTAATAGAACTTATCTTTTCTATTTCACCATCCTTAATTTCTATCCGCACCGGTTGGCCTGTGAAATAGTGGATGCCTTCGATCACTTCTTGTGCACTCAATTTATTCACTATTAACAGAAAAAACAGAAAAAAAAAGATTTGGGAAATTTTGATTAACTTTTTACTTTTCATCATATTACTTTTTAAGTTCGCATTTGTTAATCCACAGCAAGGTATTCCACCTCAACCCAGTTCTCTTTTTTAGCCGATTTTTCCAAAGCTTCAAGCACCGAAACACAGTTTAAAATGCTTTGATGTGAACGAGGTACTTTCCCTGTGCGGAACATTTCAACCATGTCAGCATCATTTTTGGGTTGGTCCGGTTCTTCCACCCTTGATTTTAACTCGACAAAATGTTTACCTGTTTCCACATAAGTTTCCCAACCATAAGCTTTATGTTTGAAAATTAAAGTGGCAAACAACCCACTGGAAAATTTCAGACTGGCATTTCCATATTGTCCGTCACGTGAAATCCTCACGCGTTCAATATCTTCGCCAAACATGAACATAAGTGGCTGAACGATATGCACACCATAGAAAAACACCCCGCCATACTGTGAATCCAGATCAATAGTTCCTGTTCGAATTATCTGACTAATGTCCTCCATCGATTTAATCTGATCTCTCATGTCAAAGGTGGCGGCACTTTGAGCGATTGAACTGTATGAAGTTACTGGAGTTCCCACTTTTCTTGCCATATTGAGGAACTCTTTCCCTTCGGCTGCACGGTAGCAAAACGGTTTATCAATAAATGTAGGAATACCTGCTTTTACAAACGGGGTAGCTGCTGCCAAATGGTATTTTGGGTGGCGATGATCCACAATTAATGCATCTATTTTACCCATCATCTCAGCTGGATCTTTTACCTGGTTTGGAATATTTCCACTTTTCATTGCCTTTTTGGCAAACTCATCTGTTTCTCCCCAAACGTACTTCACTTCAACACCTGGAAATTTTTTTTCAATATTGAAAACTTTTCCATATGCAGCGGTATGTGAATTCTCTGCGCCTATTATACCAATCCGGATCTGTTTTTCAGGTGGAGCAATGAACGTATTTTTTGCCATAATTCCCGGAACCACGGCTGTAACTATAGCACCGGTTCCTATTGTTTTTATAAAATTTCTTCTTGTATCCATATTTTTAAATGTTAATCCCATTAAATTAAACTTCATCGGGGACAATGTACGGAGAACGGTATTCCCGGGTCATAAAAGCATTCCCGTCATCGGCAAATTCGCCAGTAAACCTTTCAGAAGTTGGGTTAAAAGCAAGTTTTCGTTCTGTTCGGTAGGCAACATTTCCAAGATGGATTATGCTGGTTGACATATGTCCTTCCAATATATCCGCATTAAGATCCTGCCATCTCCTTGACCTGACAGCATTGATAAAATTACTAAAGTGGGCATATTCAAGTTCTCCAACTTTCACGGAACTGTCCTTTTTTGCATTACCAAAGTCCTTTAAGACAGGTTTTTCCAAATCTGAACTCGACATACTTGGGCCTGGCTCGTCTTTTGGGCCAAAAAAAGTTTGAAATTCACTTCCCCCCAAGTACATCCATCCTTCTGACCCATAAAAAAAGCACCCGCTTTTAGAACCAAATTCAGGATTTGTGTATAAACTCCGGATTTCGAGTTCCATGATGGTACCGTCCCCATATTCAAAAATGGCAGTCTGAAGATTTGGTATTTCCTGATCGGAATCCCATCCATAAAGGCCTCCGTTACAGGAAACCCTGACTGGGTGAACATGCTTGTTCATTCCCCAACGCACTTTATCCATTTGATGGGTGCCGTTGTTTCCAAACTCAGTGGTGCTCGTATCCCAAAACCAATGCCAATTATAATGGAACCTATTTTCATTAAAAGGGCGATAAGGTGCCGGTCCAAGAAAAAGATCCCAGTTGACCCCTTCCGGAATCGGACTATCCTTTACATGCCCAATATTTCCCCTATGACCGTAAACGATTCCTCTTCCCAAATAAATATCACCCAATTTTCCATCGTGCAATAATTTAACAGCAGCTTTAGCAACCTCACTGCTTCTGTTTTGCGTGCCAACCTGAACAATACGATTATATTTTCTGGCAGCCTGGACCATTTTTCGTCCTTCATCAATATTATATGATATTGGCTTTTCAACATACACATCTTTCCCGGCCTGGCATGCCCAGATTGTCAGTAATGCATGCCAGTGGTCGGGTGTTGCAATTGAAATAACATCAATATCCTTATCTTCTAACAGATCCCGAAAATCTACCACCGCTTTTGGTGTGTTGCCGCCTATCTTTTCCACATTTTTTACTGCCTCCGGGAATAACCTTTCATCAATATCACATAATGTCGTAACCCTCACGTTTGGCATTGAACAATAATTTAAATAGTGGCCGCCACCGCCATAGAGACCTCCTTTTCCTCTTACTCCAACTACTGCGACATTAATGGTGTCATTCGGACTTTTAGCAGAGAATCCGGTATTTACAAGCGGTGCACTTAATACAATACCTACAGCTGTTTTTGTTGTTGTTGATAAAAATTCGCGGCGATTTGATGTCTTCATAATTATGTCTTCTCTTATTATTATTATTAATGCGAATCAAATAATTCTTATGGTGATATGATATGAATTTGTACAGGCTTAATATACGTAGTGTACTTGGAAGAGAGTACATCCCGATCCGGCATGTCATTTTCACTCATCCAAAAACGATATTGGATGGTCAGCGTTTCGTTTGCATCCAAATCTTTTCGAAAAAATGGTCCAAAACGGCCGTAATCCCTATAGGCCGACCAAATGTTCGGAGCCGGATTATCCGGATTATCCATTTGGAGGATACTATACGTTTTATTATTTAAACCGTAACTCATGGCAACCCATGGAAGATTGTAATCTTCAATCGGATCAATACTATCCTGATGAAAATAATAGGTGGCTTTTTTTGCACCCGGGGCATCTTCGGCTACATCATTATGCGACCTAAATTGCACCCCTCCATGATCAGCGTTTCCGTCAAGGGTAACGGATCCGTTCACTGCTTTTAAGCTTGAAGTAAAATCCAGTAATAACAAATCGGGGGGTGACTGTCTGTATATAGTTGCCTTTCGTATTTCTTCGATAATGGTCGTTCCTGTACTGTCATTCCACTGAATTAATGCTTCGGTTTGTGCAAGAACCGGCCCCGCCATACTCTTCTTAAACTCGATATGTTTCTGAACAGTAAGGTCTTCCATTCCCCAAAAGGAAAGATCCTCTCCTTTAAATCCAACATTTCTCCATCCTATCATTATCCCTCGATGATGAGACCACACACCCTCTTCTGGTCCGTTTGTAATCTTATTCTCCCCTAGCAGATCATATATGTGGTAGAACGGTTTATTCAAGGCAGTGAGCGTCTTTCCCTTCTCAAAAAGATTATCCAATTCATAATCATATCTAAAAACACGTTTTCCGCCAAAAAATAAATCCAGATGTTTGTCGGGTGTATTTTCCCACTTGAACGACGGCATCGACGGGATATTATGGGTTAAGGTTGCAGTCCATTGAACTGGTAAATTAACATTTGTTATAGGTAATATCCACCATATTTCATGCTGTCCCTTCGCAGTTTCAATTATCTGTCCAGGTACATTTCCAAATTTATCATCAGCAGATTTCAAAGTGACTGATAACTGGTCAACAGGAATTTTCTGCAAGTTAGCAGGTAATTTCACTTCCACATGAACAGGTACTTCTTTGCTGGTATAGCTGGCAGGTTTAACTTCCAGCTTAAATTCTATTGAACCAGTGTCGGTGCAACTGGTAAATGCGAATACAATTATAAATACCACTAATCCAACATACTTTTTTTTCATTGCACAGTTTATTTTTGTTTTCATATATAAATTCTATTTCCTTTAAATCTAAATTCCAATCTGAATAGTCCCATGTTGATTATATAAATTCCTTACTTTATAATATCATAAAAAAATTTCAGTCGGAAGTCGTTCTATATTAATTAATCGGGAATCCATAAACTAAAGTTATTCCATGGATCCGGCCAATTGTAAGGCCATACATATTTTTGCGAGTTTATACTTTCAACCTTCTGATTTTGATATTTCTAAACCATGCAACTTCTGCATGGTCCTGCAAAACAATATGACCTTTCCGTTTATCTGCAAATCCAGGAATAGCACTAAACTTGCTGTTTTTAACTAATGAATCAAAAGAGGTACTGTTCATGTCAAATTCCAATACTTTTTTACCGTTTAGCCAATGCTCTCCATGGTTTCCTCTAAAAATAATACGGCTTGTATTAAATTCTCCTATCGGTTTAATTACTTTTTCTTTCGCCGGGTGTATCAAATCATATAATGCACCAGTACTATTTCCCTCAGCCGAACCGGATAACCCGTTGTCATCCATCATTTGGTATTCAAAACCCAACGCACAACCTTTAGGTGGATACAATAAAGATAGCTCTTCGGAAACATTATATTTAATCCCGCTATTCCCCCCCGTGCCAATTTTCCACTCCCATACTAGTTCGAAATTATCGAAAGTTTCAACCGTTATTAAATCAGCACCGAGAATTGGCTGACCATCAGCCTGTCTGGGCCAATCAGCTTTTGGTAATATTTTAATAGTCGCATATTCAATAATCCATCCCCCCGGAGCCTTATCCAAACCAAATCCCCTCCACCCATCAAACGTCTTACCATCGAATAATAATTCCCAACCATTCTTCTCTTCAGTTTCTGTTAAAGTGTTGTTAATTGCTTGGGGGTATTGTGCGTTTGAGTTCAGAAAAAAAGAAATAATAATGGTTGAGGTTAAAAGTCTAAACTGGATTTTTCGTAAAATCTTTTTCCAACCCCCGTCTTTGCAACATTTCTGAAAATGAAAATGAACACTAATATTTTTTTGCAAAATCATCGGCATAAGTATTTATTTGGGTATCTGTTAAATGAAAACCGGAACTAATAATTACACGGTATTTAAATGTTCTTGACTGACCCGCGGGAATAGAGAAATCTATTACCTCTTTTCCTTCAGTAAAATCTTTTGCACCCAGCGGATTGGCCGCAAAAAGACCGTATCC
>JAGXIO010000223.1 GCA_024635555.1 Saccharicrinis sp.
AATGTATGAGTACCGCGGCCAACAAACAGGTAAAAAAGGGGGACCTAAAAAGTATGCTGGCAGGGTCGATGTTAAAAATGTTGACACAGATTATTTTTGTTTGGACATGGTAACCAAAGATATTCAAATCTATTCAGCTGTTGTTTATTCAAAAGAGGGATAAAACTTGCAGTGGCTATATTCTTTAAGGATGGAAAAGAGATAGCAAGGAAGCTTTACTTCTCGACAGATTAAAGCTGGGTGGAGAAAAAATTGTACGCTATTACCGTTCCCGTTTTCAGATCGAATTCCTATACCGGGACGCCAAGCAGTTTGCCGGGCTTACAACCTGCCAGGCAAGGAGCAAGGATAAACTAGACTTCCATTTTAACGCTGCGCTAACTGCCATTAATGATGATAGGTTGTGATTTTTTTTACATACCGCTCTGCTTCATGTTCTTTAGCTATTTTTCTAATATCACTCTTATCAAGGAACTTTAATAGTTGATTAAATATCGGCTGTCCGCTAAAATTTGTACTTTTACCCATGACTAATTTTTTGTCTCATAAACTCAAAGATAGCCAAACCGGGTCGGTCTGAAAAATGACTGCCCGGTTAAATATTTTTACCGGACACTTATGAAAATTAGTATAAACCCATGAAACGAGCCCCCGAAGGGTCGGGGCAGGCTATGAGAGTTGTCTCTCACAAAGGAGAATGATTGTAATGGCGAGTTCCCCCGTATCAAGTTCGGGGCAAGCTATGTGGCAAAATAATAAAAATATAAGAGTATATGAAAACAAAAAAAATATTGATCCTTAGCCTGTTCTTATTACAAACCCTTGCCTGGGCGGGTAACCCAATTATTAAAAACAAAGGAGTCAACGATCCACACATTCATATTTTCAACGGCAAGGCATATTTATCGGCTTCGCACGATACTTCCATCGACAACAAAGGTTTTGTGATGGAGGATTGGTGGATATGGTCATCTGACGATTTAGTCAACTGGCAGTTGGAAAGTGTTGTAAAACCGGAAGATACCTATATAGGCAAACCCTTTGCATCGTGTTGGGCTACCGATATGGCGTATCGAAACGGTAAATACTATTTGTATTTTTCTGAGGGCAACGAGCAGTCGGGCGTTATGGTGGCAGATTCACCGTCGGGGCCTTGGACTGATCCGCTGGGTAAGCCTTTGCTTACCTCCGACATGACCCCTACGCACGAGTATGATATGGGCGTTTTTAAAGATACTTCGGGCGACTATTACATCGTTTTTGGGGTATGGGATTATTATATTGCCAAGCTCAATAAAGATATGATCTCCTTGGCCGAGGAGCCACGTAAAATTACCATCAACAATCCTAGGGGACCCTATAACCTGGATGGCAACAATACAGAAAAGCCTACCGATGATAAGCCATTTATGCATGTGCGTAACGGTAAATATTATCTCTCGTGGGGATGTTTTTATGCCATGGCCAATAATCCGTATGGGCCGTTTGATTACACCGGTTCGGTGATGGACTCTACAAGTTTTAAAGAAGGTTTGGAATCCCCAACCTGGCCCACCGGCCCTTTGCAAGGGCGGCATGGTTCGTTTTTTGAGTGGAACAATCAGTGGTATTTTGCTTATTGCGATATCAGCCAAACCGGCAACAGATATTTCCGCGACACTTTTATCAGCTATGTTCATTACAAAGATAATGGAGAGATGGCGCTTGTTAGGGTTGACGGTATTGGCGTGGGAGAATACAACTCGGACAACGGGGTGATTGAGGCCGAAGATTATTTTAAATCTTCCGGAATAAGCAAAAAAGTAAGCCCTCAGACTGGTTTTATATTGGATGATATCAGCAACAATGATTACGTGATTTATCCTAATATAGATGGATTGGCCAATAAAGCCAGTATTGAATTTCGCGTAAAAGCAAACAAAAAAACTACCATCGAAATACGTAAAGATTCGCCCCAAGGCGAAATGTTAACAGTTTGTGATATTGCGGCGGATAAAAATGCTGTTTTTGAAAACATATCGGTCGATATACCTTTGCTCAACAACAAACAAAGTCTTTGTTTTGTGTTTAAGGGTAAAGGAAAAAATCTGCTTCAATTTGATTCCTTTAAATTTGGATATAACCAGAAAGCGCAAGTGTTGGGCGAATTGAAAAAATGGCATACCGTAAGCCTTGTTTTCGACGGCCCACTTAGCGCCGAGATGAACGACGATAATCCATTTTTAAATTATAGGATGGATGTTACCTTTAGCAATAAAAACGAATCGTTTGTGGTGCCCGGTTTTTATGCCGCCGACGGAAATGCCGCACAAACAGGTGCTACAGGCGGAAATAAATGGATGGTGCGGTTTACCCCCAACAAAACGGGGCAATGGGATTATAACGTTTTGTTTAAAAAAGGAATTAATGTGGCAGTGGCCGATGATATTACCGGAAGCCAAAGTGCAGGGTTTTTCGATGGTGCTACGGGAAGTTTCCAAGTGGGCGAAAACGATAAAACCGGAAAAGACAACCGTGCCAAAGGACGATTGCAATATGTGGGCGAAAATTATCTAAAATTTAAAGAAACAGGCAAATACTTTATTAAGTTAGGCGTAGATGCACCGGAGAATTTTTTGGCCTATGCCGATTTTGACGCCACACCCAATGCCTTAGGCCTAAGAAAAACATGGGAACCACACCAAAACGATTTTGATGCTCAGGCAAGTGCTTATTTGTGGCAGGGAGAAAAAGGAAAGAGCCTGTTGGGTGCCATTAACTACCTGGCCTCGGAAGAGCTCAATGTATTTTCCTTTTTAACCTTTAACGTGGACGGCGACGACAGAAATGTGTTTCCGTATTTATTAAAGGTGGATGAGGAAACCTATACTGTCTATGCCAGCAACAAAAAAAATATAGAGGCATGGGAAACGTTTTTCCATAAAACACGCTTCGATGTGTCCAAGCTCGAACAATGGGAACGCATTTTTGAATATGGCGAAGCCAAAGGTATGTTTCTGCATTTTAAAACCCACGAAACCGAAACCGACCATTTAATGGACAAAGGGGTTTTCGGAACCGAGGGTAAGCTGTATTACCGCGAGCTTATCGCACGGTTTGGACACCACCTGGTCATGAACTGGAATATTGGTGAGGAGAACAACCAGCCCATAGCAGAAGTAGTTAAAGTGGCCAATTACATTAAACAACTCGATGCCTATCACCATCATTTGGTGATACACACTTTTCCAAATAAGGATGACCGTTATGCCGACTTGATTGGTGATCAATCGCCGCTCACGGGTGCTTCCTTACAGCTAAGTGCTAAGGATTTTAAAGATGTACATCCTCGTGTGTTAAAATGGCGTGCCAAATCGGATGCTACAGGGCGTAAATGGGCTTTGGCGGTAGATGAGCCAGGTAGTGCAAAGTTTGCCTTGTTACCGGACGACGAAGATGCCGAACACCAGCTGGCACGATCCAATGCGCTGTGGGGAACCCTAATGGCCGGAGGTTTTGGCGTGGAATGGTATTTTGGTTATGCCAGCCCTAACTCCGATCTGACCTGCCAGGATTTTAGGAGCCGCGATCTGTTTTGGGACCAAAACCGCCATGCGCTCCATTTCTTCGAAAATGATATCCCGTTCCATAAAATGAAACCTGCCGACGAGCTTACCAGCGACAGCATATCGTATTGCCTGGCTCAAGAGGGGAGGGTATATGTGGTTTATCTGCACCCGGGTCAACAAACAACAACACTAAACATAGGTAATTCCGGAAAAGAATTTTCTGTTCGTTGGTTCGATCCTCGTAATGGCGGCACCTTACAAAAAGGGTCGATAGAAAAACTGAATGCCACCGGAACCGTAAAACTCGGATTAGCTCCAAAGGATACAGCAATGGATTGGGTGGTACTGGTTGAGGCAATTGATTGAGATCCTGGAGTAAAAAATATAGTAATTAATCTTGGAAACATTAAGACATTGCCGTTGGCTTTAGCCAACGGTTATGAATGTGCAGCAACTAATGGCTTTAGCCGCATTTAGCCTGCTTGGGTTAGTATTAATAAATGTGGCTACCCACCTGCCGGCCAGGCAGGAAACCAACGGGAATAAGGCTTGCAACAAACTTTGACTCTTCACACAAGCTGAATAATTACGAATAATTTGCTGTAGGATGGCAACTTATTAACACAAAAAAGGCAGCTCAAGAGCTGCCTTTTTTGTGTTAATAAGTTTTGTAGGATTATCATTTCAGACCTTTATAGAAGGAGAGTTTGGTGTACGATTCAAACAACACATTTAAAAATCCCGCAGGCTTACCCATTTCCAAAATTTTTAAAAGAGTTGTTTTTTTTGCCATCACGCAAAGAAAGAGTAGTAATAATTTGAGAATAGTTGAATAATTTGATACTTTTATCGAACATTTTCTAAATATGAATGCAAAAGAATATATAAAATACCTGTTATCTATTGAAAGCTACTCATTTTCAGTCGATGAGATTTCCAAAGCAACAGACGGTACCAGTAACTCTTTAAAATTCGAACTACACAGATTATCGGAAAAAGGAGAGGTAATAAACCTCCGAAAAGGGTTTTATTTAATCATTACACCTAGATATTCTTCTGCTAAGAAACTTCCAATACAACTTTATTGCGAAAAGCTATTTCAATATCTTGATAGGAATTATTACGTTGGTTTATTCTCTGCAGCAAAATTTCACGGAGCAAGTCACCAACAAGTTCAGAGAGATTACGTGATAACAGAACAACCAAAGTTCAACGACATTTCAAAGAATACGATAGATATCCGTTTCTTCACAACAACCAACTGGTCTGATAAAAATATTCAGCAAAAGAAATCCGATGCAGGGATTTTTAAGATTTCCAGTCCTGCTTTGACAATTGTTGATTTAATACACCATCAGACAAAATTGGGTGGTATTAACAGAATGCTTGCAACTATTGAGGAGCTAACTGAAGAATTGACAGAATTAGATTTGTCAGAACTTTTAAGTTGGTATCCAAATAAAAGTACGTTGCAAAGATTAGGATTTTTGTTTGAAGAACTAGGTTCGGAAGAGAAATATGAAGAAATGATTTATTCAGAGCTAAAAACGAGAAATTTCTTCCCCGTTTTGCTAAGCCCAAAATCGAAAGAAAAACCAGGTGCTGTTGATAATAAATGGAAAGTAGATGTTAATGTGAAATTAGAAAGTGATTTATGATACCTAAACCATATATTGCAAAATGGCAGGAACATGTACCTTGGAAAGAGTTTTCCCAAGTTGAACAGGATTTAATTATTTCACGAACATTAGTTGAAATTTTCTCTGACGATTTTTTGAGAGAGAACCTTGCATTTAGAGGGGGAACAGCATTACACAAACTATATCTTAATCCAGCTCCACGATATTCTGAAGACATTGATTTGGTGCAAATTAAAGAAGGTCCAATAAAACCAATAATGGAAAGGTTAAACGAGGTAATTACCTTTTTTGAAGAACCAAGAAAAACGCAAGTAAGAGGACATGGAGCAAAAGCATTATATCGTTTCACATCGGAATATGAAGAAATAAGAATGCGATTGAAATTGGAAATAAACTGCAAAGAGCATTTTAATGTATTAGATTGGGTTGACTTTCCATTTGAAGTTGAAAGTGAATGGTTTTCTGGTAAAGCAGAACTAAGGACTTACAATATAAATGAGCTTTTAGGAACAAAACTAAGGGCTTTATACCAACGGAGCAAAGGAAGAGATTTGTTTGATTTAGATTATTCACGGCAAAACATTGATTTGGACTTTGAGCAAATTATAAATTGTTTTAAAGAATATACCTCCTTTGCAACGGGGAAAAGGCCTCCAAGTAAGAAAGAGTTCCTGTTTAATATAAAAGAGAAGGAGGTTAGTGCTGAGTTTATTGGTGATATGGAAGCATTGCTACGACCTGAAATTAAATACAACCAAAGCAAAGCGTTTGATTGGTTAAAGACAGAATTGATTGAAAAGATATAGAAAAATTGGATATTATGGATGAAACTAAAATAAGGGCGGAGTTAGCTAAAACATTAGCTGGAGGAACAGTACAAGAATCGATAAACGAGGATCACGACTCAATTAATGAGGTTCGAAGTTCAAGAAACGAGGTTCAAGGATCAAGAAATGAGGTTCACAGTTCAAGAAATGAGATTCGAGGATGAAGAAACGAGGTACGCAATTCAAGAAATGACAGTTGCGATGTAACTTTTTACAATAAGTATTATGATATTTAAAATTATTCTTGTTACATTCGATTCGTCAAAATCATAGTACTAACTAATATCCAGACAGATGAACAAAGTACAAGCCAGCGAAAACATGAAAGCCCTGGCAGAATTTGGCGTTACCCCCGACGTTGTTACCGAGCTTACCACCAGCGTTGACGACTTTAACGCCCTTATTGGCCAGCCCCGCACCATATTAAGCCAAAAATATGCTGCCCTAAATACGATAGAAGAATTGTTTGACGAAGGCAACCAGATACTTAAATTAAACCTCGACAACTCCATGCTGATTTACCGGGAATCGCAAACCGAGTTTTACCAGGGATACCAAAACGCACGAAACATTATCGACAATTAGTATCAAACCCCAACAACTGCCTAGGTTATATGTGCCAAGGCAGTTGTTATATGGAATAAAACAATAGCAAACACAAAGCAAGGTGCGTTTATCATTCCATATGGGACGTATATACGTAATAAAACAAAACACATAATAAGGATAAATACGGCATTATTTGTTTATCCTAACGTTGTATGCAAGGCTAAAAGACCGAATGACACAGAAATAACTTGATTAGAAATTTGAAAAAACAGATAAAATATATTGACTCATTGGTTAAAGTTTGGTGCAAGAAAAATTAATTTTTGCCCGCCCGCTTCGGCCCTTCGGGACAGTTAGGGAAGCCCCCTCACATTGCACACATTTGCAAATCGCACTGGCTGACTCACAAACCAAAATTTACAAAAGAGTGCAATAAGGAGCACCTACAAAAATTTCCATTATGACAAATTATCCCATCGAATTTACAGAAACAAAAACAGAGATTAAAGTAAAATTTAATCAAAAGAAATTTGGCACAAAACACCTTGATACATTTGCTCATCTCTTTTACATATTTTTAAAAAAGAAAAAAATATTCCTTTTTGATTTTTCAAATTTATCATGGATTGCACATGAAGAATTAGTCTATTTATCAGGCGTTTTTGATCAGCTTTATAATAACAATATAGGTTTCAAAATTACGTTCAAGAAGGATAATCCTTCTGTAAGACAGATTAAAACAGTTATTTATCTATGGGAAAATTGGCAAATCTTTTCTTTTATTCCTAAACAAGAGATTCTTAAACATATACACTTATATTTTGACTTGACAGATATTTTAGCCGAGGCCACCAAAAAAACATTACAAGTATTTTTTAATAAAACAGATCAAGAACTTGAAGAATTCATCAACAGTATTATACAAAGTAAAAATAAGAGCAAAATAAAAAGCATCCAATTCTTTGATATTGACATTAACTATATTAATCAATTAAAAGAAACATTAGTTGAAAATTTAGATATTGAATTAGAAAATTATTTTCATAAAATTACTCCATTTGTTAAACTTAAAGTGCCTACAGGTAATTTAGATGAAAAAATTATATCTTATAATCTTGACAAAATATATGATTTAGATAAAAGAACTCAAACTCTACTTAAAACACATAGCAGTAATTCCCCCTTTTTGAATAAAACATTGAGTTCAATAATTACTAAAGAGTTATATGAAAACTCTATCGAACATGCATATTCAGAGAAAAAGATCAAGAATCAATCTTGTTATTTGTCAGTATCTCTGAAGAATAAAATTAATGAAAATGGGAATTGGGATAGAGATGAAATAAATTCATTTAACGAGATGAACTTTAAAGATGAGGCTTTAATTAGTTCTAAAAATTTCTTTTCTGATAAAGATTATTATAAAAACCAATCATTACTCCAATTTACGTTTTTGGATTTTGGTTCTGGAATCCCCTTCTCGTTAAAACAACAGTTCAAAAAGCAAAATAATGGTATAGATGAATCTGATATTTTAGAACATGCTTTTGAGTATACATCATCTCGTTATCCATTAGCTCAGAAATATCTTGAAAATAACCATATACCAAGAGGCCTCTATGATGTTGTCAGCATAGTGAAACGTTACAAGGGTTTAATAATAGTTAGAAGTAACTATGGTAAACTACTTTATGATTTTAGTATTAATGCAGAAATTAAAAATTGTCTAGTCAAGTACGATAAGAGTAATACTAAATATTTTAATGGAACACTCATCACAATACTCATTCCAGAAAATAGTTTTGGAATAGAATTAAAAAGTATAAAACCTCAATATTTAATTGAAGCGTATAAAAAAATTCAATATTATGTAAGTGTTTTAGATATCCAGAAAGAGGCAATTAAGGCAATAAACTTAAGTGGTGTTAATGAATTGGTGAAAAAGCAATTGTACAATGAAACCCTTAACAGACTGAGTGCAATTTTTGATAAACGGCAAAATGAAAATTGTTGTATTTTCGTAGACTTTAATGGATGTCATATGGATTCTCAGATTGCAAAGAAAATCCTATTTTACTTAACATCAGATTATAGAATCAATGAAAAAACAAATACAATTATTATTAATCCCCCTAGCAAAGAACTAATTTTGGAAATTCAACTGGAAATATTAAATAGTCCAGAAGAAAAGAAAAACTTTATTTTCCATCCTCTTCCATGTGTATTTCAAAACGCAAATGACGCAGAAATTATATGGATCGGTGTTGGAGAAACGGAGCCTTATAAAAAGTTAAACAATGTCCTTTTCAGTGTAATCCACAACGAAAGTTTGTCTGACTTTGACTCAAAGGATAGAATAGCAGAAAGTGGATTATTCAATTGGGATAAACATGGAAATATTATAACATTGGTTGGAAACATTGAAGAACAATCAATTTTTAATATTTCACAGAAATCTACTTTACAGAAGGAGGATGCAATATATTTATGTTCTGGGAATTACTATCAGTATAAATATATCGCCCTTTTAGAGCAGCTTTATGATTTTGATGAATCAAATAGAATTGCATATTTACTACACAAGAAGATAGAACAAAAAATAGAACTACTAAAAGAAACTACACACTTTTTAGCGATTACACTTAGTAGTCAATTGATTGCTAATGCATTTATTTCACAATTGCCTCAAATTATTTCTAATAGAATTCAATTTGTAAAGCTGTCAAATTATCATTCCTATCATTTAGAAGATGATTTTATCCAAAAAATCAGTAAAAATGACAAAGTAATTGTCATTTGTGATGTAATATCGACTGGGTATTTAATTACTTCCTTGAAAGAAAAATTATCTATTAAGTCAGCATCACTGCAAGCCGTAATTTCTATATTTGATACAAGGTCATCAGAAAACAAGGGTAGTATCAAAATGTTCTACGAAAACGACGTCCCTACTTTCTTTCTAAAAAATATATCAATTGATAAATACAAAAGAGATGAAATTGAAGATATTTACACAAAGGATATAATCAGAATTAATCCTGTTACTAACACACCGATTACGCTAGAAGTTAATAAAAGCGAACTAAAACATAACGTTTTGTTTAGCGAGAATGACTTCCTTTCGCAAATAGATTTTCCTGAAAACTATATTAAAATCGGTTACTTTAGATATAATAATTTATTTCATCCATACTTCTTTGAAACACGTAAGCTATTCAAAAGTCAAAACGGGATAGAAATACTGAAAAATTCTATAAAAGAGATTTCTAATAGAATAGATTTAAAAATTGATTTTGTTTTTTATCCGATTTTTTCTGGTGCTGAAGAAATTAAAACCGAAGAATACAAAAGCAACGTATTTAACAATCATAGTATTGAATTTATTCCTTTAGCTAGATTTAATACACCAAATGGATGGAGATTCACTTTCCCACCTAAATTTCTTAATTCAAAAACTGCGGATTCAAATATTTTCATTCTGGATGATGGTTCATGCACAGGCTCAACAATAATTCAGATGATTGATGAGATTTCATTTCTTGATGTAAAAACGATTAATCTATTATCCATAATAGGGCGTACCGATGATTATTTAAGAGAATTCTATTCTAGAATTAAAACTGTAAAAGTGAAACATTTAAATGATGAATTATTAAATGTTTTTAATCTACGAATGGATAAACATCCAAATAATGAAGTTCCTATAAATATATTTTTTGCATCTCAGTGGCAAATCCCAACTTATCCATTAAGCGGAGCTTTCCCCTTTATAAATGAGGAAAAGCAGCTAAACTACTTGCTAAACCTAGAAAACTTACCAAGTTTATTAGCAAAATATGTTAACAAACGTATGACTAAAATAAGGTTAAACAATGTTGATGATTCAAGTATATTAAAATATTTACCAACTGATTCCAATAATGAAATTCCAATAATAGATTTATTACTCACAAGAAACCAACTTGGAAAGATTAATGGTTATCGTTTTTATAAGGATTACTTTGAATGTTTTAATAATTATACGGAATCATACTATAACAAATCTAACTCTTCAATAATTTTAAGTCAGACAGAATTGTTCTTAGCGGTTATTTTACATGAACCCTATTTAATACGTTCAATTCAAGATTTTCTACCTGATGTGTATGAAATTCTTTTAGAAGTGACTCATCAGCTTGTCAATAATAATGCTCATGATAGTTCACCAAACATTAATAATTTAAATCTTAATTGGGAAAGAGCTAGCTTAGTCTCAGTTTACCTAAATCTTCGTAAAACTAAAGTAAAAGATTTATTGGCAATTAGCAATTTAAGCAGTTTAATGTCATTCATATCGCTTGATGAATCTATGAATTCATTGAGAATATTTTTAATGTATATTCTTAATTTTGTGCCGACAACAAAGTTAGAATTACATAAACAAGAAGATGGTATTTTATGTTTAAATGAATTAACCGAATTCATTAATTCAAATACCGAAAATAACACCATTCCAAATGTATTTTCTAATTTGAAACTATTCAAGTCTTTTTTAAATACAATCCCCTATTTAGATAAGGATTTAGCAAGTAAAAAAGTTTGCCTATTAAAAATAAAGCAATTTTTTAATGAAGAGAAGAGTCTTCGGAGTCACGATTCTGTAGAAAAGCAATTAGGTATTATAAAGTCACAGAGTAAACAAATATCCTTTTCTAATGATTTATTTTCTAGCTTAGAATATGTTAAGGAAATTAAAAAAGCATGGAAAGTTATATTGCCACGCATAGAGCAACTACAAAGATATTCTATTCGCTTAATTGGTTTTTTTGACGTTTATAAGAAAGGTGTTATAAACCAAGAGTTATTTGTATCAAGTAAGAACCTTTTTAAAGTAAGTAGTGCTATTTCAGAGATAATAGAAAATGAAAAAGTAATTGAAAAATGGTCAATAATTCACGATTATTCGAAAAACATTCTCATATCAAACTTTTTCTCAGAAGATGCTTTTATAAATCAACTCTTTCTAGATTTTGAAACAAAAGAGATTATAAATGTTTGGGATATGCTAATGAATCCAAAGATCCATAACATACTAAATGATAATACCATTCCTGAATTAGAGTCATTTAATAATTTGACTATAAAAATACCACTGCTATATTTGAAAGATGTGATATTTGAAGAAATTCGAAAAAACTTCAGATATTCTGATGAGAATCATTCTATTCACATTCATTGGGAAATAAGAGAAAAGGATTTATCCCTACAAATAAAAAATAAAATTGGGAAAAATGGTTCAAAAGGTGGTCGAAATGGATTTCAAACAATGGAGTTGTTAACTAACCTATTGGAATTCAAATTTTTGAAACCTAAAATTGAAAATGATTATTTCATACAAGAATATAATTTTAAAATTGAATAATATGGCTGATAAATACCCCGTAGTTCTTGTTTTTATAGATGAACAGGATAATCACAAAGATGCTTTGCCTCAGATAGGTAAAGATATGTATTTGGATGTAATCAACTTTACAACTTTTATTGATTTCAAAAATTTCATGGATAATCCGTCGAATAAGGATATGTCAATTTTGTTATTTATTCATGTTTTTAGAACTGAAGAACTTAAGGGTTATACAAGTGCAAATAAAAAAATGATTAAAAGGGAGTTTCCGAATTTAGTTATACATTGGGTAACCAGTGACAAACCAGGTGAAACATCCGATAGAATAAAAGAACCTCACAACACATATAAATATGATGAGATTTCCGATTATATAGACTCTGGTGCATTATTGCCAACAAAAATAAGTGAAGCTAAAGACAGTAACACCAAACTTTTAACCATGAAAAAAAATTACATTTTTATTAGCCATTCATCAAAAGATAAGGTAATAGTAAACTCGTTTTTTGAAAACATAATTAGGTTAGGCCTTGATATATCAAAAAACGATGTGTTTTATTCAAGTCACCCTTCTACAGGAATTTCAACAGGTGAAGATATTCCTGACTCAATTAAAGATGCTCTCAATAAAATGACATTATTTATTCAATATATTTCAGATGATTATAAGGCAAGTGAGGTGTGTTTAAATGAAATGGGAGCAGCATGGATTAAATTACCAAAAAATAGGATAATTACGTTGAAGGCTCCTAATTTAGGGTTCAGCGATCTTGGGTTCTTGAATATACAAAGAATTGGCCTTTGTATTGAAAAAAAAGAAGATCTTTTAGCTATTACAAGAGATTATAAAGATTTATTTGACTTTGATCCCGCAGATTATAACGAAAAGATACATAAATTTATAAAAGAAAATGGATTATTGCCAGCACACTAAGCCAAACACAATTGCAATTCACACAAGCCAATACCCAACCAAAAATTGCAATAGAGCTTGTCTTTTTGCCAATGCTTTTTTGACGACCCTAAAAATTATTTTTTTCAGGTATAGCAGTTCTTCGATTGAGCAGATTGTAGATTGCAGTATATTGATCACTAACTGATAATGAATAAAGCCCAGCATACAATCGAGTAGACAGCTGACGGTCAAATGACCGCCAGTTCACCTCTCACAATTTATCCCGGCATGAGTTTTATAAGATTTTCATCTTCAAAAATCAGCAAAAACTATAATTGGTACCTACGTATAATTTGTATTTTCAAACTTTTCCGTTTTTCCCTAACTTTATTTGGGAGGCTTTGTACATCCTGCCTGATGACAGGTAGCTTGCTATTTCTCTGGACTGTGTAGTTGGGGCTTAAATGAGGGATCAATCAAACTTTATGCCCACCAACTGTTTAATTTGTAGAGGGAATGAGCTAATTGGTTTGATCTTCATGTTCTTATAAAAAATTTCTGCCGATTCGGACTGAATCTGTATTTTTCCTTTGGTCATAGGTTTCCAAACATCATCTATTCTTACTTCTGGGTCTATCACCACCATCACTACCTTATTGTTTACGGCAAAAATGGAGGTGTTGCCTAAGCAATATAAATCCATTGTATTCCACTCACCATGTGGTTTTTCGGGATCGCCGGGTTTAGAGCATCGCCCAGTTTCGCCGCCATATTTTTTCCAACTGAATTCCAAGGTATCGGCCTTAGGAGTAAAGATGTATTTATTCCCATTTTTTATTGCGGGTACTTTGGCTCTTACGGCTCCAATGGTAATAAAATCGCCACAATCGGTTTCCTGAACCTCATATTCAAGACTGGTCATCCACACATTCCAGAAATCGGTATGTTCACCCACGCTATGAAAAAGGATGCCGCTGTTTCGTTTTTCGTTTAAACGAGGTTCCCATTTTTTATCGCCCCATTTAAAATCCCATTTCAAGTGGTAGTTCTCATATTCGCTCTTCGTTACCAATCCGGCAAATATCTCGCCTGAAATACGTATCACCTTTTCGTCATCTTCCTGAATAACCGTAAAAACATTTTTAGGATCTTTGTTCAGCCCTATCGGTGTTCCTTTAGTTATATCGTCAAACTTTTTATAGCCTTTAATATCGGTGCTGGTATGCGGTGCACCCATAAAAACATCCCATGCGGATAGGTCATCGTCAATCAAATCAACCCATTTGTTTGCTTTTGTATGAGATGTATAAACAGGACTAAGCAAGTCTTCTGTAGGCTGATATTTGCTTCCACTGGCCCAACGCAGGCCACGAGTCAGAAGCGCCCAGGCTTCCGGTACGTCAAAGTTTTTTGGTGCATGACCAACCGACAAGTAAAATACACGGCCTTTTGAAAAATATCTTTTCCAAGCTACAGGTATTACAGCACCATTGATCCAGTCGTCATGATCGCCATTAAATGTGGTTGTAGCTAATACCTTAACATTGGGATCCACATGCATATAATATTGCTCTGTATGGATATTAAAATCGGATAATCCCTTCGAAACAGGATCACCTGAATTTATAATGTCCACTTTGTATTCATATTTCCTTCCGGGATGCGATACCCACTGGCCGCCCACCATGTATTGAAAATCGACATTGTCACGAAATGAATCTCCTGTGCCACCATGGCAGCCTGCAAAACCAGTCCCATTTTTTATGGCTTGTAGCAAGCCATTGGCCTGAGGTCGGGTGATTTTGTCCATGGTCCACGACTGAATGATCAAATCTGTTTCATCCATTGTGGGCTGATGGGTGTATATCTCCAGAGAATCAGAAAGTGTAATAATAGCACCTTCTTGTTCCAGCCAAGGGCTTATTTTATCTACAAACTCTTTTGGACTATGCCCTATCCATCCGCCGTAAACAATCAGAACTTTCTTCCCTTTTAACGAAGGCAAACCGTCCACTTCCAATTTTTGGGCAGATGCATTTCCTGCTACACACAGTGCTAATATTACAAGGGTAAAAATAAATCGGGTTATTTTTAACATGATGTTTGTGTTTTTTGCTTTTGGTATTGCCGTCTGCTTTAGCTGACGGATTATGTAGATTATTGTTTAATTGGGCTTTAGCCACATTTCCATTTGTGATTTAAATCAATTAAATCCCCTGTTATGTATTTACTTCTTCTGTTCACTAGTGAACGGAAATTCCGGCTTGTTTTTTATATGCTTTTGGAAATTTACTAACGGACTTAATCTGAACATCCTTATAATACGATTCGGCACCTTCGGATTGCAGTTGGATTTTTCCTCTCGAAAGGGGTATCTCTTTCCCATTTAGCACTTGTCGGCTATTTCGAACCACCATCACAACTTTTCCATTTACCACATGGAGGCTTTGGTTTCCAACACAGATCAACTCCAGTGTATTCCATTCGCCATCGGGGTTTTCGTTAGGTTTGTTTACATGGCAGTACCCCGGATTTCCGCCGCCGCCACCAAAAGTCTTCAAAGTATCGTTGCTTGTTGTGGCTTGGTAGTAATTTTTTTTAACCATTTCTGAATAAATATCTGCTCTTCCTCGCACTAAACCTACAAAGTCACCCATTCCTTCTTCTATGATCTGAAACTCTAAACTTGACATCCATACATTCCAAAACTCACCATGTTCGCCGTGGCAATGATAGAGAATACCATTGTCTTTAGGTTTCGTCAGCCTGGGTTCCCAAACCTTTTCGCCCCATTTAAACTGTGCTTTTAAATGGTAATTCTCAAACTCTTGCAAAGTAGTTAGTCCGGCATAAATTTCTCCGGTAACTTTAAAAAGTAGCTCGCCATCCTCTTCAATCATTGTCATCACATTTTTAGGGTCGTTATTAAGTCCCAGAGGCGTGCCAATGCGCACATCGTCGCTCTTTGCAAAACCTTCTAATACAACGGATGAGTGAGGTACTCCAACGAATTTTTCAAAATTTGAGAAATCTTTATCCAGAAGATCTTGCCATTTTTTACTAATCTGAAATTCAGTTGGAGTTGCTTTCTGACTAAAAGAAAGTACAGTAATACTTAATAATACAATCGAAAAAAGATTTTTCATCTTATTAGAATTATTTGTTTATAGATGGCATTCGATGGAACTCGCCAACAATGTTTTCACTCTACGTGAGAAGCTACTCTTATGGCTCGTTTCACAATTTAAAAATTTTTAGGTTTCAAATCTATTAAATTTATGGCACAAGTAGTTGTGTTTTCTTTATTGAAAAGAATTTAAATGAAACATTTGCATAGTCCATGCATCAATGTTTAAAGGATATGCAACAATAGTAACAGTAGGTACGTGTTTATGTAGCTATTTTTAAACTTTGAAGAAGGAACAATTTTTTAGAGATTTAATTATGAAGCATCGAATTACATTTACGGCACTGCTTATTATTTTATTGAGTGGCGCTATCGGGGCACAACCCGATGAAAAGTACATCCAGAAACTCACAGGAGATGTTAGTTCGGATTGGCTGAATTCAATCTCGGCGCCCTTGCCGGTGAATACCTTGACGTGGCAAAAAAGAGCGGTTCATGGATTTAAATCTACATCCCCTAACATGAGGCGACAAGCACTTCTGGCGCACGCATGGAATTTCTATCCCAGCACCAATATAATAAGTAATGCAGATGCAGAACAAATAACATTACCCCACAATTTCTCCCGAAATAGAGACTATTTTTCGGCATGGTATATTTCTAAATTCAAGGTTGATAAAGAATCCCGAAAAAAGTATGTACTCATGCTCAATAGGGTAGAGCTATTTAGTATGTTTTATCTAAACGGAAAACGTATTGGTCATCATTTTGGAGGTTATACGCCATTCGAAATGGATGTGACGGATGCCATGGTGCAGGGAGATAATGTGTTGGCTATTTTTGTGTACGACCAGAGTGCTGCACTTGAAGGCGATAAGGTTTACAACCAAGTAGGAGTAAGTTACTTAGGTTCGTATAATCCCAATGTTACTGCTGATAAATCATCCGGTCACGCATTAAGGAGGTTGCCCGGAGGGTTGGGTGATGTACCTGTTTTGGAAGTTCGGGAATATGCCAATATCAAGGACGTTTTTGTGAAAACATCTACCCGAAAAAAAGAAATGGAAATAGCCTGCGAACTATCCCTCAACGGCAAAATAAGTTCAGATGCAAAGGTTTCGTTTGAGCTGTTTTTATGGCCTACTGGTAAAAAGGTAGATTTGGATATCGCGGATATTGTAGCGCAAACAGGAACGGATAATATGAAAACCGTTAAGGTAAAATGGGACGATCCGCTGCTGTGGAGCCCTGACCATCCCAACCTTTACGTGTTACGAACAACGCTTAAAAACGGAAAGCAAGTGGATGTGATGGAAACGCGCTTTGGCTTCCGCGAGTTCTGGGTGCAGGGCAAGTCCTTCATGCTTAATGGGACGCCTATTCGCATTAGGGGCGAATCGCATTATCGTCAGGATAGACCGGGGGTAGATTTTCACCGAGCAATCTTTAAAATGCACAAAGATTTGTTCGGTTCGAATGCTTGCCGCATCCATGCCACCATGCCCAATGGCGATATCATGTTGGGTGCCGATGAGGCTGGTATGCTATTGATAGACCAATCGGCCATATGGTCGGTCAACGGTCGATATTATGTAAACGGGGGTGAGTGGTTTGCCAAAAATGTTGAACAAGAGTTTAAAGAATGGGTGCGCAGAGATCGTAACAGCCCTTCGGTGGTTATTTGGGATGTGGAGAACGAAATGCTGCGTTTTAACCACGATGTGCACATATCGTGGATAAGTAAGTTGCCCGGCTATATTCAGCAGTTGGATACCACGCGCCCCATCAATTATTCGGGTGCAGGATGGTTCAGTGCCCAGCAGGACATGGTATCCTTGCACATGCAGGAACATTATGCACGCATAATGCACGACTGGATGCAGAAGGATAGCAGACCATTGATTATGGGCGAATTTTGGGTGGGTGGACGATCGGAACAGCGATTGCCCAATTCGCCAGAATTTGCATCGGAACACCAGCGTTATATAGAAGAGGCACGTATGTATGAGGAGAAATTGCTGCAGATGCGTTATTACGGAGTATCCGGTATCATGCCTTTCCGTACTGCGCTGCTTGCGTTCCCCAAAGGCCTGCAAACGGGTAATAATTATACCCTCGACGTAAAGGACTCGATAAGCATTATTACGCAGCCCGATGATGTGTTGCAAATTCTGAGACACGCACTTCAACCCGTTACTGCTTTCTTTTGGCCGAGGGAAAACTATATAGACCAGAGTAAAAGTTTTGAACGTGAATTGGTGATATGTAACGATGGAGAAAGGGAAAAATCTTTTGAAGTGGAATGGAAATGGGACGGAAAAAAAGGAGGTAGTAAAACGATAAGTTTACAACCGGCTCAGCAGCATCGTATAGTCATTAACAGACCTTCTATCCAAAATGCCTCACAATTGACAGCTACCGTAAGCACTGAAAACAAAGTGCTCTCGGCGGATACACTCTTTGTTCAAGCAATTAAATTACCTCAACAAAAAATTGAAAAAATAATTCAGGTTTACAAAGACACTGCTTTGGTTGAGATGTTGGCTAAAATAGGAATTAGTGCAATATCGAGCAGTAAAATTCCTGTGGCCTCTGATAATGTAATATGGCTTATCCCCGAGCACGCCGATAATCGAGAGCTTACAGGCATAAAAAACCAGATACTTGATTTTCTGGACAAGGGAGGTAGTATGTTGTGTTTAAAACAGGATCAGGCTCCTACGTGGTTTCCCATAAAATATCAATTTGGAGCAAGCAATCAGTCGGCCTTACATAATTATAAGATGATGGGCTGGGAGGGTTTGAACAAAGATATATTCTTTGCAACGGAAGCGCCAATATATGCCAACTCGCATCCAGTATTTGAAGGAATAGAGAGCAAAACACTTCATTTATGGGATCGCTTTGATGGACGCGTATGCGACGATGTATTTGCCAGGCCTGCGAGCAGTGATAAGTATGAACCTGGTAACTGGCGAACCCTGGCAGGAGGAACCCGGCGCGAACACATCAGTTTGGGAGAAATTTTTTATGGCAAAGGAACTATGCTCGCCTGTCAGTTGAATGTGATCGATAACCTAGATAACATTCAGGCTCGCGCGTTAGTGCTTAATATGTTCAACTATCTGTCAGGCAAAAAGGCTATCCCTCTAAACGGTAAAATAGAGTTGGCAGGTGATTTAATAGCCAGTAATTTAGCAAAGTTGACAGGTGCCAAGGCGCAAGCTTTTGAAGGTGCATCGGTTGAGAATGGAGATTTGATGTTGGCTTTTGACGGTGCTGATGTAGCTAAAATAAAAGCATGGGCCACTAAAGGCGGACAAGTATTGCTCATGTCGGATAGCTTGTCGCAGACTTTTGGTGCCTTAACTAATAATACAAAATCCAAAGATACCTATCTCGCCACCAAAATAGCAGATATCCCATTGTTGTGCGGAGTTTCATCGGGTAATTTCCTCGATAGTCAATCATCAATAATTACCAATTTTTTTAAAACTGTACCAGCAAATGCCAAGGTGCTGATGCAAGGATTTTCTTCATCTTCGACCTACTGGCGGGTGGAGGACGCCGGCTCTGTAATGGTATCTGTACCATTTGGCAAGGGGGAAGTTATTCTTTCTACTATCCAGATAGATAAAAACAGCAACGCATCGGCACGCGAATTTTTAAGTTTAATTTTGACAAATGCCGGCGTTGAAGTTCCCTTTTTAAAAGAGGTGGAAACGGGTGAGATAACGATTAAAAAGACGGTGCCCATAAAAGTGGATGGCGTACTCAACGAATGGCTTGAGGATATGGAAGACCGATTAGTAAATCCCTATGTTCATGCTCAGCCTATTTATCTCACCTCGCAAAATATCATTAGAGGTCCGCAGGCTTTCGACCTGGATCTTTCGGCTATCAATTATATGTTATGGAACGATAAAGGATTGCACCTGGCAGGCGTTGTTTTTATGGAAAAACGGTTTTTTGGTGCGGAACCCTATCCCGGCGTCAGAGAATATAGACAAGAATTTAATTGTAACGACGATCTTATTGCCATTGATGTGGTAGGGGATAAGGCCCAGGTTTGGGTGAACGGAGAAAAGTTGGATGCTACTCTGGTAAAAACCGGACAGATAAATACAAAAGACATGACGGATGCAACACGTTTACAGTTTGATTATATCCATGCCAGCGGTAAAATTGCTACCCTAAACCAGGTAAGCGGACAAACGTTTGAAGTGACTGTACCTTGGGATATCCTCAAAAGTATCACGGCACAAAAGCCTTTGCAAACCTTGATTAGCCTTGAATCCAAAGAAACCAAAATACAGGAACCTTTGAAGGCTAATCCATCTTCGAAAAATCATTGGTTGGATATGAAGTTTTCGCACCAAGATAAATAAGGTTTTGTAGAAATTTAGAAAGCTTATAAGCACATGATATGGCCATCCGGATTTAATCACCAATTTTTCTAACAAAGAAAAACTCATCCGTGAGTAAACGGATGTCGTATAAATGCAACATCCGTTTATAAAGCAACAATATTTACAGTATATGCAACAAGCGTATTAATTGTATAGTACTCCATTGTTTAAATTTGTTTAAGAATATCAATTAGCGTTAAAGCATTGTAAACCATCAGTGATCGTAAATGAAAAATAATTGTTTGAATAATTATGACTACTGACTGACAACTGCATATCAATCATATGTGTGCCTTGTCTGTCACAAATCACCACATCATCAAATCAACATATTATCAAATCTTCAAATTTATTAATCATGAAAAACCGCTACACCGTATTATTATTGTTAGCTGTAATTTTTGGCTTTGCCCAATCTGCCTTTTCCGAAAAAGTGTTTCAGGAAGCAAATGGCGTTGTAATGATGGAAGCTGAAAGTACAGAAAG
>JAGXIO010000224.1 GCA_024635555.1 Saccharicrinis sp.
ATTTTCTCCTCGGCACCCAGTATCTTCGATTCGTACTCCTTAAGTTCTTCGGTAATATATCGTTCGGCATTTACCAGTGTTTGTTTGCGAATCCACTCTTGTGGAACCTTGTCTTTGTGCGTGTTTCTAACTTCCAGAAAATAGCCAAAAACATTGTTGAAGCTTACCTTTAGGGAGGGGATGCCGGTACGTTTTATTTCGCGCTGAACCATGTTGTCCAAATAATCTTTACCCGAAAAAGCAATGCTTCGTAATTCGTCCAGCTCAGGGTTAATGCCTTTTCCAATAACTCCTCCTTTGTTTATTTGGGCTGGCGGATCGGTGGCTATTTCATTTTCTATGCGTTGGGCTATGGAAAGGCAGGGGTTGAGTTGTTCGCCAATGCCTGTTAGCGTTTGATTTTCGCTTTCCTCGCATTCCCTTTTCATGGGTTGAATGGCTTTTAGGGCTACCTTTATTTGTACCACCTCTCGGGGCGAAATTCTTCCAACGGCCACTTTCGATACCAATCGTTCCAAATCGCCCACCGGTCTAAGGTAATCTTCAAGGTTTTCTTTGAGTTCAGGATGCTTAAAAAAGCACTCCACAGCTTCCAACCTGTCTTCTATTAGTTTTACTTCTTTCAAAGGCAAGGCCAGCCAGCGCTTTAACAAGCGGCTTCCCATGGGAGATATGGTGCGGTCGATCACCGAAACCAATGAATTGCCACCTTCGTTCACCGTGCCGAACAGCTCGAGGTTACGGATGGTAAATTTATCCAACCACACATATTTGTCCTCCTCAATGCGTGATAGTCCGCTAATGTGTTGAACTTTATTGTGCTGGGTGAGATCTAGGTAGTGCATAACGGCACCAGCAGCTACTATTCCGTATTTTAAGTTGTGTACACCATAGCCTTTTAGCGATTTGGTTTCGAAATGCTTTAATAATCTGTTGTGGGCCGATTCTTCGGAAAAAACCCAATCCTCCAAGCCATAGGAATAAAATTTGTCGCCAAAGTTTTCGATAAACTGGCTGCGCTTACTTTTTTCGAACAACACTTCTTTGGGTTTAAAGCCATTCAAAAGTTTGTCGATATATTCAAAACGTCCTTCTGCTGCCAAAAATTCACCGGTCGAAATATCCAAAAAAGAAACTCCGGCTCCATTTTTATCCATGTGTACCGCTGCCAAAAAGTTATTTTCTCTGTGCTCCAGTATATTGTCGCTGATGGCTACGCCCGGTGTAACCAGTTCAGTAACCCCACGCTTCACAATGGTTTTGGTAAGTTTAGGATCTTCCAGTTGGTCGCATACTGCCACCCTTTGTCCGGCACGAACCAGCTTGGGTAGATAGGTGTCCAATGCATGATGAGGGAAACCGGCCAGCTCAACATACGAAGCGGCACCATTGGCTCTTCGGGTGAGTGTGATTCCCAAAATTTCGGCAGTTTTTATGGCATCGGTCGAAAAAGTCTCGTAAAAATCGCCCACTCTAAAAAGCAAAATGGCATCGGGATGTTTTTGCTTGATAGAATAATATTGCTTCATCAACGGCGTTTCCACCGGTTTTTTTACTTCTTTATTTACCACGGTATTAGGGTTTATTTTGTGCAAATTACTGCTTGCTGGGTTAGAGTAAAATAATTTGTTGTGCAAATATAAAATTAATAATCCGTAAAGATAAGGTTAAAGCAAAGGCGAATCGTCATCGTTGATAATAACAATAATTAACAGTATCTTATGCCGTGTATGAGCCAACCAGAAAAAATATTGATTCTAGGAGCCGGTAGAGTGGCCGCACCCATTGTAAAATACCTACTGCGCAAAAAGTATAGGGTAACCGTAGCTTCCGAGTTTTTGTTCGAGGCTGAGTTGATATTGGAAAATAATCCACTTGGCGAGGCTGTGGAATGGCACTCGGATGAAGAGGCTAAGCTTAACGCATTGGTATATAATAATCATGTGGTGGTGAGTTTGTTGCCTTATACGTTTCATAATTTAGTGTGCAGGGCTTGCATTAAGCAAAAGCGTAATTTGGTTACCACTTCCAATGAGCAGCCTGGCATGGAGGATATGTACGAAGATGCCCTTAAAAGCAATATCACCATCCTAAACGAAATAGGACTGAATCAGGGGATAGACCATATGTGGGCGTCGGAAATGATGGCGGCCGTTAAGCATAGGGGAGGTAAGATCGAAAAATTTATTTCGGTATGTGGCGTGTTGCCCTCGCGCGAATCGCTGGATAATCCTTTTCGCTATAAGTTTTCGTGGAACCCTTTGGAGGTGATGAGAGCCAGTTCTTCGGAAGGAACGTATCTGAAAAACAAGGAAGTGATTGTGCTTGACCCATCGCAATTGATGAAAAATATCTTTGCCGTAAAAATACGAGGTCTAGGAAAATTAGAAGCCTATGCAAATCAAAATTCGCTCAAATATATTAGTTTATACAACATTCCCGAAGTGGAAACTTTTTTTAGGGGAACCTTGAGGTACAAGGGATGGTGCGAGGTAATAGATACTCTGATTGAAGCTGGTTATTTGTCCGAAGAACCCTTCCCCGAACATATCGATACCTATGCGGGTCTGACTTCTTATTTGACCCAAATCGGTAAAATAAGTAATTTGAGAGATGACTTTATCGAAAAATTAAAATTAAAAACACATTCCAAAGCAATAATGGCCATGGAGTGGATAGGTTTGTTTTCGCGCGATTCTTTTACAACCAAAGTACATAATCCGCTTACGGTGCTAACCAGCAAAATGCATAGCCGTATTAAAATGCTGCCCTGTGATAAGGATTTGGTGGTATTAAACCAGCAGCTCTTGTTTTCCTTGCCCGATGGGCAAAAAAAAATGATAAACGGCGTGTTGAGACGAATGGGTAATGATATTCAAAGAACAGCTATTGCTGACTCCGTTTCGTATCCCGCAGCTTTGGCAGCAGAGTTATTGTTGCACGATAAGATTCCACAAAAGGGTATTATTCGTCCCGTGTATCCCGAAATATATCAACCAATACTTAAAAAGTTGAAAAAGGATTTTAAGTTCAAGTTTAAAGAGATAGAATTGAGTGCCGATCATTGGCCACAGGGGTGGTGAGATAGCTGGTGGCCAATAGCCAATAGCTGATAGCAAATGGAGGTTGCTAATCTTATCTCACAGGGTGACTTTTTAAATGCTGTCCATGTCACCCTGTGAGTAATTCAGGAATAAGGCTTTAGCAAATATTTGGCTAATGGCTAAAGGCTATTAGCTATTAGTTAAAGGCTAAAAATTATTGCTTTTTAATATTTTTTTCAGGAACTTGTATGCAATCAACACTTATAACATCAAATATATTTCCAATGCAAAACATACTACAAATTGCAGCCGGGCAAATAGGCGTCCAGGAGTTGACCGGTGAAGCACACAATCCCGTCATTGTTAAATATGCCCACGAATCCGGATTTACTGAGGTAAATGACGATGAAACAGCGTGGTGCAGTATTTTTATTAACTGGTGCTGCGAGCAAGCCGGATTGCAGCGCTCGCACAAGATGAACGCCCGGAGCTGGTTATATGTAGGTAAAACAGTCACCAATCCCTACGCCGGTGATATTGTGGTTTTATGGCGCGAAAGTCCCAGTTCATGGAAAGGCCATGTAGGCATCTTTTTGGGTTTCACCAAGGATCGCAACCAAATATTTATTTTGGGAGGGAACCAAAAGAACAGTGTTTCGGTCCAGGCTTACGACGCTTCGCAGATCTTGGCCTTTAAGCGCTTAACGGCAAGCAAAGGATTGGAGGTGCCAGAACCGGTGCTCACACTCGGCAGCCGTGGTAATGAAGTGATGAAATTACAAGTTATATTAATCGACTTAGGCTACGATTGTGGAGCCGTTGACGGCATTTTCGGGCTCAGAACCAAGGAGAATTTGTCGGCCTTTCAAACTGCTGAAAATATGAAGGATAAAAATGGCGTGTATGATGAGAACACCAAAAAGAAATTTCAATCTATTTATTGAGCTAATACTTTTAAATGATGGCTACACAAACAAATAACGAAGGTAAGGAAAAGCTCAAAGGTGGCTTTGTAAATTTGCTAAAAAAAATAGGCGATGTTATCGAGGATGCTGCCTCCTTGGAGGTAACCACCTTTACAGGCAGCTTTGAATACAAAATATCCGACGTGGTAAAAAACGACGTGGGCAAGGTGAGGATCGAAAATGTACTTAAATCCTTGACAGTACAAAATCAGTCGAGTCTACAGTTGGTGGCCTATACCAATGTTAAAATTGATTCCGACGTTTCAACAATAGTGAAATCGGATCTCTCCGCCGCCGATGAAGAGCTTTTGAAGCTTCATAAAGATATGCTTAATTCATCCAAGGAAGCACGGGAATCGGTTATCAAACTAGTGATGGATCTGGTTAAATAAAAGCAGCAATTCTTTTTAGAAAATCCTCCCTGCCGGCTGGCAGGTAACTATCCCGTAATGCTGCGGGAGGTTAGGGGTAATCACGAAGGAATAGTATTATAATAAAGAGTATACTTAAATGTACACAATGTTAGGCTCCGAGGAGTTCATATTAGAGCAATGCGAAAAAGAACTGGAGCTATTTTCGGATAATGACAGCGAGATTTCGCAACACCTGATAGAATTAGGGTATTTACCAGTTTTTATGGCAGATGCACTAAACAGCAATCGGGAGAGTGAAGCGCTGGAGAAGTTTGAATATGACTTGATTAATTCGGAACTATTTGCTTTAAGCGAAATTATTGGGGAAAGAAAACTGGGCAGAGAAGCTTATTTAAAGCATTTTTTGCGCCGCCTCACCGAAATTGACGAGGGCATATTGCTACAAAGCTTACCTCAGAATGGACAAACCAACCTGATAAGTCGGCTTATTCATTATCGTTTGGATATATTTGGATTCTGGGTTCATTCGGTGAATGTACCTTTTGGGCCGGCTACCATGTTGGCAATTTCGGAAATAGCCGGGTTTGGCAAATGTAATGCCTTGGAGGCTATTAACCACTTGGCCGATGTGGAAGGTTTTACCAGGCACTTGCTCAGTCAACATCCAAAGGAGAGTTTTATCCTGACCTTTAACTCCGCGAATGTTTCAGAGCACTACAAGAAAAAATTGGACAGAAGGCGAAGGTTTGGGGCACAATTAGAACATGATTTTGGCGAAGACAGCGAGTACCTCACATTTTTACAGCATAATATATTTAAAAATAATGAGGATAAAATCGACTATGGTTTTTTGAGAAAGGAGTGTAGCAACAGCTTTAATCAATTTTTGGTGCGACTGATACAAGTACACCAATGGCAAGAGGGTTTTTACGATGGCATACTCGATTCGGATCTGAGCGATATTAGTTTGGAAAGTATTGTTGAATCGATAGAAGCCCATAATGAGGCCGACAGGAAGGATGTGAAGTTGCACCGGGTGCTCACATATTTGGGTAAGGGTTATTTTATGTTTAACGCATTGTTTTTTTTAAATGAATATGGCATCGGAGGAAACGAAGTAGATGAATCGCAGATATGGGATTCGTTGGCATTGGATTTAAGAAATGCGCAACCCGAGCGGCAACAATTATTTCAGGATAACCTGCAAAGCCTGGGTGTCGGCATAAAGTCGCAACAAGCTTCCATTACGCAAAAAAACGGAATACTAAAGCGTATTTACTATGGTATCAAAAAGTTATTGAAAAAAGCATTTCGGTTCGCCAAAAAAATATTCAAATGGGTGGTAAATAAAACAACCAAGGTTTGGGGCTTTTTAAAAAGGATATTCGCCAATTTTTTCGACAGGCTAAAAATAGGATTAGTGGCCTTTATAGATGGTATTCGATTTTTAATAGGACGTAAAGTGATATTTACCGGCAACCGCTTTAATTTTATTACAACCCTGTGTCAACTCGATGGCGATGTGTCAACCATAGCCATTGATGCCGATGCGGGCATGATAAAAGAGCACACCAAAGAAGTGAATTACAGATGGGCTGCCCTTGGGTTTTCATTAGCCGTTACAGGGCTTGTGCTTAAAACCTTGTCACAATCCATCAGTGTTATCAGCTGGCCATTGGCATTGTTTTGCATAGTAAACAGTTTCAAAGTAGTATCAGCGCAGTATAAAAAATTAGAAATCATCACAACTTAAATTTTAAAATTATGGCTAAAGCAGAGCAAATTATCAAAAGTATCGCAGACAAGATTGATGACTTGACCACCCTGAAGATTCAAACTTTGATGGGCAGCATGGTTACCAACGACGATGGTACTACCGTAACCTTTAAACCTAATGCTGAGGTTAAAGGAATGATCAGTAACATTGACTTAATCGAGGGTGATATAAAAACGGACTTGTCGGAGGAGTTTTACCAAAAATACCCCGAACTGGTGCAGTTTCACCAATCGCGCGAAGCACGGGGTAGCGAAATAATCGAAAAAAACATCCAAACGCTGAAAACGATTATCGACGTGCTTTTCGACCTCAAAGACAAAATTGGTTAATCGATGGCTAGCGACTCAAATAAAAAAAATGCCATCGTTTCCATATTAGAGGATCTTACCCATCTTCAAATTGATACCATCATAAAAAAGGGAATGACGGCTGCCGATCCTCCGGAAAGGACGGAGGAACTGCTCTTTAGGCTTCATGCAAGATACGTATGTAAGATGAAAGATATTATAGCTGAAAACGATTTTGATTATTCGTTTAAAGCAGCCCAGTGCATAACATTTAGTGATTTATTGTTTCAACTTAAAAGTTTGCAGCTTTTTATGGATGACAATAATCTTCGGATGGAAAATACCGATTATATGGTGTTTTTAAGGATGATCGCATTTTGTCATTCTATAGAGTCACTGGGACGCAGGGATGAATTTAAAATAAAGGAAGATCCACAAATTTCGGTTTTTACTGTTCTACTTATTAATTACGAAGAGTTTACATTGAAAGGCCCGGTAGCCACTAAGGAACTTTCCAAACTAAAACGATCCTTTGATTTGGGTGTCGAAAAAATTGTGATGCAAACCAGAATAGGTATCGATGGCGACATCGTTTCGCGTATTGAGGAGGATTTTGCTAATAAGCCGCGGCAGCTCATTATTGACATTCATGATAAGCACACCAAATTATCCATGGATTACTGGAACAGCCTGGTAAACACTGCTGTAAATATTGTTGGTGAAATATTTAGCCGTAAAAATTAAATGATGCGGTTTGTATTGTGTTTTAACGCTTCGCTCATTTTAGGCTTATGATTTTAAGCAAGTCCATCGTTACGCTTGTTCGCAAAGGGAGATATATGGTGCAAACGCCTGATGAAGAAAGTCCGGCGATTTTAACCATCTTTTATTTAGATGGCGATATTTTAGTGTATTCCGACGAAAATAGACTTGCCGGAAATGAAGAGGTGTATCAAACGCACTTCAAAAAATTGGATGTATTTCTCGGCCAAATAAAAAGACAACTGCGGCGATTAGAAATAATGATCACTGCCGGGTTGTTCGGCTTTTCATGGATAAGTTTAACATGGGCTGATGTGGATCAATACATAGCCATGGCCCTATCTGCGCTTGTTGGCACCGTAGCATGGTACGGTCGGAAGCTGATAGGAAGAGGTTTAGTTAAATTGGTATATACAGGATATCTTAAAATGGGAAAGCGAATAGTGTTTAATAAGGATTTGTTTAGGAGATACAGAAAATAACAATGAAAAACATCTTTATTTTTATAAGCCTTTTTTTTGTAAGCATAGCACAAGGGCAGCAAATATCGGTAATGACCTACAATATAAGGTTGGACATTGCCTCGGACGGCCCAAATGCCTGGCCCAACCGCAAGGATTTTTTGGTGGGGCAAATACAATTTTACGAACCCGATATTATAGGTACACAAGAAGGACTGCCTCATCAGATCAGTTATATGAGTGAGCAGTTACCGGAATATAAGCTTATTGGTGAAGGACGCGATGGAGGTGATAAGGGTGAGTATTCGGGGATTTTTTATAATAAGGAAAAATTTGAGCTGATATCAAACAATACCTTTTGGCTTTCGGATACCCCTGATACGGTTTCACTGGGTTGGGATGCCGCTTATAGGCGAGTTTGCACCTATGGCCTTTTTAAAGATAAAAAGTCAAAGGAGCGTTTCTGGGTTTTCAATACGCATCTCGACCATGTGGGACAGCAGGCTAGGAGCAAGGGTATTGATTTGATATTGAAGCATATCGACATCGTAAATGAAAAAAAATATCCGGTAATACTGATGGGCGATTTTAACTCGACCCCGGAGAGCGACTTAATAGTGAACTTGAAAACGAAAATGACGGATACGCATGATGTAAGTATAAATGGCACTTTTGGACCTAACGAAACCTTCAATGGTTTTAAATTTACGGAAGTGCCAAAAGTTAGAATTGATTATATTTTTATCTCCCAAAAACCAAAAATAGAGGTGCTCAAACATGCCGTGTTGACAGACTCAAAAAATCTAAAATACCCATCCGACCACTTTCCTGTATATGTTGAACTAAAATTTAAATAATCAGTACCGTTCCTTAGGGGGCAAGCTGCCAATCTGCTCAGCTAATCCCTACGTTTCAGGCCTATTATTTTAGGGGTCTTTAGCATGCTCAAGGAATAAAATAAAGGTGAAAAATCTGAATTTCTTAAAAATTAAATGTTCGCATAACCTAAACAAATACATCCTGCTATTTTCATGTTTACATATTATTAACACACTTTACGTGTTATTTTATTTATGTTTGCAAAGCTTGATGTGCGGCACTGTTTTTGATGTGGGCACGCACCTGTCCTAGAACTATAAATGCTATTTGTAATGAGCAAAAAAGGAAAACTAAGTGTATTTATTATTGCTTTATTGATACTAATTATAGGTATCGTTTATTTCGGTTTTATTAAAACCACTCCTTACAGTCCAAGTACAATTACCACAAATGTTGTAAGAGGAAACTTTGAATCCTTTGTTTATAGTACTGGCCAGTTAGAAGCCCAAAACTCTGTGTCCATCAGTGTCCCTTCCGAATTATCGGCGCAATCCGTTAATATTTATGAAATTAAGGTTACCAAAATTATTGAGGAGGGTACCGTTGTTGATTCTGGTCAGTACGTTGCATCCCTCGACCATAGTGCCGTAGAGGAAAAAATGAACGAAGCGTTGACAGAGCTCACCGAACAGTTAGAACGCTATGAAGACGCAAAACTTGATACCAATATTAACCTGAGTAATTTGCGCGATGATTTGGTGAGTGCCAAAATTGATCTGGAAGAAAAGGATCTTATCTTAAAGCAATCAATTTATGAATCGCCGGCCGCCATCCGGCAGGCAGAGCTAAATTTTCAGAAAGCTAAACGGAATCTAGATCAGAACGAACGGAACTATGATTTGAAAAAGCAGCAGAACGTTATTCAGGTAAACAGAGCCTATAATGTTGTTTCACGAGTGCGCTCGCGAATAAACGAGATAGAAGAGTTATTCGATGCCATCGACGTTAAAGCTCCCGCCCCGGGCATGTTAATTTATAGTTACGACCGAATGGGAAATAAAATAAAGGTAGGTAGTACAGTCACACGGTGGTCGCCTAAAATAGCGGAGCTTCCCGATTTAACATCTATGGTTTCAAAAACCTTTATCAACGAAGTAGATATCAATAAAGTAAAAGTAGGTCAAAAAGTGAAGGTGGGTGTTGATGCCTTTCCCGAAAAGGAGTTTGATGGCGAGATAACCCAAGTGGCCAATATAGGTCAGGTAATTCCAAGTGGTGATTCTAAGGTGTTTGAAGTGTCGATAAGGGTTAATGGTTACGATAAAGACTTGCGACCGGCCATGACAACGGTAAATGTTATCACCATAAATTTATTGGATAATGTATTGTATGTGCCTGCCGAAGCTGTATTTAAAAATGATTCTTTATCGTACGTGTATCTAAAAAATAATCCAAACAAACGACAAATAGTTGAATCCGGTGCCGAAAATGAAAATTTCATTGAAATAAAACAAGGACTTGAGGAGGGGGAAACAATACTTATGAACGAGCCCTCGTCAGAATCGGAAATGAATTATGTAGGTGTAGATATTTATGAATATCTGTTAAAACAGGATTCAATAGTTAACGATAAAAAGGAAAGTAAGCCATTAACCTTCAACGGCCAATAAACCATGCGCGAAATAAGGCAACTATACACCCGATATGTTCATAATGTAATTATAGCCATTGAAGCTATCATGGCCAATACCGTAAAGTCGCTGTTGACCGCCTTGGGTATTATGTTTGGTGTGGCTGCAGTTATTAGTATGCTGGCCATAGGAAAAGGGGCGCAGCAAGAAGTGATGGAGCAAATTAAATTGGTTGGTGTAAATAATATTATCATTACACCCATCAAGGAATCGGTGGTTAGCAACGGCAGCAGTCAAAGTGAGGATGAGGGGGAAGATAAAAAAGGAAAAAGAAAGTCAAACGGATTAACGCTTAGAGATGCCTACTCCATACTCCAAACCATACCATCGGTTGCTAAGGTGAGCCCGGTGGTTTCGATGAATTATTATGCCATCAACAATGGCAAGAGTCATCCCATCGTTTTAGAGGGTGTTTCAATGGATTATTTTTCGCTACTGAATATCGGAATCGTCAATGGCGCACCATTTACCGCGGACCAGGACGAAAAAAGCCAACCGGTTTGTGTTATCGGCTACAACGTAAAAGATAAGTTTTTTAATCAGGATAATCCCATTGGCCAGTATATCAAAGTGGGCGAAAACTGGTTACAAGTAGTTGGCGTAGCCGAAAAAAGAGATTTTACCACCTCGGCTTCCGACGAAATGGGCATAAGCTCCTCCGATAATAAGGTTTTTATACCTACCCAATCCTTGTTGATAAGATATAAGGATAGATCCAGAATTAACCCAGCCGAATTTGAAAGGATGAGTCGAGGAGGTGGCAGAGGAGGTGGAGGAAGTACAGCTAGCGAAACTAATACTATCCAAAATCAGTTGGATAAAATAGTGGTGCAAGTTGCCGAAACGGAACAACTAAGTGCTACGGCAGATATAATAAAACGTATGCTACTGCGTCGTCATGCCAATATCTATGATTTTCAGGTTACTGTGCCGGAGTTATTGTTAAAGCAACAACAAAAAACCAACGATATATTTAACATAGTGCTAGGGGCCATCGCAGGCATCTCTTTGTTGGTAGGAGGTATAGGTATTATGAATATCATGCTGGCTTCCGTTTGGGAACGTATCCGCGAAATAGGAACCCGCCAGGCAATTGGTGCCTCGCGCAAAGATATTATCGTACAGTTCCTGGCCGAATCGACCTTGATTAGCATTGGCGGTGGATTTATTGGGGTAATCATTGGCGTGTTGATGGCCTATACCATTGAGGCAACAGCCGATATAAAAACAATTGTTTCGTTTTGGTCGGTGTTTATTGCCTTTGGCGTATCGGCCACTGTGGGCGTGGTGTTTGGCTATATTCCGGCTCGCAGTGCCGCCAGTCAGGATCCTGTTGAATCATTACGACATTAGTAATAAAAAATTAGTATTAAGATATTAGCAATAAGACTTCAAAACAATGGCAAAACTTTTTCTAAATCGAATTGCAATCCTTTTTATTATAAGCACCACTAGCCTTTATAACCTATCTGCTCAAAAAGAAGAGATTAAACTGAACATGACCTTGGAGCAGGCTATTGAGATTGCCTCCGAACAATCTATTTTAAGCTTTAAGCAAAAACACATGTATTTGGCAAAATACTGGGAATTCAGAAGTTACAAGGCCGAGAAGCTTCCTTTACTTGGATTAAGTTCCACGCCCATTAATTATCGGCGCACCATCTCGTCCGAATATATCGACGGTGAATACGTGTTGGTACCATCTAATAATTTCAGCTCCAATGCGACCTTGGATTTATCGCAAAACATTACTGCCACAGGAGGGATCGTATCTATATCCAGTGAGTTGGGACGTTTGGAGAATTTAGAGAGCGGTAAAACTTCTTATTCCTCTTTCCCCATTTCGGTGGGTATATCGCAACCTATAGGCGGGTATAACCGCTTTAAGTGGCGATCTTTGATCGAGCCTTTAAAGTTTGAGCAAGCCAAACTGAATTATTTGCAAGATGTACAGGAACTTTCGGAAAGGACTACCAATGTGTTTTTTAATCTCGCCAAAGCCGAAATCAACCTTGGGATAGCCCAAACCAATGTTTCAAATGCCGACACACTATACAGGATCGGCAAAGGACGATTTGAAATAGGTACGGTAACCCAGGACGAACTGCTTGATTTGGAGCTCAGCTATCTTAACTCCACTATTGATTTGAGCAGAGCAAGTGTCAATTTGGAACAGGCGCGTTCTACCATTAACTCCTTTTTAGGTTTCGATAAGAATGTGCGTATTCAATGTATATTACCATCCAGTATACCGCAATTTAAAATAAAAGTGGACGAAGCCTTGGCAATGGCCTATGAAAACAACCCGGATATTTTAAATTTTGAACAACGGCTCATCCAGGCCGATAGTGAGATTGCCGATGCAAAAGGTAACGGAGGTGTTGACGTACGTATCAGAGCTAATTTTGGTTACAACAAAAGCACTGCCGATTTCAACGAGGTGTATACATCACCCTTCGAGGGGGACCAAAGGCTCAGTTTCTCACTTGGAGTTCCGATTGTTGATTGGGGCAGAAGGCGAGGGCAGGTGCAAATGGCGCGATCAAGCAAGCAGGTCACCGAAGCTGAAATACGCCAAGCAAAAATTGATTTCGAGCAAAACGTTTTCCTTCAAGTGATGGAATTTAACATGCAGGAAGATCAGGTTAATATTTCTGCCAAAGCCGATACCATTGCTCAACTGGGCTATGAGGTTACCAAACAGCGGTTTTTAATTGATAAGGTAGATGTAATAAAGCTTAACTCAGCCCGTAACTCTGTGGATGCGGCTAAGCGTAGTTATATCCAGAGCATGCAAACCTATTGGATCAATTATTTTAATATGAGAAGAATAACATTGTTCGATTTTCAAGAGAAACAAACATTGATTAAACAATTGGATTATCTTTTGCAAAAATGAGTATAAACTTTGACAAACATGTTAAATAAAACACCTAAAATATATTGGATAGTGCTAGCCGCAGTGGTTTTGCTTGCGGTTGTACTCTTTACTTTTTGGCCCACTTCGTTGAGTATCGAAACGGTGCGCGCGCAAATAATGCCTTTTTCAATGGAGGTTGCTGCCGAAGGCGAAGTGCAGGCGTTGGAGTTTCAAAGCATCAACGTTCCGGAAGTTCTGAGTAAGCGCGATCTTGGTATCTGGCGCTTGGAAATATCCAATTTAGTGTCGGAAGGTACCGAAGTAAAAAAGGGTGATTTTGTGGCATCGCTTGACCCTGCTGAAGTGGAAGAGCGTTTAAAAAGAATTTATGAAAAAATAGAAGAGCATAATAATTCGATGGAGTCGGCAGTGTTGGACAGCACGATAAAATTAATGGAAAAAAGAGAGGATTTGGTAAACGCCAAAGATAATCTGGAAGAAAGTTTGATAATTGTAGCACAATCGCGGTACGAATCCAAAGCTACACAAAGGCAAGCCGGCATAGCTCTGGAGAAAGCACAACTGAATATAAATGCCAACAGACGAAATTACGAAAAGGAAATTTTAAGACAAAGGACAAAGATAGATCGTATTAAAAAGTATTTACAAAACGATATGGAGATTAAAGATCTCCTGGAGGAATTAAAATCGCAATTGCGTATAACCTCGCCCTCTAGTGGTATAGTGGTCTATGGCAAGAGTCATAGAGGGCGAAAAATAAGAGTGAATGACGACGTAGGTCCCTGGATGCCCATTATAGCTACCATCCCCGATTTAAGCACCTTATATTCCGAGGCCATTGTTAAAGAAATTGATATTGCCAGAATAAGTGTGGGTCAGCCTGTTAAAATTACCATCGATGCCTTTCCGGATGTTATATTTGAAGGGGAAATACAGAACGTGGCCAACATAGGTCAGCCAATTCCAGAATTAGCTATGAACGGTTTTAAGGTGGTGGTTACATTTGATACAAAAGGTAAAAGGGTTTTACCCGGTATGACCACCACTAACAAAATAACTATAGCAAGTTATTCAGATGATTTGGTGATTCCCCGCGAAGCCGTTTTTGGCAATGATACTGCCTACTACGTATATAAGTTGGAAAGCGGATCTATATATAAAGATGAGGTGGAAGTAGGTGGCGAAAATGAAACCCACATGCGAATAATCAATGGTCTAAAAAAAGGAGACAAAGTATTACTTTCGCAACCTGAAGAATATATAGATGAAAGGGATGTGAATAAATAGGGTTATATTTATCGTATTTGATGCCATGATATAAAAAATTGAATTGAGATGGAAGCGATAGAGTTACGGAAAATTATAAGTTTGGGAGAAACTAGCAAAGTGCAGTTTAAAGAAAAAATGCCGCACAAGGAAAGTATTGAACAAGAAATTGTTGCCATGTCAAATTCTATCGGAGGAGTTATTTTAATAGGCATACAGGATGTTTCGGGTGATGTTGTTGGTTTAAGTGCAAAGGAAATTGAAAGTTACGATAATCTTATCTCTCAAATTGCAGATAATATAAAGCCAACAGTATATATAACTACCGAAGTGGTAAGTTTACCTAAAGAAAAGATAAATGTTGATGTGTTGATAGTAAATGTAGCAGAGGGCATTAATAAACCATATAAAACTAAAAAAGGAGAAATATTTGTAAAGCAAGGTTCCAACAAACGACTGCTCACAGATAATGCCGAAATCATGCGCTTGTTTCAGCACAGCGGAAACTTATTGGCCGACGAAATGGAGGTTTACGATACATCAATTGATGATATTGACGAAAAATTATTTGCTGGTTATTTTGTCAAGGAATTTGGACAAACCTTCGAGGATAAAGGTCTTAGTTATGAGCAGGCTTTGCGGGCTAAACGAGTTCTTAGAAATAATCGTGTTTCATTAGCCGGATTGTTATTTTTTGGTTTAGCCCCACAAACAATAAAACCTGCATTTACTATCAAAGTAGTGTCGTTTTACGGAAATGATATGGCAGATAATCAGTACAAAAGTAAGCCAGCCGATTTACAAGGTACAATTCCAAAGTTATTTCAGGAGTGCTTAAGTTTTCTAAAGTCAAATCTGCATTTTATTCAAAAAGAGAGCAGCTTTAACACAAAAGGACAGCTCGAAATATCAGAAATAGCGTTGGTAGAACTGTTGCAGAATGCTTTGGTTCATCGCGATTATTTTAAAAATGCACCCATTAGAGTTTTTGTCTTTAAAAATAGAGTGGAAATAATTAGCCCGGGAAAATTACCGAATGGTTTAACAGTGGAAGAAATTAAATATGGCAATCCTGTTATTCGTAATAATCAGTTGGTGCTATTTAGTATTCATACTATGCCATTTAGTGGTTTGGGATCGGGCATACGACGTGCACTGAAGGAGCAACCTAATATTGAGTTAGTAAATGATGTAGAAGGAGAGCTGTTTAAGGTGCTAATTCCACGTGTTAATATTGATTAGCTGTTATTAAACACGGTTTAAACATGGCATAAATCATGGGCAGTTAAAATCAACTGTATATATTTGTAGGGTGAAAAATGGGTTTGCAATTGTACCGAGATGATAAATACTTGGTATAAAGCTGAGTCTACGCAGATAAAAGAAAATAGAATTAAAATATATCAACATTTAAAGTTATACAATTATGAAAGTAACCGTTGTAGGAGCAGGGAACGTAGGTGCTACCTGTGCAGATGTTTTGGCATATCGCGAAATTGCCAACGAAGTAGTTTTACTCGATATTAAAGAAGGTGTTGCTGAAGGCAAAGCTCTGGATATTTGGCAAAAAGCACCTATCAATCTTTATGATACGCGTACCATTGGTTCTACCAACGATTATGAAAAAACAGCAGGTTCTGATGTGGTGGTGATCACTTCAGGACTTCCACGCAAGCCAGGAATGAGTCGCGACGATTTGATTGCGACCAATGCAGGCATCGTGAAAACGGTTACTGAGAATGTAGTAAAGCACTCACCGAATGCAATTTTAATCATCGTTTCTAACCCGCTGGATGTAATGACATATCAGGCGCACGTTTCGTCTAAGTTTCCGCGTGCTAGGGTAATTGGGATGGCGGGCATTTTGGATACGGCTCGTTATCGTGCCTTTTTGGCCGAGGAACTGAACGTATCGCCTAAAGATATACAGGCTGTTTTGATGGGAGGTCATGGCGACACAATGGTGCCACTTCCTCGCTACACAACCGTTGCAGGGATTCCCGTAACGGAGCTTGTGGATGCTGATAAATTGGATGCTATTATTGAGCGCACTAAATTTGGCGGTGGCGAGTTGGTTAAACTGATGGGCACTTCGGCCTGGTATGCCCCAGGTGCAGCAGCTGCTCAAATGGTAGAGGCCATCGTCAGAGACCAGCGTAGGGTATTCCCCGTATGTATTAAACTGGAAGGGGAATATGGTATCAACGATTGTTACCTCGGTGTACCCGTTATCCTTGGTAAAAATGGCGTTGAAAAAGTAATAGAGCTCGACTTGAACAAGGAGGAAAAGGAAATGCTGGCCACGAGCCGTAAGCATGTATTAGAAGTAATGGCGGTATTAAATAAATAAGCACTAAGTATTATCATATCATTTAAAGGCTGCTCTATTGTTGGGCAGCCTTTTGTTTTTCAGTCCTCAGTCTTCAGTCAATTGCTCCCGAAGATATGCGATATGTGATTTTAGATTTAAAACCTTCGATTACCGCACCCCCTAATCGTCAAGTCCCGACAAAAGAGGATTGTCGTACATGATTTTTCGTCCTTTTTCAAAATCGTACAAAGTAAGCTCGCGTAGGCGATAATAAGCAGTCCAATAAGTTTGTATCGACTTAATATAATCCTGAGTAGCTTTGTCGCGTTCGGATAGAGAGATGTTTAAATCGGTAATACTAATCTCTCCGTTTTGGAATTTTTTCAAGGCTATCAGGTATCCGTTGCCCGCCACTTTATCGGCTTCTTCTGCTATATCAAGCTGCTCTTTTAGCAGGCCGAATTGTTCGACTTGCACAATAACAGTACGTTCAAAATTTTCGCGATCCTGTTGTACATCAAATACTACCAAATCTCGTTTACTTTCAGCCATCTTTACATTAGAGCTCGATTTACCCCAATCTAAAATAGGAATAGCCAACGACAGTCGTACCGATTGTTGGTCGGCCGTATTGGAATAAACTCCCGGTATGTCGTTGGCAATATTGGAGGTGCCATAGGTGGCTCGTAATGTGGCAGCTAGACCGTTGTTTTTTTTGGCTTGGGTTAAATTTCTGTCTGCCTCTATTAATCGTCTTTCGTATTCCGTGGTTTCCTTTCTATTCTCAAGGGCTTCTTCAAGGGCTTTTTGCACATCTATTTCAAACAATAACATATTCAGTGGCATTAGCAGTTCAATATTTGATGACTGCTCTAAGCCTATATATTTTTTCAGCTCAAAATCGGCATTTTTAAGATCCATATTAGCTTGGCTCAACGACTTTTGCGCGGTGAGCACCGAGAGCTTGATACGCGAAAAATCGTTTTCGCTGATAGTGCCCAGCTTAAATTTGATGGAGGCAATGCGAAAATTGTCCTTGCTGTTTTTTAAGTTATTCTCAGCTAATCTGTAATCGGTTTGAACACGTAAATATGTAAAAAAACGCTGAGTGGCATTTCGTGATATTTCTTCAATAGATTCGATATAGTTTTTCTGTGCTTCGGTGTAAACAAGCGGTTCGATCTTACGCGCCCACCTCATCCAGTTATAGGCAAATATGGGTTGCGTAATTCCTATCACAAATGGATTACCCTGAAAATTCACATAATCCTGCTCCAGATCTTCGTTTCTAAACAAAGTGCTCTGGGCATAAATCTGAGTACCTGTTTGAGGGATGGATTGGTTTAAAGAAAGCTCAGCACTATTCTGGAACCTACCTATTTTACGAAATTGCACACTACCGTCGTTTTGTGTAATCGGTTGGGTTGACTGCTCAAAATTGGGCAGGTTGCCCGTTAAAATGAGTTGAGGTCTAAACTGAGCCTGATGATTTTTATAGCGCCAGTAATAATTCTCATATCTGTTTTGCTCGTATTTTATCGACGAGGATTGGCTTATGGCTAAATCGACCACGTTTTGTAAGCTTAGCCTCAATTTTGAGCTCCCAGGTGATTGAGCCATGGACAAACTACACAAATATATGAAGGCTGCTGTTGTTAATATCTTTTTCACCTTCATACTACTTTTGCCTTTCTATTTCAACTGAATTTAAATTTCTCAAAGGCGTAGAAGTTGAAATAACAATTTCGTTACCTTCTTGTCCTCCTTCTGTTATCTCGGCAAATTCCTCGCTAATCAAACCAAATGTAAACTCTTGCTTTATGGCACTGTCGCCAATGACTTTGTATAGCCATTGTTTATCCTTGAAATCCAAGAGCTCTCCCTTTTTTATCCGCAGCACATTGCATTTAGCTTTTCTAATCACGTGTAGTTCTACTTTTTGATTGGGTATCAGTTTGGATTGGTCATCCTCGGTCAACACAACCGAAAAATGCAAGTTTCCATTATCTAGGCGAGGCATGATAGAACTTATTCTTCCTTGCAGGCGTTCATCACCGGCAAGTATATTGGCCTTTCTACCTATTTTTATCAGTTTACGATGCCGCTCACCAATTGAGGCCTCCACTTTTAACCTGCTTAGGTCGGATATAGTCGCCAATAATTTCTCTCCTTGAATTTTCTCCCCTTCTTTGGCATGAATGCTCAAAATTATGCCGTTGGATGGTGCCTTAACCTGCATCATTTTCAAAAGATTGCGTTGTTGCAATAATTCCTTCTCTTGCATCTCAATTTGTAGCAATAAGCCTTTTTCCTCGGCACCTAATTGTGCTAATCGAATGGTATTTTTTTCTTCGGCCAGTTGTAGGTCTTTGTTAGCCAATATTAATTCTTGTTCGGTTTTATCTACCTGGGCCTGCGATATTCCTCCAACATCTATGAGTTGCTTCTGATCCGACACAGTGGATTTTATGGAGGCTATTTTCAGTTTTTTGGTCTCTTGGCTAAACAATAGGTCGGCTTTAGTGCTTCTGGCATTTAGTCTTGTTCTTTCAAGGTTGTTGTTTGCAACGGCCAATTGATCATTGAGTTGTTCAATCTTGTCGTTCACCGGCTTGGTGTCCAACTCAATAATAGCCTCACCTTCGGTAACTTGCTGTCCGGCACCCTTTATAATTTTATCTACAATGCTCGATGTAGGACTTAATAGTAAAACTTCGTTAGCAGGTTCAACATAGCCTTCGCACACTTCAAAGGTTTCAATATTGCCCCGGTCTATTATATACGTTTCAAATTTACCTTCTACAAGGCTCGATTGTCTTTGTTGGCAGGTAGTAAGGATGATTAACGAAAAAAATAAAAAACTGCTAAATATGGTTGGGAAAAGGATACGATGCTTACTCATTAAATTCATATGTTTTATTTTCGGGAGGAATGCGGCACAAAAGTACACAAAGGGATAGGAATAATGAAGTAATTACCATAAATACAACATTAGGCCTTCATAAATGCCTTTTTGTCACAAAAGTATGACAGGGTTTTAATCATTTTGCGACCTCCCGTGTCATAATTTCATCAATATGTCATTTTTATGTGGTGGCACAGCATTTGAAATACTGCAGACCGAATTAATAAACAGGCTATTTTACAAATCGTATATAAAATTATAACAAAATAAAATATAATAAAATGGGAAAAATAATAGGAATCGACTTAGGAACAACTAACTCTTGTGTTTCCGTAATGGAAGGAAATGAGCCAGTTGTAATCCCTAATAGCGAAGGAAAAAGAACAACGCCATCCATTGTTGGATTTATTGAAGGCGGCGAAAGAAAAGTGGGGGATCCGGCAAAGCGTCAGGCGATAACCAACCCTACAAAAACCATATATTCTATCAAGCGTTTTATTGGGGACAATTTCGATGAGATACCCAAAGAGATATCGCGTGTACCTTATAAGGTAGTGAGAGGTGAAAATAATACGCCACGTGTTGAAATTGACGACAGGAAATATTCCCCACAGGAAATATCTGCCATGATTCTTCAGAAAATGAAGAAGACGGCAGAGGATTATCTTGGACAGGAAGTTACCGAGGCGGTTATTACTGTGCCTGCATATTTTAACGACTCTCAGCGTCAGGCTACCAAAGAAGCTGGTGAAATTGCCGGTTTAACCGTAAAACGTATCATCAACGAGCCTACTGCTGCCGCTTTGGCGTATGGGCTTGATAAGATGCACAAGGATATGAAAATTGCGGTTTTCGACCTTGGTGGTGGTACTTTCGACATCTCCGTTCTTGAACTTGGCGATGGCGTGTTTGAAGTTAAATCTACCAACGGAGATACCCACCTTGGAGGTGATGACTTTGATGATGTAATTATCGACTGGCTTGCCGAGGGATTTCTAAAAGACGAAGGAATTGATTTACGTAAGGATCCGATGGCTCACCAACGATTAAAAGATGCAGCCGAAAAAGCCAAGATAGAGCTGTCGAGCGGTACATCTACCGAAATTAACTTACCATATATTATGCCTGTGGATGGTATTCCTAAGCACTTGGTACGTACTTTAAGCCGTGCTCAGTTTGAGCAATTGGCCGATAAATTGATACAAGCTACTTTGGGACCATGTAAAGCTTCACTAAAAGATGCTGGCATGTCGCCATCTGATATTGATGAGGTGATTTTAGTAGGGGGTTCTACTCGTATCCCAGCCATACAGGAAATTGTAACCAAATTTTTTGGCAAAGAGCCTTCAAAAGGTGTTAATCCCGATGAGGTGGTGGCCGTAGGTGCTGCAATTCAGGGAGGTGTGCTAAGTGGTGAGGTAAAAGATGTATTGTTGTTGGATGTTACCCCACTTTCGTTGGGTATTGAAACTATGGGCGGCGTGATGACTAAGTTAATTGAGTCGAACACCACCATACCAACCAAAAAATCTGAAACGTTTACCACGGCAGCTGATAATCAGCCATCGGTTGAAATTCACATTATACAAGGAGAGCGCCCGATGGCCAATCAAAATAAAACGATAGGTCGTTTCCATTTGGATGGTATCTCACCGGCACAACGAGGTGTACCTCAAATTGAAGTGGCATTTGATATTGATGCCAACGGTATTTTACATGTTACCGCTAAGGACAAAGCTACTGGAAAAGAGCAGAGCATCCGCATTGAGGCTTCTTCGGGATTGAGCGATGAAGAAATTAAGCGCATGAAAGATGAGGCTGCCGTTAACGCAGAATCCGACAAGCAAGCCAAGGAAAAAATTGACAAGCTTAATGGTGCCGACAGCCTAGTGTTCCAAACCGAGAAGCAATTGAAAGAGTTTGGCGATAAATTACCTGCCGATAAAAAAGGCCCAATTGAAGCAGCACTCGAAAAGTTAAAGACTGCACACAAAGCCGAAGATTTGCCAGGTATTGATGCCGCAACATCGGAGTTGAATACTGTTTTCCAGGCAGCATCGCAGGAAATGTACAATGCTAGTCAGGCACAAGGTGGCCAAAATGCTGGTGGTGCACAACCTGGTCAAGATGCCGGTGGACAAGGCGGCGATTCGAAAGGTGGTAACGACGAAGTAACCGATGTAGATTTTGAAGAGGTGAAATAAAGCTGATTAAAAACAATAATCAAAAATAGATAAACCGCAGTAAACATTTGATTTGCTGCGGTTTTTAATTTTTAAAATTTATTGAGTTTGATGTTTTACTACCAATTTTTATCATGCATTTGTACCATATTTGTATCGGAACTTAGTTTGCGTTGAAGTGGAACTTATAGATGTAAACAGGATTGTGCAAAACAATAAATGCACTGTCATAGTGCGTGTTTAATTGATATATGCACTATTATAGTGCATATATTCATTATATTTGTCTAAAATAAACCACCATGGACAAATTATTTGAACAGTTTCAGAAGTTTCTAAGAGAGACAGATACCGCTTTCTTCCGCTACATTTATGACGAAATAAACTGGAAAAATCGTATGATTGGACTTACTGGTCCACGTGGAGTTGGAAAAACGACTCTGGTTTTACAGCATATTAACCTGAACTATTGATAAATTGTCGGAAATATGAATAAAGTTAAGGTTAACCCCGACCTAGCTGAACTTTAATTTTTGAAAAAAATTATTAGTGAAACTTAGTCGCTACCGGAGGTAGAAATAATTCTTGAATTATTTGGGTTAAAAAGAACCTGAATCCCGCAGAGACGCTATATGTAACTGCTGAGGATTTTTATTTTGCCGACAGCAAGCTGATTGATTTAGCTGGTGATTTTGTAAAGCGTGGCGGGAAATATCTGTTTATAGATGAAATTCATAAATATAAAGACTGGGCTAAGGAACTCAAACTGATATATGATTATCAACCAGAACTGAATGTTGTATTTACAGGTTCTTCGGTGTTGGATATCAAAAAAGGATCCTCCGATTTAAGTCGCAGGGCTGTAATGTACAATATGCAAGGTTTGTCTTTCAGGGAGTATTTACAATTGTTTCATCAAATAACTGTCCAGACGTATTCTTTGGAAGAAATTCTGAGTCATAAAGCCGAACTTCCCGGGGTAAAACATCCATTGCCTTTTTTTGAAGATTATCTGAAAAAAGGGTATTATCCTTTTGCATTAGATGAAGACTTTGATCTGAGGCTACAACAGATTGTTAACCAAACTTTGGAAACAGATATTCCGTTGTATGCTGGGATGAATGTGTCCACCGGCCGAAAATTGAAGCAATTGCTGGCCATTATTGCTAAAAGTGTGCCGTTTAAACCTAATATGACAAGTATTGCAACTGCACTTTCCGCCAGCCGGAATAATATAACTGATTATTGCCTGTTTATTGAAGAAGCCGGAATGATAGCGCAACTGCGGGATTCTACTGGAGGAATAAGGGGCTTGGGTAAGGTGGATAAAATTTATCTTGACAATACTAATTTGATTTACAGTTTAGCAAACGATAACGCAAATAAGGGAAACATAAGAGAAACGTTTTTTCTGAATCAGTTAAGAGTAAAGAATGACGTATTAGTATCCCCTGTTGCTGATTTCCAGATTGGTGATTACACGTTTGAAGTAGGTGGAAAAAACAAAGGATTGAAGCAAATCCAAGGTGTCGATAAAGCTTTTATCGTAAAAGATGACATTGAGCTGGGATATTTGAACACTATACCTCTCTGGCAGTTCGGTTTAACCTACTGATTGTGAAAAGCTTCAAAATAATCGATTGAAGATTTGTTAAAGCCTAGAAAACCATATATTTGCATTAGCATTTTAGCATATAGATTCTCTGAATAAATCAGTGACATCTGTATCTTATTTGTACCATGAGTTAATAATTTACCGGTTTTTTGTATTGTTTATTTTTGAAAAGCACCGGATCACGTACAATATTTGGGTCTGAGGGAAAAATTGGTTTATTTTGCTGTTAAATATAGACAGTCAAAATAAATATATCAAAATTGAAAACAGAACTATCCCAGGATCTACTCGCTCTATTTCTACCCCAAGGCATA
>JAGXIO010000031.1 GCA_024635555.1 Saccharicrinis sp.
GATCCATCAGGCTGAATATCAACGAGTACAGCCGGATCGAATGTCCCATCTTTATTAGCGGCAGGCCAATTGCAGACGACAGGATCAGTAAACGGCCCTACCGGACTATCACTGACGGCCATAATACATTTGGGGCCATAATCTTCAAACCCGGCAACATAATTATCGCTACCAGGCAAAGGGCCTTGTTTGCCATCCATTATGTAAGGAGCTCCTAAAAATGTATATAAATAATACTTTTTTGTAAGTGGATTGTAAACACAATCCGGTGCGCCAAAATGCTGTTCATCCACAATCCCATATCCTATATCCCAAACCTGTTTTACATGAAATATTTCACCATGATTGGTCCATTTTGTTAAGTCATTGATCGGTGCAGACCATGCATCGTGCCCGTAGCCACAAAAGGCAGTTACCCTTTCATCTCTTGAACCATATACAAACAGCCTTTTTTCGCCTTTATATTCAAAAACATGTGGCTCCCCATCGGGGACAAAAGCCGTGGGAGGTAAAAATGGATTTTGAGCAACAGCATCCGATGCGTGAGTTAATGTTACGCATAAAGCAAGAATTGTTATCCTCAATAAAAAGTTCTTCTTAAAATAATTCATTTTTCTGTGTTTTCAGCGCGGCTTTCAGCTCTATACAAACAAATCAATCTGTTCAACTACTTACTAATTTCGGGTAACATTTCTACTGGTGGATACCTTAACGCATCCAGCGGCTTAAGTTTAAGATAGGCTTTAACTTGAGGATCTATTAAGGCTGTTCCCAACACAGTGGATGCTTTAGAAAATAGCGGTGTTAGATTCTGCTCTATAGCTTTTTGAGCACCGCCTTCAGTTATCTGTCGTTCGGGCCAAGCTTCGGGATTTAAAACAAAATTGGCCAAATATGCATATGCATTTTTAAGGCTTCTGCCATCCTGGGTTTCATACGCCCACAAATCAACACCTAATTTGCGACCCATGAGGGTAAGCTCCGTCATCGACCATAAATTTAAGGTTGCATAATGCACGGATTTGGTTCTGCCCATTTCGCGGGGCTGTGATCCATCTGGCAAAATTTGATCCTCAATTCGCGACTTTTTGGCTTCCTCTACTACTGCTTTGGCTTCCTCATTTTTTCCTAAATACATCATCAGTCCCACTACCTGATAATTGTAATGATTCGCATGGTTTTGCCTGGTAAATCCAGCCGATATGGCCATGGTATCGGTGGTGAGCCAGTTTAAATATTCACTTAACCAACTTTTCATGCCGGTTTTTATATCTTCGGGCAAAACACCGTCAAATTCAAACATTTGCAATGCGGTTATTACATTGGACTGATTACCCCACTCATGCACGCCCGCTTTCCTCCCGTCTGCAACACCCGGCACTCCTTGTCCAAAATTAATATTAGGGTTGACTCTGGTTTCAGGATCCAGGTACCAAACCTTAATAAGGTCAATGGCCTTTTCTGCATATTTATTATCACCAGAAAAATAATACGTCCATGTTAATTTTCCGATGGCGTCAAAAAATTGATCCTTTCTATTAAAGTCAGTATCGTTATCCCGCGATACCGGGTTGATGATACCGTCGCGTGCAATCCATGGCAGACCATCAGCTTTTGACGGATCCGGCCAACGGTAAGGGGCGTAGCTCAAGTAATCGTGCATATCCTTACTTGGAGGTATCTGTGTTTTATTCGTCACAGGATCGGCTGTATAACTCAATGCGGCATTACCTTCTTCCAAAACCTCTTTATATTGCGCTGTAAAATAAGGGTCATTGGTCTGAATCTTCTCTTTTACCAATTGCAAATGCGCATCGTTATAATACACCAATTCTTTGGAGGCGTCAAAGGATGGCGCGGAAGTAGCATCCGCTGAAGAGGTTTGCTTACCTCCGCTGGAGTTACAAGCAGCAAAAGTTAAAGTGATTATCGCTGCGAAAACATATACATATCGTTTCATATACTCTAATAAATTACAAAATATCACAGTTTTAACAGTTTAGTATTCAATATATTAGTTGTTTTTTTTATTCAGCCAATATAAAAACTGATTTTACAGGTTCCAGCTCTAAGGACAATAGCGTATAAATCGTCCCATTTTCACTCACTTCCCTTGACTTGTCACTTTTTAATATATCGCCCGTATGCGGATTTAAAATTTGCATTTTATGCTTACCTCTAATCATCACATCAGTTTTAATAGTTTCGTCACTGGAATTGCTGAAGTAATAAATATCGCGGTTGTCCTTTACTTTGTGGATATAGGAAAATTTTCCGAAATCGGTTTCCAGTTGCGGGTTTGAAACAAACTTTACATCTGGATTGGGCGCATTTTCTTCTAACACTTGAGCAAAAGATGCTACATCGGGCGAAGGGATAAAAATAGCTTTACCACCTGCATCATTATTGTTTTTATGCACCTGAGCTATCTGCTGTTGATTTAAAGGATCTATATTAAATATGCTTTTAATTAGATCAATTACTTTTGCATCCTGGCCCATCTCAGCCGATTTAAAAGGTAATTGAGTAGTAGAAATTATTACACCTCCTGCATCATAAAATGCTTTTAATTTTTCCAGTGTTTTGTGCGATATAATAGAACTCCCAGTAAGAATCATCGTTTTATAGGCTTGATGGTTCTCTGCATTGTTGAGTTTCAGCTGGCCTCCTTCTATGGAGTATTTATCTTCCAACATCAGCTCGGGGTGCACAAAGGTAAAATCGCGCCGTATATCGTTGGTTAACCAACCACTTACAGTTTGATAATCGGTTTGTGGCGACACGTAGTAACCTTGCCGTATACCCTCCGGATTATCAAAGCGAAAATATCCTGCTAATCCCTCGAAAGGATATACTACACCAATTTCACTAACCCGTCTGCCGCCTCGAAGTAACATACTTGCACGGCCCACAAAATCAGAATATGCAGGCAAGGCCGCTGCAATATTATTGTTGTACGGTGAAACCAATGGCGGGATATAAACTTTATCGGGGTTGTACCACATACCGTGGGGTATAACCACGTTAACGCCCCGTACAAATAAATCCATCATAGCACGATATAACATCAACGAATCGAAAGAAGTTGGGTTATAAGCGCCGTATATTTCTACAGCCACTTCAGATCTATCGTAAAAATCAGCTGCCGAACTAATCAGTTTATGTCCATGCTGACCATATTGATAACCGATGATGGCATCGGTCAACGGAACAGCAGTGTGGCGATAAAACTTAAAAATATCGCCATTCATATCAATGGGCGAAAGATTATAATTACCAGGAGGGTGGCCCGTATCTTTAACGCCATGCGATTTTGCCCATTCACCCACAAGTTTTGGGAAACCTTCGGCCAATAGCTCTGCTCGAGTAAGAAAAAATGCATATCTCACAGCTTCTGTCTCGGGCCCTATATCGTACCATAATGCAGGATAATAAGGTGCAGGATCAAAACCATTCAGTTCCATAAACTTTTCGTTAAAACGAGTGGTCCATGTGCGGGGATGCCTCCAGAAACCCACATCATCAAAAAAAGTCATTTTAATGGTATTGCCAAAATACTTTGAAAAACGCTCGTAGTATTTTTCGTAGGTATGATTTATCATGTGACGTACCGCTGTGGTATCTAAAAAATCGACAATCAAATACTTTTTATGAAAAGAATCTTTCATCAGTGGAAATAACATGACTTTCCAGTTGCCCTGGGGCACATTCCAATTAATCACCCCATCTTTAACAAAGCTGCTTATTTCGATACGCTCCAAACTTTCGGTATTCATAGCCACCGCTGCCATAAGCTGTATGCCAGGGATGCTATCGGTAAAAACAGCGGGTCCGATAAGTTCTCTTTCAATTATATCGAGCCTTTTCATGGTATGATCGGGATACAATTCTTCCATTTTACCACCAGCCATGCCACTCGGAAAATCATTGTCGTCGTACATTATCACTTTCATATCCAACTCATCGGCCACTGTGAGCATATCCTGGTAACGTTGAAAATACGTTTCCGATAAATATTCAGGGCTTGTGCCGGGTCTATTATTAGAGCCAGCCAACGGCAATAAGCTTACTCCCGTAAAACCGGCCAATTCTTTGGCATCTTTCATCTGCTGTCGTATGCCCTCAGTGGTTAGCTCGCCATTAATATGCCAAAAGGGCATGGGTTTAAACTCATTTGGTGGATTCTTAAATTGCTGCTCCAACTTTGGGGTGCCGCATCCGGCAACTATCACCATCAAAGTATAGAACATTGTTGAAAACCAAGCTGTGTTCTTCATCTCATTATTTTAAAGTTCGTAAGTTTTACTTATCACATCCATTTGCATTTTCTCGTATCTTGCAAACGTTAATGAATACCATTGTTTTTTTTACGCAAAATCGCTTCTAACAAATAATAATCAGCATAATATTTCATCTCTGTATTTTCATACTTTTCAGGATTTAATGCACTCAATTTTCCAGTGTAAAGCTCCTCATCGCTATGCGATGCAAAAAGATCTAAAACCTTATCTGCCGCTGTAACATATTTTGCTTTGTTATTCGTATAATGCCCTAACTCGTAAAACGCCGAAGCCAGTATCGCACTAGATACTTTATCCAATGTAAGTGAATTGTTTACATGCACATTAGAATTTGGCGAGGAAGCATCTAACTGGTAACTCAAGGTTTGGTTTAACATTGTGTTACCAATCCGCTCTGCCTGAAGCAAAAACTCCTTATTCCCTGTCTTTCGATATACCATTGTAAAACCGTACAATGCAATGGACTGCGCTCTGCTTTTGAGTAGATTTGAATTAGGATACAAGATGTATTCTTTGTTTCTTACTTTGCCCGTGTTGGGATAATAATTAACCGCCTGATAAACGGAATTTTCCTTGTCAAGATGATTTTTTAAAGTTGTCTGGGCGTGTGTGAGCGCAATTAGATAAAAATTTTCGTTACCGGTTTGTTCCGCTGCCCAAAACAAAAGTTCCACACTCATTAAATGCTCAATACGAACCTGAAAATTATTTAATCTCCCGTTCAAGTTCCACACTCCTATACAACCTACGGCAGTATTAAAATGATTGGACAATGTTTTGGCCGACTGTATCAATACCTCTCTGTAATGGGCATTATAAGGGTAATAATAGAGAGCCTTTCCAAAACTACAGAACATTTTGGTCCCTATCTCGTGAGGTCGGCGACCCCATTTTTCAGGCTCAAGGGTAATGGTGCTTTGCTTGGCGTGAGCTAACCATTTATCGTCACCTGTAAGCTCATACATCATCCATAACGTTCCAGAAAAAAAACCACTGCCCCACACATTAACAGGTATGCCAGAGAGGCCAGCATTTAGCTTAGCGTCAACAGCGTTATCTTTAGCATTAATTTCGCCATGTAAATCATCAAAGGACAGCTCAATTTTTTTGCCGCAATCATCAATTATTGATTGATAATGATCGTTGGTCCTAATTTTGCAAGCGCAAATAAACAGTAAAAAAACAATAACAATTATATTTTTCAAGTATCTTACCACAATATACCTTTGTAATAGGTTTTAACATTTTTAAATTTAACTTATTAGAACAGCAAAAAATAGTTTTAGCGTAGCAAATAATAGAACAATTGATGCATAAAAGCCCAAATGTTGCATAAATGAAACATTTGTTTTAAAAGCAAAGTATATATAAACTGTATTTTTGCATTATCAAAAGCGTAAATTACATGAAAGTTAAACATCTGTTAATTTTAATATATATTTCATACGCGGTAACTTCCTATTCGCAGGTCAAGGAAATAACGTTTAGAACAGTTTCCCCGGCAGGTGGTTTTAGTTTTAAATCTGTACATTCCATAACTCAAGACAATTTCGGTTATATCTGGATGGCCTCGTTTGACGGCGTTCTGCGATACAATGCAAAACAAATTGAACAATTTGTGGCAGAAACCGACCAGCCGGAAGGCTTGCCCAGTAACAGGGTGACATGTATAATTAGCGACCAGAAGAATCGAGTTTGGGCCAGCACCGACAACGGACTTGCCATATTTGACAGGCAAACGCAGTGTTTTTCGAAATTTGATTACACCTATGAAAACGGCGATCAAGCCGAACCCTTGATAAAGAATATGATCATAGATGGAGACAACATTTTATGGCTTGTGGACAGATCGCATGTAGGTTTTTTAAATTTCGAAACAAAACAACTCATCCGGATTACCGACGGCCTTAAAGATAGCCCGGCACTTATATACAAAGACGAAACCAACCAATTGTGGTTGGGAACCAATGATGGCAGTGTTTACCATTTGCTACCCGAACAGAAGAAGCTTGTAAAAAAGATTGATGGACCGGGTTCTGCGGTAAAAACAATTTATGCCAACCAAAATCAAATATACATAGGGTACCAAAGCCACGGGGTTGTATCCTACACACTGAATAAGGATCTTACCGTTGACACCTCGGCTAAAACACAGATGGAGGAATTAAAAACAAAGCCCATACGAAAGATATGGAGAGATACTCGTCAACGGCTTTGGATAGGTACTTACAACGGCTTGTATATGTGGTACAATTCGGAGTTAACCCATTTTAATACAGAGGAATTCTCCGGCTTGCCTCACAACTCTATTTTTGAAATATTTGAGGACAGCCAAGGTGGCATCTGGTTTGGCACATGGTCAGGTGGTGTGGCCTATTTGCACCACTCCGACAATAAATTTGTTAACTATCAACATTCAAAAGTACCTCATTCATTGAGCAACAACATGATTAGTTCGTTTGCCCAAACCGATGACGGAAGTATATATGTGGGCACAGAAGCCGGTGGATTAAATTTATTTGATTCAACTCAAGGTACTTTTAAAAAAATTAATGTAGATAATACAAATAGCTTAATTAACGTAAAAGCATTGGCAACGGACAAATATGGAGGTCTTTGGGTTGGTACTGCCTTTGACGGTCTATGGTATAAAGCCAAAAATACCGATCGTTTCCAAAACTTTAAGCTCGGCTCCGAAGATGGTCAACACATTTCTTCGCCAGGGGCATTTGCTTTATGTGCTTCCGATTCGGGAATATGGATAGGCACCACCGAAAATGGTCTGAACTTCTATAATTTTGCCACAAAAAAAATACAGTTCAAGCAACAAACCTCCCCGTTTTCATTATTCGGCAATCAGGCCATTCGGTCAATTTACATCGACTCCAATAATAACTTGTGGGCAGGTAGCTTAGGGGGCTTGTACAGAGTTAATCTCGACCACAACTCAATAACCGAATTTACCCCTAAAAGTGTATCGAACCATAAAACAAAATCACAAACTTTTTTTTATATCACCGAACTAAACGACGGTAAGATATGGATAGGAACCAATGGTGATGGAATAAACATATACGATCCAACAATCGACAGTATCTATACTTTCATTGCCAATGGATACCTAAAAAACAAAGATGTATACGGAATTCTGCAGGCCCGTGAAAATCATATATGGGCTACCTCCAACAATGGGTTGGTAGTATATGATACAAAAGAAAATCATGCACGCAATTTTAAAATTTCGGATGGTATGCAGGGCGATTTGTACAATCCCAATGCAGTTTTTATAGATAGGGACAGAAACCTCTATTTTGGGGGAACAAACGGGTTTAGCGTATTTGAGCCTGAAAACATTAAAATAAACAACAGGCCGCCCAATGCCTTCATTACCAAAATCGAGGTCAACAACGAACCGATATCACCAATCCAGACCGACGTAGGCAGATATGCCGAAATCACACTCAAACCAGAGGAAAACACACTGAAATTTTATTTTTCGGCAGATAATTATTTACTGCCTGAAAAAAATGATTTTAAGTATCGTTTAATAAACTATTTAGACAATTGGATAGGCAAGGACAAAGAAACCTCGGCAACCTTTGTAAACCTGCCTGCCGGGGAATATGTATTTGAAGTTATAGCCAGCAACAATGATGGCATTTGGAGTAAAACCCCAACACGCCTGTCTATTACCGTTAAGCAATTTTGGTATAAATCTACGCTAGCAATCCTGGTTTATATCATTGCCTTATTATCAACTATACTTTTCTATGCTAAGGTTTACATTAGTAGGGCAAAGTTCAAAAAAGAAATAGCCATACAAAATATAGAGCGCAGCCATGCTGAAGAGTTACATGAAATGAAACTCAAATTCTTTACAAATATTTCGCACGAATTCAGAACTCCCTTAACACTTATAGACCTCCCTATAAAAAAACTCTTACAATCGACCAACATAACGAGCGAACAAATTGATCAACTTCAAACGGTTAAAAGAAACACCAATCGCTTGCTTCAATTAATCAACCAGATTATGGATTTGCGAAAGGTGGAAAAAGGTCAGCAAAAACTTAATATATCGAGTTTAAATCTAATAGCCTTGACCAATGAACTTTCCTTAACCTTTTCGGAGGAGGCCAAATCAAAAGAAATTCAGGTTAACTTTATAAAAGAATCTGATTCCCTGACCATAGAAGCCGACGAAGAAAAATTAGATAAGATGATTTACAATTTATTGTCGAATGCGTTTAAATTTGTGCCTATCAAAGGAAGAATAAACATTTCGATAAAAGATAACTCCACTGTGCAGAATAACAGCATTTATTTAAACCAATTAAGTTTTGGGAAACTCGAAAGTACTGAATTTGTAGAAATTGCCATAACCGACAATGGAGAAGGGATCGACAGCGAAGACGTATATAAAATATTCAACCGTTTTGAACAAGGCAAGCAAAGTTCATCCCGAATTAACTCAACCGGTATAGGACTAAGCCTTTGTAAGGAGTTTACCTTGATGCACCATGGTATTATTACGGTACAGAGCACACCCGGCAAAGGAACTCGATTTGCCATCCGCTTGCCTATAAAACAAAATGCCCAACATATGCTCTATCAGAGCCATCAAGAGGTTAAAAACATCAGCTCTTGGAATACTTCCTCAAACAATGAGGAAACGCTGGAAGAAGAACAAAAAGAACGCAGTACACTACTTGTAGTTGAAGATAATATTGATTTGAGGGATTTTATTGAAAAGCTTCTGAAAGACTACTATACTGTTCTTACAGCAGAAAACGGGGCTCAAGGTCTGGAAACGATAAACAACAATAGCAATATCCAATTGGTAGTGTCGGATGTGATGATGCCAATAATGGATGGCTTCGAACTGTGCCAAAAGATAAAATCTAAAATTGAAACCAGTCATATACCGGTAATTTTGCTAACCGCATTGTCATCAGCGGATAATAAGGCCATTGGTTTGGAGCAGGGTGCCGATGCTTATATTTCAAAACCGTTTGACGAAACAGTACTTTTAGCCCAAATAAAAAACCTGATAAAACAACGCAAAAGACTCCAACACAGCTTTGCGCAAAGGTATATGACCGATCAGCCCGTCGAAATTGGCAGCTTGGATAACTACTTCCTCAACAAATTAAATATAACCATCGAAGACAATATCGAAAACGAATTTTTTTCGGTCGAGAAATTGGCTGAGGAGGTAGGATTGAGCAGAAGTCAATTACATCGAAAATTAAAACAAATAACAGATAAAACTACCTCTGAGTATATTATGATGGTAAGGATAAAAAATGCCACCTTGTTGCTGACTAAAGGTGAGCATAACATTGATGAAGTAGCGTTTAAAACTGGATTCAACAGCCATTCGTACTTTACCAAATCCTTCAAAAAAATACATAACCAATCGCCAAAAGAGTATTTGAAAAAATATTCTGATCGACAATAAAGTAAAAGATGGTATTCATTGAAGTATATGCCTTAAATTGACAATTAAAAGTATCTGGGGATAGATAGAAACTGTAAACACTACGCTTAATAATATTTAAAATAAAACTTCTTTTCCTTCCCATTCCTTCTCCTCTCCCTTCCCTCATACCGCCCTACCCTCCAATTATTCATCAGTTCAAACAAAAACTGACGGCTGAGCCTTTCCATGTAACCCATGCTTTGGTGTTGATGTTTTTAAACCTAAAGTGTGACTTCAAGTCGATCTACGCATGATACAAAAAAACCACCAAGCAAGCTGCCTGGTGGTTTTTAATTTTATAGTGCTAATATAGCTTTACTTTTTAACGACCTTAAATATGTTGCCGTTAATGCTTACCATATAAATACCTGATTTTAATTTGCCAAGGTCAATCATTGCTTCCGTGTTGGTACCTTGCATTACCAGTGAACTGGCCAGTGAATAGATGGCATATTCCTTGCCCACAAGTACATCGCTAATAAATAGGGCTTGCTGTTTAAGTCAGCCGCATTTTATAATTCTCAGGCGAACATTTTAATATGATCGCCTGAGTTTCTCTTATCATTTCCGACATCCATTGTGCTGAAAAAGTCAACACTCTAAAGATTGGGGCGAAAGATACCTCTCTGGCCAGTTTGACCAGGTTCAGTACCAGTATTATTGTGGCTATCCAGGATTCGCTGGTGTTTGGGAGCCTTGCTTTTATCCGGTTCATTCCGTAAGCTGTTTTGGCTTGTCCAAACTTTCCCTCGATGGGATTCCTTTCGCCCGGTCTTACGTGTTCCACATCCACTGCCTTTGGCCTTCCCAGCGGCTTAGCCCGGAGCCCTATGCCGAGTTCCTTGAGTTTTTTGCGGTTTGCCCGTGTGCAGTAAATCTTATTGGCCAATACATCCTCGGGATAAAACCCAAACCTTTGTTTGTATTTTTCTACCGAATTGAGCAGGCTCCCCCCTTCGTTGAAGGCTTCCCAAGACAGTTCGTCCAAGAATGCATAACCGTTCATCATGCTGACCTGTATCTTCGACCCAAATTCGACATTGGAGTTTGTCTTACCCCGCACTATTGGACGAACATGTGGCTGGTGGATGCTGACGATGCGATGCTCTATACTGTGGCTTCTCTCCTTGTACATTTGGTTTTGTTGAGCATATAACGTTTGGATGACTAAGAAGTATTTGTACTGGTGCCGGTTAAAGGGAATATGCGGGTAGGCGTTCAGTAGTTTCTCTAACGAAAGAATGTTTCTATTCAGACAACTCAATTGCTTGCGGATGGCTCGTCTGATTTCTTTCTTTGATTTCCTCTTTTTTTGTGCTGTTTGCAAATATTGCTTGCGCGCTATCCTACGATAAGTTCGTGGTTTCTTTTGGTGGAGCTTTGGGTCGTAGAGGAAGTCTATGAGCTCTTCTGATTTTTCCCTGGCGTCGCTCAACAGGTTAAGGTCTGTAGGGTAGGCAATGTCTTGAGGGCAGGCTGTGGCATCCATCAACAGTTTGCCTTTGTGTGTTACAGGTGCTTCTTTGTTCATTTCAGTTCCCACGGGTGTAACCGTGTTAGGAGCACTGGACAGGGATGTAGATGTGGGAGCCTCGCTATCTCCGCCTCCATCCTCCTCATGGTTTTCGTCATTACTTGTAGCTGAAACTGCCAAGCCAAGTATTTTCTCATTGATGGCGTTGATCTGGTCTATCCCCATGCGCTTACGGATGTCCACGAACAGTGAAGCATCGAAAGGCTCTTCGTCGCTGAAACTCGTATAGCCCAGCAGGTACTGCATATACATGTTCTCCTGTATCTGAAGTACAGTTTCGCGATCGCTCAGGTCACACATATGTTTTATGATAAGGGCACCCAGCACAACGCGCGGGTTGATGCCGCTCGCCCCGGTTTTGTCGTTGCCCATTTGCTTTTGATATATGCTCACCAAAGGATCCCATGGGATTTTCCCAGCCAATATGACCCATCGGTTGTCCGATCTGAGTGAACGGTCAAAAGGAGTCTCGAAGCCAGCAAGAGTTAATTGACCAGGGCAAATGTAAGCTTGCTTCGATGCACGGTATTTTAGAGCTTTTGCCATATTTCCTTGCACTTGTTTACCCAAATATCGCTATAATTTATTTATTCTTAGCATCTAACAGGTTTCTCAGCAGACCCTAATTAAACACCTCTTTACGAAAATTAACATTAACACTTTCCCTATGACAAATACGACATCGGTATTTTTTGACCTTTAAAAAAAAATCCTGATAACCCCATATTAGGGATTATCAGGATAAAAATATTTACAATTTTAATTTACCGACATCAATTAATACTACAGTAGTATTAAGTAGAGAATTAACTTCTCTATCATCACTATCAATGGCAACCCCTATAGCATATATAGCAGTAGGATTGCTTTTTAAAAAATTACCATCAATAACCATATTAAATGATGTAATATCGCTTCCATCAGCAATTTGAACAGTAGCAGGTATTGTAAAATTTGTTGTAGGCAATAATAACGTTGCTGCATCTAAAGTTTCTGCAGTTATTAACTTCGAAATAGTATCGGTATTTTGAACAATATTAACCAAAACGTTTCCGTCATTCGTTATTCCTGAACGATAAACCCCCAATGGTACAATCACCTTGATATTACCCATATCCGACGAATCAATTATACTTCGATAAGCGTGTCCGGGAGTTGGAGAAATTGTATCAGCCGTTTCAATAGAAACATCATACACCCCAAAATTAGCAGCTGGCATATATACCATTTGCTCAGGATAGTCAGCATCTGCAAATTCTTTGTATTCGCATGACGTCGATAATAACCCTACACCTATAAACCAACAAAGTAATTTAAGTGTACTATTAATCTTTTTCATATTGTAATTATTAGATTTTAAATTTACCATAAAGGGTTTTGAACCCAGTCTTTCTTAATATTCAACTCACTTTGTGGGATAGGGTAAAAATACATCTTTGAATCAAACGTGCGACTTTCAACATCAATTGGATTATAAGTCATAACGCCTCCTGTATTAGTAATTTCAACACCTCTAAGTTTTCCCCCTAGTATTTGATCACCAATCATCCATCGTTTTACATCCCATAAACGATGACCTTCAAAAGCCAATTCAACCATACGCTCATTTCTTATGCGTTGTCTCATTTCATCTTGAGATAAACCCACTGGCAATGCAGGCATATTTACACCGGCTCTACCTCTTACCCTATTAACATACAGGGCAATATCTGTATTACCAGGATCATATTCATTTAAAGCCTCTGCATAATTCAAATAAATCTCGGCTAAGCGAAAATAAACCCATGAATGAACGCTAGTCTTATCTAGTAAAAGATCTAAAGTGGGGTTTACATACTTTAACATGTAATAACCGGTTTTGGTTGCTAAAGCTTTTCCCTTACCATCTAATCCACCTGTCCATATTTCAACGGGACGTCCTTTATAAGGCGTATTGTTTGTCAATACACTTATTTTTAAGCGTGGATCCCTATTTACATAAGGAGTAGCTGCGTGAACAGGATTACTCCAATCAAATGGAGTACCATCGTTCATTTCGTAAGCATCTACAAGATTTTGAGATGGTGTATTTCCACTTTTTCCTTTGTCATAACCAATTGGGGTATTAACAAGTTCAAAATTATTAGTTGCACCATTTCTTCTACAAAAAATCACCTCATTATTGGAAAAGTTAGTCGCTTCAAATAACTTAGAATAACTTGTACTTAATGAATAAACATTAAGATCAATAACAGCTTTAGCAGCATCACCGGCCTTTTTCCATTTTGCACTTCTTTCGCCAGTTACTGTAATTAATTCCGGCTGACTATACCCTTGTGCCCAAGATGCATTGCTATATAAATCGCTAGCAGCATACAATAAAGCTCTACTTTTTAATGCCAAAGCAGCACCTTTGGTTACTCTACCTAAATCAGTAGTTGCTACCGTAGTATTTAATTTATCAGCAGTTGAATCACATTCACTAACAATAAAATCAATGCACTCGGTTAATGATTTTCGAGGGTAGTCTAAATAATTATCATCCAAAGTTAGATACTCAGTAATAATAGGTACACTTCCATATCGCTTTACTAATTCAAAGTAAAAATATGCACGCAAAAATCGAACTTCAACTTTCCAATTTTCAATCTCAGCCAATCTTCGTTGATAATCTTCTTGTGAACTAACACTTGGATTCAGTCTGTATGACTCTAAGTCCACATTATCAGCACTACCTAGAAATTGATTGGCTTTTCTAATACCTCTAAAATATGAACTCCATGCATTATCAGGATTTGAAGTGGCATTCCAAAAACCAGTATTAAAACTCTGCACCGCAGATGTTTCGATGGTAAATTCAGCTTCGTCAGTAATACTCGCCATCATTGCATCATCAATTGGTGTAAATCCATTTTGTAACTCGCTATAAATAGAGTTAACTCTATTTTTTGTATAGTCATACGATGAAAATACTTGATCTTCTGAAATGGATATCTCCAATTCTTGGTCTAAATTTTCGCAAGAACTTAGTGCTAATAACAACATAACACTAAGCACATATAAATATTCTTTCATTTTTTATAATTTTAAAGATTATTATTAGAACTGTATTGTTGTTCCAATACTTATAGTTCGCATGGCAGGATAACCGGATCTGATTTCAGGATCTGAATAATCGAGTTTATCAATAGAAAACAGATTAGTCCCATTTACAAAAAAGCGAACATTATCCATTCTAAGTTTTTCAACAAATAAGTCCGACAAAGTATACCCTAGCTCCAAACTACGAAGTTTTATATAATCACCATCCTGTTGCCAATAAGATGAATATGTGCCAAAATTATTCCTATTATTCTCCGATGACAACCGAGGATAGCTCGCTGTAGCTTTTGTTGC
>JAGXIO010000032.1 GCA_024635555.1 Saccharicrinis sp.
TACATCGCAAACACCTTTTAAAGGAATTGTTGCCCAAATACCAGGCTCATTTGAAGCCGAAGATTACGATGAGGGTGCAGAAGGCGTTAGCTACCACGATACGACTGTTGGTAACTCCAACGCAGCATATGATAGAAATGATGGTGTTGATATAGCTGTTATTGATGCAACAGGTGGTTATTCATTGGTAGATATGGAAAGTGGAGAATGGGTTGAATATACCGTAAATGTGGCTCAGGCTGGCTTATATGATTTTGGATTTTTATACGCCTCAGCATCCGGAACCCTTGCAACGGTTGGAGCCTCATTGGAAGATGACGTTTCACAGCCTTTATTTTCAGGTTTTACCTTGGAAAATACTACCAACTGGACAAGCTATAAAACGGCTACCAAGCCGGCAGTTCAGCTACCTATGGGACAGCATGTTCTGCGATTATCGATTGAGCAAAGGGCTCTAAACATCGATAAAGTAACAATTACTAAAAATGATGTTTCTGCTTCTATAACTGCAAAAACTGTTCATCCATTTACAGTCTTTCCTAACCCTAGCCCAACTGGGGTATTTAATATTAGTATGACTGGTAATTGGTCAGTTTATTCCTCTCTTGGTCAAATGGTAGCCGAGGGGAAAGGGTCGGTGGTAGATTTGTCGTCACTACCCAAAAGTTTTTACGTTTTAAAATTTTTGAATGTGTTTGACAAACTCATTTTTAACTAGACCTGATAACTCTCCTGGCTACCGTAATGAATATAGTATGTAGAATAAAAACGAATAATTAAAATAAGATGAAGATAATATCGAAACAGTTTTCTAAACAACATTTGCCAAAAACAGGATGTACGAAGTATATGTATCTCACGTTTGCATTTTTTATCTTGGGCACAGTGGTTATTTCAGCCCAGGTATATCCATTTTCTTTTCCGGATAACTTTAAAGCGACCTTGGAGGTAAATACTTCTAAAAAAGAAGCATTCAAAAACCAATTGTTGGGTTACAATATTGAGGGGTTCCAAACCAAGGAAGAAAAGGATTTCATGCGCAAGTTTGATCCAATAAGTGTGCGTTTTCCTCATGGTGTTTGGGCTAATTTTTATCAGTGGCAAACAGATGGCTATCAGCGTGATAGTTTTGATAATCAGGTTCACTCAGCTGCTCTTGCTAACTTCGTGCGAAGTGGGAAAGGTCATATTGAAGAAATAGCAAGTCTAAATCAAGAGCGCAAAAAGGAGAATGGATATGGTTATCACATGATGTGGACGTATGCAATGAATTTTGACGATGCTGCGAGTTGTGTGGCCAGAGCCCACAAAGATTTAAGTAGAGGGTTAGAGGTGAAAGACATTGAATTAGGGAATGAGCACTTTTGGAAAAATCAGCGTTCCAACCAGACCAAAACAACTGCTGATTTTTATAACCGTGCTAAATCCGTAGCCGATGCTTTGCATAATGAGTTCCCAGACGTGAGGGTATCTATACCAATTGGATGGAGAAGAAATCAAGAGGCATATAATAAGGAGATCACAGGAGATCAATCCTATTATGACGCAATAACCCTTCATAAGTACATGGGGGCTGATCCGGATAAACCAAGTGAAAGTGATTTGGCCTATAGTAATCTGTTGACTTCACGTATCACATTGGATGATGATGTTACATGGATACGAAACAATAACGGTAAAAAACCAATATGGTTAACTGAATGGGGCGTTTCGGCAGGCAGTGGAAATGAAAGCAACGCTGCGGCTTGTCTAGGAATGGCTGATGTTTTCCTATTCATGTCAGAAAATCAAGAAGTTTACGATAGAGCCAATTGGTTTAGTTTTAATAGAGCATTAAACCCAATGGTTTTGGTTGAAAAACGAAAACCAGCATATCCCTTAAAAAAAAGAGGATACTTGATGGCCTACGAAATTTTATATGATGTATTGCTTGATGGCGATATGTTAGAATCAAACATGTCCACAGCAAAAATTACTACATCAATAGGAACTATGAATGCAGTAAATGCAAGGGTAGTTACAAAAAAGGATGGATCAACTCAGGTTGTGGCGGTCAACTTATCTAATCAGTCGGTAGAGTTTGTTCTTAGTTTTGATGAAACAACTTATTCAAAATCATTTAAGCACGAAGCCTTAGTTTTTAAACAATTAGGCAAGGTCGAAAATGTTGATGTAGATGCCAACACCATGGAATTAATTAAAAATGGATCAGGTACAATTATGTTGCCTCCCTTGTCCATCAGTAAAATTTCAAACCTTGATTTAAATAATTAGTAATTCAAATAAGGAAAAATGGAAGGGTTGAACTAACAAACAACAAAATGTAATTCTTAAATAATTAGAACATGATTTTGCATAAAATTTGTAACGCTATAAAGTTAACTTCCCTTAAAAAAAACCTAGCGGGAAATAATAACTGTATTCTTTTAAAAAGCATTTTGTTTGCTCTATTCATTCAATTGGCAACTTTTGTAAATAGCCAAAATTTAGTTCATCCATCCGTTCGGAATTCTCAAGCACAGCTCGAATTGCTAAAGTATAGAGTTAACAACCAGCCAAATTCATTGGTGAAAAAAGGTTGGGATATTTTTTTAAATACCAAGCATGCTTTTTACAATGCACCTTATGCCTCTTTAAATTTTGCACATAAAGCGTATGTAACAATGGTAGCCGATAACACCAAAGAGGTGATAGAGGAATGGCATTTTCATGGAGATGCGCAAGCAGCATATGCCCATGCTTTGCAGTGGGTGGTTACAGGAAAACAAGAGCATAAAGACAAAGCTATTGCGATAATGAATGATTGGGCAAAAACCTTGAAAGGATTTAGTTCAAATACATCCCAGCCGCAAATTGATTTAGAATGTTCATGGGCAGCCCCAAATTGGGCGGCTGCAGCAGATATAATAAGGTATTACAATAACGGTGAGGCAAATTGGTCCAACACAGATATTGCTAAGTTTAATTCTTTTTTGAATTTAATATACACAGAAGCATCCCAAACCGCTTGGAGAGAACAAAACTGGGGTTCTGCAGCATCAAACGCAATGATTGCTGTAGGGGCTTACTTGGGCGATACAGCAAAATTTAATGCAGGAATTGCAGCTTATAAAATTAATATTAATGCTGTTACTAGTGCATCGGGTAGTGCTAATGAAGTATGCAGAGATGAAAGACATCAACAGTTTGGTATTACAGTTTGGATAGATGCATGTGAAACAGCTTGGCATAATGGCATAGACCTTTATGGTTACAAATTGGATGGTCAATCTACTCCTCGATTGGTTTTGGTGTTAGAGTTTTTTTCGAAAATATTTATTGGTGTAAGTGAAGCCCCTTGTGGTACTAGGGATATTAAATATGTAGGTGCCCAAAAGGACTATGCAGGTTATGAAGCTGCGTACAATCACTATGTTAATAGGGCGAGGATGGGGTCGGATTTGCCTAACTTTAAAAAAATGGTTGTTGATAACTGGAGAACAAAAGGTGGCCATGAAAGGCATTTTCTGAATTTTACTTCCTTTACTCATGCCGATATTTCTGTTGATGAATCCATTGCTGAAATTATAAAGTTTACAACACCTGAAAACAATCAAATTTTTGAAACAGGTGCCAATGTTAAAGTTGTTGCCCAAGCTGGTTTAAATGTTTCTCGTGTTGTTTTATATATTAATAATAAGCTTGTTAGGCAGCATGATGCTAGCCCTTTTGAATGGAGTGTTGAGCAAAATGATGTTGATTTAGGTAATTTGTCAGCAGGTCAGTATGTGTTGAAACTTGTAGCTACTGACACTGATTCTAAAGTAGTAGAAACTTTAATTGATATAGAGGTAAAAGATCCGATTTTTAAGGCTCCATATAGTGGTAGTCCTGTGAACATACCAGGCACTATAGAAGCCGAAGATTTTGATATAGGAGGACAGGGCATAAGCTATAACGATACAGATACTGAGAATAAAGGACTTGCTTACCGTTTAACAGAAGGAGTAGATATAATGTCTGTAGATGCAGGATTTGCTGTAGGACACACTAGTGCGGGTGAATGGTTAGAATACACCATTAACGCATCACAGGCAGGTGATTATGATATTACTATTCATTATTCATCAGGCCGAGCTGGTGGTAAACTGGATGCTAGCATTGTAGGAAAAGGAGTTTTGTTTTCTGATTTAATTTTACCACAAACTACTGGTTGGGGCGATTATAAAATTGTATCCCAAACCTCAGTCGCTTTAGAAAAGGGTATACAGGTATTGCGATTTACTGTAAATACCGCAGGCTTCAATTTAGATAAATTTGAATTTATTAAAAATTTGGAAACTTCAGTATCTACTGTAATAAATACCAATAATTTGAAAATTTATCCAAACCCAAGCTCCAATGGCCAATTCCAATTAAATATGGAAGCCAATTGGTCTGTGTATTCTTTACAAGGCTTACCGGTATCTAAGGGCATTGGTAAAAATATTGATCTCTCAACTCAAGTTAAAGGGGTTTATTTTTTACGAGTAAATAATTTTACCTGTAAGCTTATAATTCAATAATCGTTTAGGGTAAATTATTTAATCAACCTTGTTTAGCAAAGTTTTTAAGGATATTTGTTAAAATGTTAATTATATAAATTTATGTTGCAATATAAAAGCAAATTAAGCAAACGTGGGCTAAACCTATTTTGCCATTGTATTTTAATAATCCACACATTTATTTTACTGGGAGGTGTAGAAATGAATGCACAATCCTTTCATAAAAGTGAGGTGAAGGAGGCCATGGTAAAAGTGAATGATTATTGGATTCAAGAAAATCCGGATTATGGTGATAATAGGTGGTATAGGGCTGTTTATTATACAGGAAATATGGCGATGTACAATTTGTTTTTAGATCAAAAATACCTTGATTATGCTACAGCATGGGCCCAACAAAATAACTGGACGCTGAACGGAAGAGTTTTAACGACATTTGCAGATAACCATGCAGCAGGTCAAACATATATCGATTTATATAGCATAAAAAAAGAAGCGATTAGGATAAAAGATATTACAACCAGTATGGATAACATGGTTACTAGTACTGTGGTGGATAATTGGCATTGGATTGACGCTTTGTATATGGCTATGCCAACTTTTTCAAAACTGGGTGTTTTGTATAAGGATAACAAGTACTTTAACAAGATGTATGATTTATATTCAGATACAAAATCAAGAAGAGGACTTTATAATGAGCAAGTTGGATTGTGGTACCGTGATGAAAAGTTTTTGCCTCCTTACAAAACCAAAGGTGGAAAGGATAGTTTTTGGTCCAGGGGTAATGGATGGGTATTTGGCGCGTTAGTTAAAGTTTTAAACGATCTTCCAAGTAACAATGTAAACCGAAATGAGTACATAGAGGATTACAAAAAAATGGCTCAAACGTTGGCAGCATTACAAAGGTCTGATGGGTTTTGGAACACAAGCCTTTGGGATTCAACAGAATTTGGTGGGCCAGAAACCAGTGGAACCTCTTTCTTTGTTTACGGATTAGCATGGGGTATAAACAACAATATATTACAAGAATCTGAATATAGACCGATTGTTGAAAAAGGATGGATTGCATTGGTAACGACTGCTATTCATCCAAGTGGTAAACTGGGTTATGTGCAACAAAGAGCCGATAGGCCAAGTGCTTCTTCTTATGATAATACTGCAGACTATGGTGTGGGTGCCTTTTTATTGGCAGGTACCGAGGTTTATAAAATGTCTGTTAGTGAAAATCCGATTCCAGGTATGATTGAAGCCGAATCGTTCAGTAATAAATCGGATGAGATAAAAATTCAAACCAATGGTTCAACGGAAATTATTGGATTTATTAAAAATAATTCTTTTACAGAGTATAATATAAATGTATCTAAATCTGATCATTATGAGTTCATCGTGTCAGCAGCAGCTGATACGGGATCAGGCGGCAAAATTGTATTTTCTATTGATAACGAGCTTATAGGTGAATTGCTTATTCCTTCAACAACAAATTGGAATATATACCGTGATTTTAAAACAACGCTAGTATTAAATTATACTGGGCCAAAAGTATTACGTTTGGATTTTGTTACAACTAATTCGTATGCTTTCAATCTTGATAAAATAGAGGTGAAACCATCTTCATCGACTGATATTAAAAATGTTGACGAATTTAAATCGCTAACCGTATTCCCTAACCCAAGTAATACAGGCGAGTTTAGTTTAAGTCAGGCTTTAAATTGGGAAGTTTATACTATTAAAGGTACTTTAATTACAAGAGGGGGAACGGAGCAAATTGATTTGTCATCTTATCCTAATGGTATTTATTTGTTAAAAGCGAATCACGAAGTCATCAAACTTATTTATAAATAACCCTATGTGTTTACATTTTAAAAAATATATTATCGTTATGGCTGTGTTGGTGTGCATAGCCTATCCAAGTTTAGCACAGTTTAGACAAGCTAATTCAGTAGAAGATGCTAATAAGAACGGTTACAGTGATTTATGGGGTAAAAATGGTGAAAACTGGATGCCTTCTGGCAGATTACCAGATGTGTCGTTTTGCGGTTATAATATGGGGTATACAGAGACACCTAATTATGAGGTTAAAGCTACTTTAGGTCAAAATGGCGCTGCACCTAACGATGGTAAAAATGATGCAAAGGAACTTCAATCCTTAATAAATACGATTGTTACGCCTGGTGCTATAAAAATCCCAACGGGTGTATGGAATATCGACGAACGAATTTATATAAATAGATCAGGTGTAGTTTTATTAGGCGAAGACGGTGCGGAATTTAAAATGAATAAGTCTTTACGAGAAATAGACAATGCAACAGGTAATGACTACGCGTTTAACGATGCATTTTTTATTTTTGGTTCAAACATCTCCATGCAAGCAAAAAACTCCATTACAAAGGATGCGAACCATGGTGCAAATACAATACAAGTAGAAAATGGCGTTACTTATTCTCCAGGTGATTGGCTAAATATAGTTCAAACTGATGATACCAACGAAAGTTTGTTTCAGTATGTAACAGGCTCGTCAGAAAAACGGTCTTTCTGGGATTTAAACGGTAAGTATAAAACCGATCCTATTCTATATCTACAAAGCTTGTTTCACTTGATAGCAAAGGTAGAAAAACAAGAGGGTGATGTTGTTACGTTAAACAGAACTCTTCCTTTAGATATTAAAACCAAGTGGAAACCAACAGTGGCAAAAATAGACAAAGAGGCGAGTATACAAAATTGTGGAATAGAAAATGTGAAAATTAGAATGAACGGTAAGGCATTCGTGGGTCATTTTAATATGGATGGTAGCAGTGCTTTTGAGCTTACCAATGTGTTAAATTGCTGGATTAAAAATGTAGAGTTGTTTGATATAGATAATGGAATTGTTTTAAATCAGGCTTATTATTGTACGTTTGATTCCATAACAGTTAGCCTAGATAAGCGTATTGCAGGTACAGACACAGGTCACCATGGATTTTGGTGTAATTTGCGATCTAGCGACAATCTTTTTTCAAATATCACCATTAACACCACCTTTCTACATGATTTTACGGTTGAGGGAGTCGCCAACGGTAACGTTTTTAGTCAATGTTCTGGTCAAAATCTAAATTTCGACCACCATAGAGGAGCTCCCTATTCAAATGTTTTTACGGAGTTAAATGTAGGCAAAGGATCTCGATTGTTCGGAAGTAGTGGCTCATGGTACAGAGGTCCTCATACCGGAAGATATACCACAGTGTGGAATATAAAAAAGAATACTGGAGTATTTGGTGGCCTTCCCAATAAATCAAATACAGGTAGTCTGGGTAAAATTTCAAAAGACTGGTATTACATAAATTGTATAGGTGCAAATGGAGCCAAAATTTCTGATTTAGCGGAGCACCGAAATCAGTATGTAGAATTTTCTAACAACGAAACTTTAAAAGCACGAAATATCTTTTTAGCTCAACGGGCTAAAAGATTCAACTTAGATACGCTCAAATCACCAGACGTGAATTTTACATCGCCAAATAATGGTGCAGTATTTACAATCGGTTCTACCATAGATTTAGTGGCTAATGCCACAGATGAAAACGGAATTGTGACTAAAGTGGTGTTTGTAATAAACGATGCAGATACGATTATAGATTATTCTATTCCGTTTGAAAGTTCATTTACACCTTTAACAACGGGAATATATTCTGTAATAGCCACCGCTTTCGACAATGAAAATAACCGTACGAATGCGTATGTAACATTTTCTGTTGTGAATGAAAAGGTACCATATAAAGGAGTTCCGTTCACAATTCCGGGTACAATTGAAGCCGAAGATTTTGATATAGGTGGACAAGGTGGAAGTTACAATGATATGGATCCGGAAAATAAGGGTGGTGAATATCGATTAACAGAAGGTGTTGATGTTGTAGCTGGGGGCACTGGCTTTTCTGTTGGTTATACCGGTGATGGCGAATGGTTAGAATACACCATAGATGTGGCTCAAACCGGAGAGTATGATGTTATTATACATTATTCTGCAGGGCGTGCCGGAGCAAGAATTGGTTTAGAACTTCCTAAAAAATCTATCGCATTAATTCCTTCTTTGGATTTACTTCAAACAGCTAATTGGGACGAATATAAACCAGTTATCTATGAAAAAGTTACGCTGAGTACTGACGATGAAGTACTTCGAGTGAACATTGTTCAAGCTGGATTTAACATTGATAAAATTGAATTAATTCCGTCGTTCACGTCTTCTGTATCTACTAATTTCTCGAATGAAAAAGTTATTGTTTATCCCAATCCAAGTTATAGCGGTATATTTAACTTAACTGCAATTACTAAATGGAAGGTCTATTCAATTCAGGGTTCGCTATTGGTTCAAGGGCACAGTAAGCAATTAGATTTATCAAGCTACGGCGCTGGAATTTATTTTATACTAATAAACGGCTCAACGCATAAACTAATAGTTAAATAATAATGGCTTCACAGTCGGCAAAATTTTAAAAAGTAATAAAAATGAATACATACGCTAAAATTGGAAGTGCTTTTATAATTTGTATGTTAGGTTTTGTAAGCTGTACATCTTATAATGATTACAGTAATACCACATTCGAAGAAAAAACACCGGCAGATTGGGAGAACCCTTTGGTATCACAAATTAACCGAGAACCTGCTAGGGCATATTTTATTCCCTTTGCAAATTCAAAAGAAGTAAATCGTAATGATATTTGGTCGTCATCACTTATTCAGTCGTTAAATGGTGATTGGCTATTCAATTTGTCGCAAAATCCATCTCAACGTCCCTTTTATTTTTTTAAAGACGATTTTGACACACGTCAATGGGATACGATTACGGTGCCATCAAACTGGGAATGTAAAGGTTACGAGTATCCAATTTATACAAACATTAAATATCCACACGATAAAACACCACCAAATATTCAAAAACATTACAATCCTGTTGGTTCATACAAGCGGGAGTTTACAATTGCCAATGAATGGGATGGGAAGGATGTTTACCTTTATTTTGGTGCGGCAGGTGGTGCGGTGTATGTGTGGATAAATGAACAACAAGTAGGGTATTTCGAAGACTCCAAGTCTCCTTCCGAATTTAATATTACTAAATATCTTAAAGAAGGAAAAAACACAATAGCGGTAGAAATATACAAATGGAGTGATGGGAGCTATCTTGAAGATCAGGATTTTTGGCGTTTAGCCGGTATAACACGCGATGTTTACTTGTTGGCACGTAATCCATATCACATTCGTGATTTTAAGGTGACTGCAAGTTTGGATAGTGCTTATTCTTCGGGGCAATTTGAGTTAGATATTCAACTCTCAAAAATGGATACTTCATTGCAAATTGAAGCAAGTTTGAGCAACGATGAAAAATTAGTGAAAACATTCTATGCAAAAGCTTTGGATGGTAAAGTCACATTTAAAGCTGACTTACCCCAAGTTAAAAAATGGACTGCCGAAACACCACAACTTTACGAATTACAAATAACCCTTAAAGATGTTGAGGGGCAAGTAATTGAAGTATTACGACAGGATGTTGGGTTTCGCACGGTGGAAATAAAAGATGCCAAAGTGTACCTTAACGGTCAATACGTTTATCTAAAAGGTGTCAATTTGCACGAACATCATGATGTAAACGGCCATGTTATTGATGAAGCTACCATGCTTAAGGATATTAAGATGATGAAACTTCATAATATTAATGCCGTGCGTTTGAGTCACTACCCGCATCAAGAGCGTTGGTATGAGCTGTGCAATCAATATGGACTTTATTTGGTTGATGAAGCCAATATTGAGTCGCATGGCATGGGTGAAGGCTCCGAGTCCTTAGCAAAAGATAGTGTATGGATGGATGCACACCTATTCCGAACACAAAATATGTTTGAAAGGGATAAGAATCAGCCCTCAATTATATTTTGGTCCTTAGGCAACGAGGCTGGTGATGGTATTAATTTTGATGCCACATATGACTATTTGAAATCGAAAAATGATGGCCGATTGGTTCAGTATGAACAGGCTCGAGGTGGCAGAAATACCGATATTATGTGTCCTATGTACCGCACTATTGACGAAATGAAAGCGTATGTTGAAAACAAGGGAGATAAGCCTTTGATTCCATGCGAATATGCCCACTCTATGGGTAATAGCACGGGTAATTTTCAAGATTATTGGGATGTAATTGAATCGTATGAAGGTATGCAAGGTGGTTTTATTTGGGACTGGGTTGATCAAGGTCTGCTTACCCAAAACGATAAAGGCGAAAAGTATTGGGCTTATGGCGGCGATTTTGGCCCAGATACGGTACCCACCGACGGTAATTTTTGTTTAAATGGTTTAGTGAATCCCGATAGAAATGCAAAACCAGCCCTTTTTGAAGTTCGAAAAGTATACCAGTATATTAAGTTCAAAGCTGTAGATCTCAACAAAGGAATAATTGAAATTGAAAATAAGTATGGTTTCATAAATCTCAATCTATTTGCATTCTCCTATGAAATCAAAGGAAATGGGAAAGTGGTGCGTTCAGATTCTATCGCCAATGTAAATCTTGCTCCTGATAAAAGAAAGAACTACACTTTAGCTTTAGATTTTGTACCGGAAAAAAACACCGAATATTTTTTAACGATAAAGGCAAAACTCAAAAAACCGCAGGGACTGGTTGATGCAGGTACTGAGTTGGCTGCCGAACAGTTTAAGTTACCAATTTATTTAGTTGCTGATAAACCAGTTGTTTTAAAAAAGCTTGAAGTAATTGAGCATCCCAACTCACTCCAAGTAAAAGGAGATGGTTTTGAAGTGAGTTTCAATCACCAAACGGGTACTTTATCCTCCTTTAAATCCGGCGATAAGCAGCTTATAAAAGAGGGTTTGGCGCCTAACTTTTGGCGAGCTCCCACGGATAATGATTTAGGTAACAACCTTCAGAACCGATCGATAATTTGGCGAAAAGCCGGCCAGAATCGAATAGTTAAATCATTCTTAGTTAAACAAAAAGGCGATTTTGAAGTGCAATTGACGTATGATTTTGAGTTAAAGGATAGCGCAAAAGTAATAGCCGAATATGTTTCGGAATACCGGATAAAAGGAGATGGAACCATAGCGCTAACCAACCATTTTAAAATGCTGGTAAACGGACTTCCAGAAATACCTTTGATGGGGATGAATATGGTAATGCCACGCGAATTCGATCAGATGGAATGGTTCGGCCGTGGGCCGCATGAATCCTATGTCGATAGAAAAACTTCAGCCTTTGTAGATGTATATTCAGGTTTAGTAGCCGATCAATATTGGGCATATATTCGCCCGCAGGAGAATGGCAATAAAACAGATGTACGTTGGTTAAAAATAACCAATAAAAACGGCGAGGGTATTCTGTTCACAGGAGATCCGCTCCTCGAAGTGTCTGCTCATCATCAATTGCTCGAGGATTTTGAGTCGCTAACTCGTACCGATTTCAGAACAGTTTCAAAAGTAGTTATTCCCGGAAGACATACCATTGACGTAAAAGATAGGGACTTGACTTCTGTAAATATCAATTACAAGCAAATGGGTGTAGGAGGCGACAATAGCTGGGGAAAATTAACGCACGAAAAATATCGTTTAACGGATAACTCATATACTTATACTTTTACAATGAAACCCATTACCAAATAATACCAAGCGAAAGGTATTTATATTGATAAATACACCCCTTTTTTGGATTGAATAAATAAATTAAAAACAGCATATCTATTTATAACATCATCAAATTATGACAATGAAAAATTTTATTTTTGGCTTAATTTTATTTTTTATATCGGGAAATGTATTTTCCCAAAAAGAAAATGAAACATCTCCCCTGGAATGGGAGAATCAGGCGATAATACAGATTGGAAACGAGGAGCCACACGCTACTTTTTACGCGTATCCAACCATTGAAGCGGCAAAAACCTACGAGCGTACCCAATCGCCATGGTTTACTTTGCTCAATGGAGATTGGAAATTTAACTTTGTGGAAAAACCTGCAGATCGTCCCGTCCATTTTTACGAACAGGGCTTTGACGACAAAGATTGGAAAATCATTCCCGTCCCATCCAATTGGGAAATGCATGGTTACAGCCAACCACTTTATACCAATGTTACCTTACCATTTCCTAAAAATCCACCTTTTATACCACATGACGATAATCCCGTGGGATCGTACCGACGTACTTTTGAGCTGCCTGCCAACTGGAACGGTCGCGAAACCATACTCACGTTCGATGGAGTCATCTCGGCTTACTATGTGTGGGTAAATGGTACTAAGGTGGGTTATAGCCAAGGCAGCAGAACCTCGGTTCATTTTAATATTTCATCCATGGTTAAACCAGGAAAAAACCTGATAGCTGTTGAAGTTTACCGTTGGAGCGATGGTTCCTATCTCGAAGATCAAGATTTTTGGCGTTTAAGCGGAATCTTCCGCGATGTATATTTGACATCCCGCCCAGCTGCTCATATCCGCGATTTTGCCATTACAACTGATCTGGATACCGCCTATCAAAATGCAAATTTGGGTATAGATTTAAAACTGGCCAATGTGCCCCAAAATTATTCCATTGATTTTAATTTACTGGATGCAACGGGTAAAACCATTTTGCAAAATAAAATATCACCAAAGGCTTCCAAAGTCAGTTTCCCTGTTACAAACCCCAGAAAATGGACTAGTGAAGATCCGTATCTTTATACCGCTTTGCTAATATTGAAGGATAAAAAAGGGAAGGTGATGGAAGTAATTCCACAAAAAGTAGGATTCCGAGAAATCGAAATTAAAGGGAATTTGTTTTTGGTAAACGGAGAGCCTGCAAAAATGAAGGGTGTAAACCGTCATGAATTTCATCCCGAACACGGTCAGGTTGTTTCACGCGAATCCATGATACGCGATATCCGTTTAATGAAAGAGTTTAATGTAAATACGATACGATGTGCGCATTATCCTGATGTGCCGCTTTGGTATCAACTGTGCGATGAGTTCGGTATCTATTTGATGGATGAAGCCAACCTGGAAACGCATGCCTTTGGCAACCGAGGTGTAAATCAACTGTCTAACGATACGGCATGGGAAAAACCTTATTTGGATCGCATAACCCGCATGGTGATACAAAACAAAAACCATCCTTCGGTTATCATGTGGTCCTTGGGTAATGAATGCTCCGATGGCCCCCATTTTATTAAAGCACATGCATGGATTCACCAAAATGAACCTACGCGTCCTGTTCATTATCAAGGCGATCAAAATGCCAGTGATATGATTTCGCGCTTTTATCCGCCAGTTGACTGGCTACCAGAGAACGATAAACCGCTTATGACTTGTGAGTACAACCACGCCATGGGAAATTCCAATGGTAATTTAAAAGAATACTGGGAGGTGATTTATGCCAACGATAACCATATGGGTGGTTATATATGGGACTGGATGGACCAAGGTTTAAAAACACCTACACCAGCAGAAGCAGCTAGTAAAATAGGTACTGGGCCGGTTAAAGAACATTTTTATGCTTATGGTGGATGGCATAAACAAAAATATAAAAATGATGGAAACTACAGTCAAAATGGTATTGTTGGTGCCAATTGGGAACCGCATCCTGGCATGTATGCCGTAAAATATGCCTATCGTAATATTCATGTTTCTCCAGTTGATTTATCTGCTGGTATCATTTCAATCCGCAACTGGTTTGACTTTTCAAATGTTAAAACTATGGCCAGCGGTAAATGGGAAATTACAGAAAATGGTATTTTAATTGCCTCCGGAATTATTGAGGATTTAGACATTCCCGCCCGTACAGAGAAACAAGTAAAACTCGATCTTTCGGGTGTTGCAAAATCAGTGGAAGAACGCTTGTTAACCTTACGTTTTTTTACTAAAAGCACCTATCCGCTAATTGGTGCCGGACATGAAATTTCATGGGAACAGTTTCCGTTGTCAGGATCATATTTGGCCAAGGAGGTAGAAATCTCGGGACCTGTTAAGTATAAAGTTTCGGGCGATCAAGTTACTGTGTCCGACAATAATTTCTCTGCAACCATTTCAACAGCAAGTGCCTCGCTAATTTCCTATAAAAAGGATGACCGTGAAATGATTTTAGGAAGCCGCGCCGATTTTTGGCGCCCCTTTAATGATAATGAACGGGCAGCTTTAGGTAAAGGCCTTCTTGGAGGACCTGCTGCTACAAATCCTTGGCGTGATTCGTATAAAACCCAAGAAATTACCAATTATTCCTTAAAGCAGGAGAGTACGGATAAAGTTATTTTAAAGTTTGCCATTTTATTTCCTGAAAATGGTGCGAAAGCGGATTATGCTTATACCATTTATGGAGGAGGTACCATTGATGTTAGCATACTTTATGATTATTCGGCCCTCGATTCTACCGAACGTAATGCACACCGAACAGGAATGAAATTTGAACTGAATGGTAATCTCTCGAATATGAAATGGTATGGAAAAGGTCCTCAAGAAACCTATTCTGACCGCAATTATGAACCCATTGGTATTTATGGCGGAACGGTGGACGAGCAGTGGGTTGATTATAGCCGTCCGCAAGAAAATGGATATAAAACCGACGTGCGCTGGGTAACTATGACTAACGACCAAGGCGCAGGATTGCGTTTTGAAATACTTGGAATCCCCGTTGGTGTGGGTGCACGTTATTATTCCGACGATACCATAGAAAAGTCGGGCTACTCCTTTCAAATGACCCGTTCGTCCAATATTTTCTTTAATATCGACGCACATCAAATGGGCGTAGGTGGACGCAATAGTTGGGGTGGTTTGCCACTCGATAAATACCGGGCGTTCAATGATTTTTACGAATATGCGTTTCGACTTTCGCCAATTAAATAATATGGAGGTGGGTAGTTAATTGCATATTTATTTTAATTGATATTTAGGCCTTAGGTGTTGATTCGTATGCATTATTGAATTGAACCAATTATAGAGCCTGTCCCGCCAAAGCGGGAGATTTAACGTCAATAGCCAAGGGTGAAACCCGTGGTGATTTATGGATTATAAACAGAACCCGGCAGCTGCCGGGTTCAACTTTTAACTGATACATGTATTTATCTACAGACTTCTAAAATAATATTTGTATAAAATTATAATGAATGTTGCATTGATGCAACAATATTTAATGCAGTGTATTTTTATTTATAGTATTTGCAACATGACTACAAATGATGTTCGATAAAGCATGCTACTTTCGCTAACGTAAAACCAGCAGAAATATTAAACATACAAACAAACTATTCAAAAGATGAGCATTGCATTATTTTCAAATATTAAGTTGTCGTTGATAACGTTGATATCGGTCGGTTTATTGGCGGTTTCATGTCAAACGCAAAGTAACGCAGGTATCCCATCGGGAAATCGTACCAAGTATAATTTTAACCCCGATTGGAAGTTTATAAAAGAAAATCCAGATCAAGCGCAGAATTCAAATTTTGACGACTCGGCGTGGAGCAACGTAAGCTGTCCACACACCTTTAACGATATCGACACTTTCGACGATTTGAGTCATGGCCATCACGATGGTGAGGACAATCAATGGCGTGGAACGGTTTGGTACCGTAAATACTTTAAACTGCCCGAAGCCGACAGCGCTAAAAAGGTATTTATAGAGTTTGAGTCCGTACGTCAAATTGCCGATGTATATATCAATGGCGTTCACATAGGACAAAACCAAACAGGGTTTATTCCTTTTGGATTCGATCTAACACCATATCTTAACTTCGGTTCCGAGAATAATGTGATTGCCGTTCGAGTTAACAACGATAGAGGCGACCATTTCCGTGATAACTTCCCCTTGGTTTGGAATCATGAACATTGGCATCCCACCCACGGTGGAATTTATCGCAACGTATTTCTTTATACCATGGATCCTTTGCACATAACGCTACCTCTATACGATAACCTAAAAACGGTGGGTACCTATGTTTATGCCGAAAATATTAGCGAAAGCAACGCTGATGTGCACGTTAAAGCAGAAGTGATCAATGAATATGCCAGTTCAAAAGCAGTAGTGTTCGAAACTCATATTGTAGACAATGAGGGTAACATAGTGCAAACAGCCAAGGAAGAACAAACCATTGCGCCAGGCGAAAAATTCACTTTTTCCACCATGGCAAGTGTGCAAAATCCTAAGCGATGGTACACCCGTCATCCCTATATGTATAAAGTACTGTCGGTGGTA
>JAGXIO010000225.1 GCA_024635555.1 Saccharicrinis sp.
CACCAATGGCTTTCCCAATGCTGTTCTATCTCTTGTGCCAATAATCAACAAGGTTGCACACGTAATGTTTTTAAACTCATAAACCACAGGTTGGGTAAAAATCATATCATAGGTTAAGGCGGCATTCCAAGCTATTTTTGGATATTCAGAATTTACCGTCCACCCGGCCAGCAGGATAACCCATTGATCATATTCGGGCTTCCATTTTCCATCGTAATAGTTTTTTAATTGATAGGATTTAATATCTTCAGCGGTCTTTTTTAACTCCATGTTGTACCACCAATCTATGGATTGATAGGGTACCACCACTTTCCAATCTTCAAGTCCAATGGGGTTTTCCAAAATTAATTTTTCTGCAGTTTCAGGATACATTAATGCAAATCGAGTAGCCAACATACCACCCATAGAATGACCTAAAACCGCTGTTTTAGAAATATTTAAAGTATCTAAAAGGGCTTTTGTATTTTTTGCCAATTCCTGAAAAGAGTATTGAAAGTTATCTGGTTTAGATGATTTTCCAAAGCCAATTTGATCAGGAACAATTACACGATAGCCTTCCTTAATCAGCGCCTCGATGGTTGTTTTCCAATACGCTCCATTAAAATTTTTTCCATGAAAAAGCATTATTGTTTTGCCATTGGCATCCTTTGGCTTTACATCCATAAAGGCCATTTTTAATTCTTGCTGTTGCGAATGTACCGTTACAAAATTTACTTCGTAAGGATATTCGTAGTTAGTCAGCATGATGTCTAACCATTGTATTTTATTTTCCTGAGAAAAACCAGCAGACACTGTAAACGTTAAAAAGAGGATTAACGAAATTTTTATTTGAATATTTTTCATGATAACAAGAAGTTAAATTCATGAAAGTCAACACACGGACAGCATGAATTGTTTATTTCCAATTTTCCAATATGTGCCTCATTTATAAGCAACCTGATAACGAGTTACGATTAAAACAATTAATCCCAGATCGAATCAAAAGGATTAGCGTCATCTGCAATGAGGGTCTTTTGGCATTAGTCGGAACCAGTTGCTACAGTATCGAAACACTCTGCAAAGGCTGGATTTGATGAAGGGAAAGACAAGTGGAGCTTACAAGTGGACAGTATGCTCCGGATTATCCAGCTAAGGTGCTACGGCCTGCATGATTAAACCACACATCCAGGCGGCATAGGTTCCTAGGGCGTAGCCTAGAACAGCGAGCAAAACGCCAACTGGAGCCAGCGACGGATGGAAGGCTGCTGCAACAACCGGCGCACTGGCCGCCCCGCCAATATTAGCTTTGCTTCCAACAGCCAAAAAGAAATAGGGAGCTTTAATAAGCATGGCGACAACAACGAGCAAAATCACATGAATCAACATCCATATGCCTCCTACAGCAAATAGCCCTATATTATCAAAAATTTTGGTGATGTCCATTTTCATCCCAATAGTTGCCACCAAGATGTAAATGAAGATAGTACCAATTTTAGATGCTCCGGCACCTTCGTAATTGCGCAGCTTGGTAAATGATAGGCCAATGCCAATGGTTGTGGATAAAATAATTAGCCAAAAGAATTTCGACGTTAAGCTAAATTTATTGAGAAACGGTGCGTTGATTTCAATATAAGGCGCAATAAAATCTGCTGCCAAATGGGCCAGTCCTGTTACCCCCAGTCCGATGCCAAGGATCACAATGATGTCTGTGGTGCTCGGAATGCGGGCAATTCTCATGCTGAAACTGTGCATTTGCTCTTGCAAGCGGGTCACACTTCTGGCGTCAGCCTTAAAAAACTTGTCGATCTGTTTGGTTTTTCCTACGCCGATCAATACGAAGGCCATCCAAACTTCGGCAACCAACACATCAACCGTAATCATAACGGAATAAAGCCGATCCGACGGTTCAAAAATCTCGTACATAGCTGCCTGGTTGGCACCGCCGCCAATCCAGCTTCCAGCAATGGTGGCCATGCCGCGCCACACCGCTTCCGGACCGGCTCCTCCAATCAGGTCGGGGTTGATAGCCGAAGCGATAAGAATGGCCAAAGGGCCTCCAATGACTACGCCAACAGTTCCGGTCAAAAACATAATTAGCGCTTTACTTCCCAGTTTAAACACTTGTTTAAGGTCGATACTTAGGGTTAGCAGCACTAAACTTGCCGGCAGCAAATAGCGCGATGCCATAAAGTAAAGCATGGAGTTTTCGCCATCAACAATATTGAATGTGGTTAACAAGCTGGGCAAAAAATAACACAGCAGGAGCATGGGAATCACTTGGTAAAACTTCTTAAATATAGGCTTAGAGGAATTGCTGGTGTAAAAAATACCGGCCAAAAGGATGATTAGCAAACCTAAAGTAACGGCATCATTTTCGATAAGGGCATTTGAGAATTCTGGTTCCATGAAAATTAATTTTGCGGACAAATCTATACTTTTCGTTCTGGTATTACTTGCTTTTGCCCCATTGCGTTTGTCAAATTAAGGAAAAAATCAGGTCTGCAACAAGTCTCATGCACGATTTTCATTGCTCCCTGCTTCAATTATCAATAATAATAAAATTCAAAATAGATAGCGGTAAATCAATTTACAGCGGAAGAAACCAAGCGCATTGCTTTTTTGACGCCCAACGAAGAATGTAAGCTAAAGCTGGAGGAGTGCGTGCAGACGTTGGACAGCATAGAATCCATTACCGGTCTGGATTTCATCTCGCTCCTACCCTATTCAATAGAGCACGCACGGGAATAGCAAATTGATAGAGATGCCTGGTATTTCGCAAAAAAAGAATAGCAATTTTGGCTCTACTAAGACTGGTAGAATGTAAATAGGGAAGTAAAGAGCTTACTTGGATAGAGAGGTAATAGGTAACGGGTTTGCCTGAATTTGTTGCCAATTGCGGGTTACAAAACCTTCACTATAAACAAAGGTTTACGCGGGCTGTAAACCTTTGAATTTACCACTGATTCGGCTATTATTTTTGTACATTGTTGTGCTTTCGTGCTTTCTCTTAGAGCCTTATAGCAATGTCGAGATGACCACCTAAACCATCGTTAATAATTCTTTGCAATGTCGAAAATCGAATGTCCTTTAAGTTTCTTTCTAATTTGGAGATATAAGATTTATTCGTTCCTGCTAATTCAGCGAGTTGCTCTTGGGTAAGACCTTTTTGCACTCTGGCCTGCTGAATTAGAACCCCGAGTTTAAACGCATCATAATCCGCTTCAAACCGTTCACGCTTGTCCGTGCCTTTCTCGCCAAATTTTTCATTAACGAATTGGTCAAGGCTCTTTAAATTCTTATTCTTTGTTGTCATAATATTCACGTTTAATTTGTTCTGCTTGTTCAATCTGTTGTCTTGGCGTTTTCTGTGATTTCTTTTGAACCTTATTGGTCTGTTTATTATAAAATTCCTCGAAATAATCCTTGAAGAAATAGAGTTCTCTTCTTTTTGTGATGGTGTAAAGATATAAAATGTAGTCCAATAAGACAACTATTGAGATGGGAGTTTTTTTGCATGAACCATAACTCTTCAATAACCTCACCCCACTTGTGGCTATATTTCGACTTTGCATGACGTTATTTAACCCCGAAATTAGTACTATTTTATATTTTACGTCATCAGGAGGATTTTACTTTACTTAAATATTTTATGGCCTGCAAGGTTTAACGGTTCGTTGGATGAATCTGAATGGAGATAAAACCAACTATAACTTCCAACATCAGAACAAGTTAAAGTTTCTATTTGTTGTAACAGTTAATTTTATTTCTTTTTCAAATTTAGTTAACATAATAACCAGTCCTAAAATGCAATTAATTATTGTAAATAGCCAGAATTCATAATCAGAGTAAACCATATAAACAACCAGTCTCTCAATAATCAAACTCAATGAAACAATTCTAAGAATCAACAATCGAAATAAAGAATAAAAATCCATGAATTCAGTTCCAATAGAGTATTAATTAATCCTACTGCAATTAATCCAATCCGAAATAGTAAAGTTTTTTTCTTGAATCCAATTTTCTCATAACTTGATTTGAATCTCTATAGTATTTGACAGTAAAATATAGTATCCTAAACTTATGGTATATTTCCCATTTGGAATTAATCCATTCTCTATATAATCCTAAAATGCTGGTATACTCTGTAAGGCAACTTTCCCAGTTATCTTAGAATTAGGCTCGATAGATTTATAATAATCTTTTAGTTCATTCTCGAAAAATATAGTTGAAGAATAATAAGTCCTTGTAGGGTATTTGCAAATACTTGAATCATTTTCATCAAGAATAGAAGCTGTCATACCCATCGGATGGTTCCAATATTCTTTAATCAATATTTATTGTTTCCACTTTTTTTAAACCATTAGGCTTTAGTATCATCCTCACCTATTTTAAAGACGGAAATAATCTCTTGCAACTGCTCAGCCTGACCTGATAGTTCCTCTGCACTTGTTGCCAATTCTTCAGAGGATGCTGCGTTTTGCTGGGTAACTCGGTTTAACTGTTGTACCGCATTATTAATCTGATCGGTACCTGAATTTTGTTCTTGAGTTGCTAAAGATATCTCCAGAACAAGTTTTGTAGTTTTTTCCATTTCAGAAACAACGTTTACCAATTGTTTCCCCGCCTTATCCGATATTTCAATTCCAGATTTTGAAACAACTGCTATTTCATCGGCAGCAATTTTACTTCGTTCAGCTAATTTTCGAACTTCAGCGGCTACTACGGCGAATCCTTTTCCATGTTCACCGGCACGTGCTGCCTCAACTGCAGCATTCAACGCCAAAATATTTGTTTGGAAAGCGATATCATTAATAATTTGTATTTTTCCGGCAATATCTCTTATTGCTTTTACGGTATACGCTGTGGACTCTGAACCATTTTTAACGTTTTCTGATGATAATGAGGCTATTTTTTCCGTCTGCTTTGCGCTATCTGCATTTTGCTGAATATTTGCAGACATTTGCTCCATGGATGAAGATATTTGCTCGATAGTGGATGCTTGTTCTGAAGCACTTTGTGATATTTGTTGCGAAACAGATGATAATTGATTTGCCGCTGTCAGGACATAATACGAGGTATCTTGTAGAGAATTAATTAAATTTCTTATCTGTAAAATAAAAACATTGTATTTTTTTGATATTATTCCAAATTCGTCTTCGCTTTCTTTAGTGGCATCTTCTGAGAAATCATTTTTGGCGAGTTTATCAAATATAGTAAGTAAATTATTCACTGTTTTATTAATCCATGTAGATAATAATAATGAATTTGTTATGCAAACAGTTAAGCCTATTATCATAAAAAACACAAACCAATACCAAAAAACATTTAAGCGTTTCGTATTCTCGTTAATATTTGTAATTAATATTAGCGAGTAGTTTTTATCTATCGGTTTATGCACTAAAACATTTTGATTAATATTATCATAGTATTTATCATTTTTATTAAAACTTACTATTAAATTTTTTATATTCTGTTTTTTGTTTTCAAATAGATCAGAGTTTTTTATGTCATTTAAAAAAATATTATTACCATTTTTAATAATAATTGTTTCATTATTCGGTATCCTGATTTTTTCAATTTCACTAATTAATTCTTTTTCTGTAAAAGCAGTTGTCTTATACTTTTCAGAAATAGTTTGACCTAAAATATCTAACTTATCGTATCTGCTTTGTTTAACTTCTTCGATCATTTGATTTATCCCAGTATAATATCCAGCTATCCCCACCCATATTGCAATGCCGAGTATGCTACATGTCAGTACTATTAATACTCTTTGACGAACACTCATAAAAATAGCTTTTACTGAAATATTTCTATTATTAAGCGCTGTCGATAATTCTCGGTTTGTACTACCAAAAATTAGCGGTAACATTAAAAAAATCATTATGGGAACGGCTAAAAAACCAGCAATGCCACCAACCCAAATGCTTAAAGAAGCTAAATTTCCATAATCTGCTCTAAGTACAAAAAATAAAACAGTAGTAGATAAAAGCCAAACAATTGCAAATAGGAACGTAATAGTGTAATAAATATTTAATGCTTTTTTTGATGTGTCTTTTAGCTCATTATTTGATAAAGTCCTGATGTTTTTATAATTATTTTCAATTGGTTTCACAAAAATAGCAACTATTATCACACTGATTACAGCACTTATAAGCCAAATGATAGTTCCTGTTTGCATAATACTTGAACTTTGCTGAGGTGTATTGTTCATAAGAGAATAAGCAGAAACTATTATAGCTGCAAACCAAATTAACCAAAATAATAAAAATGCTCCAACCGAATTGACTGTTAAATTTTTCATTTGCTTGTATTTTATTAATAGCTATAAAACTAAAAATCAATGGTTTATCATATAAGTGTATGATAAACTATTTCTTGTTGAAGTTACACTATTAAATATTGAAATACAAAATGAGAATATTCACAACTGACCAAGTTTTTTTTGTTTGCATTTTCTGTAGACTGCTTAAAATAATTGCAAACATAGTTGGTGATAAAGTTACTAAAGCTCTCTTATTCATAAAATGAGAACTGCTTTTCTGAGGTCTGTAAAAGGTTCTCTATTAGACTTAGTCTACTGGTTAATGAAATCCAAACTCATTGTTATAGGCTGGTGCTATTGGTAATAATCCCATAAAATCTCTATATTATTCTCATGTCTTTCTTTCGATTCCTTGTCCTATGTAAAAACATTAAATCGTTCATCAATTATTGAATAGTATTTAATAGGAGAAGCAACAACATTCTCCAAACCAGGAATCTAATGCTTAAATATCAATACTGATAAGTCCTTGAAAAAGTATTGAAAACACTATAGGAAATTAAGTGCGTATAATTGCGGCCGGGTTTCCGTCAGAGTCCGGACAAGTGCTACAACACCCGCTTCAATCAAGGTAGGCGCAAGCGCTACCGTTGATCGAAAGCTAATTTGTTATCATTAATTATTTTTCAACTTAAAATCAACCAAGCGCAAAACAATTGGACTTTCGAAATTTGTCAAATATAGTCTGATGGATCTTATTTGGTCTAAACTACCCACGTTTCCAACTTCATGCGAATTATTTTCAATTGGGATTTTAAAATGATACCAATTAATTTGTGCAGTAGTCCTATTAACAAGCTGCACCTTACTGCTCAACATATCATCAATATAGTTTTGTCCTACCTCAAAATTATCAGGTCGTAATGAAATATTAAATTCTCGATAGGTGTTTTCACAATTCAATACATTATCATTATTCAGATCTTCATTGTCGGGATAATTACAAGCTGCAACTGAATAAATCTCTGGAGAAAATTCTGCAAATAATGAATTTCCTTCGTGATTATTAAAGCTTTTATACCTTTCAAGAATAGAAGTTCTTTGCATGTCAAAATCACTTCCTCGAAAATAATGATAGTCATCGGATGAGGGATCTGCAGCAATTTTGTCGAAAGCAGCAACAGTAACTTTCTGTTCGATTTTGCGGATATAATCTGAAAAGAAAATTTAGAGATGCTAACTTAGATACATTTTACTATATTTGTTTCAAATATAAAAAGTATGGAAATATTTAAAGGCGAGAACATCGTAGATTTTGTAGACCGCTTCAGCAGTGATAAGGTTTGC
>JAGXIO010000226.1 GCA_024635555.1 Saccharicrinis sp.
GGCACAAGCAGGCTTTATGCCACGCCAAACCATATTGGATGGAACTATTTGAAGATTAACGATCCTGGAAATGGTTCGTTTAGCATCAAGAGTGTTACCCGGGTTAGCGACGGACAAGTGATTCCATTGGACAACATGTGGTTAACACATGTTACGCTGCCCGACGGCAAAGAGCCTGTGTACGAAAATAAGTTGCACTTCGTGGATAATTTCCCATCCATGGAAACCCAGGAGTATGTTATTAACTGGAAAATAAATGTGGGAGGGGCACCTCAAATAGTTTCAATTGATAGATTGCCAAAAGCATTGGTTACGCAGCAAGTGAACAAAGCTACGGTAACTTTCAGTAAGCCGATGGATGGTGCTACCTTTACCTATCAGGATCTGACATTGAGACTGCAAGGAGGAAATGATATCATGAATTCTTCGGTTAGTGTTACACAAATTGATCCCTACAATTTCGAGATAGACCTAAGTTCGTTGACTACAGGTGACGGCTATTATGTGCTCACGGTGCAGGCCAATGAAATATACGACCAAACTGGAATTAGCGGAGCGGTAGGAAAACAAGGCTCTTGGACTCAGTTCTTGGGTGCGCCAGCTGTTGTACAGTTTAACGGATTGCCAGCAACCTTGTCCGGACCACCGTTTAATTCGCTCGACATTGAATTTAACGTTCCAGTTAACATGGCTACTGTTGTTCCGGCAAGATTTACAATAAGCAGAAACGGCCTAGCTATGGAAGGTAATATGATGGTATCGCATGTAAGCGGAGATACCCTCTTTACTTTATCTAACTTGGCCGATTACATGGCTCAGGATGGCACTTTTGAATTGTCGGTTGACCTTACAGGTATTGTGAGCCTAGTCGGCACGGCAGGTTTGATACAACAAAAGGTAATGTGGAAGGTGGATACCACGCCTCCAAGTATAGTTGAGGTAAAACCAAATACCTCCAAAGGATTCGATTGGCAGCATTACAGTAATTTCGAAGTTAAATTCTCCGAAGTAGTTACCAACTTCAATTTGGATCAAATTGAGCTTTGGAAGGATAACGTGCAACAACCGCTGTCGCAAATACATTTGGATGAGTTAAATGACAGCACCTACTTGCTATCGCAATTTAGATTGCTGACCTATTATGAAGGTGATTATAAGCTAGTTCTTCACGTGGAAGAGATAGCAGATGTTGCGGGCTTAACTGGTAGTGATGTGTTTGAATATGAGTGGACTGTGAACCGCGATCTTCCGGCTCCTGTTGAAAATCTGCGGGTCACCCCGGATATGGGCTTCTCAAGTACCGATGGTGTAACGTCAACCAAGCAATTGTCGGCAATGATGAATGTTACCCAAGCCGGTAATAAGGTGGAGCTATACCTGAACGATAATGGAACAATGACACAGTTGTCCGTTAAATCAAATGTACCTGTTGGAGAGCTGACAATTCCGTTTACACTGCCTACGGGTGGACACATGCGGATAGAAGCACACAGCGTGAACGATACGGGCAGTCCATCTATCGTTTCTATCCCTGTGTTTATAGACCAATCGCCATTGACGGCAGTGATAAAAGGATTCTCTGCTGGCGTAAGGGAAACACATCCCGATCCTGTGAGCATCGTATTTTCAAGAAGTATCCTAGAGAGTAGTTTGAGCGATGGGCTATTTAAAGTTTACCACAATAATGTAGCTATAGCCTTGCCCGAAATTGACATAACCCAGGTTTCGGATTCGGTATTTAGTTTAAATGGATTGAGCTTGCTGCCGATTACCAATGGTAATTATTCCATAAAAATAGATACCAGAGGCTTGACAAAGCAGATAAGCGGATTGAAAGGAGCCAATGTTGTGGAAGCCACCTGGCGATTGGAAACCACCAACAGAGCACCTATTGCCAATGCTGGCAGCGACCTGCTCATTACCGAATTGGGTACCTATCAATTGGATGGTTCGGCTTCCTCGGATCCCGATAACGAAAGTTTGGTTTATAAGTGGTATGCACCTGATGGCATAGTGTTAAGCGATGCTTCGTTGGTGAACCCTGAGTTTGCCGTTTCGGGTGCTACGCCTAATAAAACCTATTCCTTCATCCTATCTGTTGACGACGGTAAGGTGGTACGTACCGATAAGGTAGATATAGTGGTGCTGTTGGCAACTTCAGCGGAAGACAAAGTTCATGACATTTCCATCATGGTATCCCCTAATCCTTCAAGGGGTATGGTGTATATCTCGGGTGATGTAGATAATGTACATCGAATCCAAGTATTTGACATGAGCGGTAGATCGGTTTATATTTCTGGACCGAGTGAAGAAGCACCGATACAACTTGATTTGAACCATCTGTCAAAAGGAATGTACAACATCCTGATATTTATCGAGAAAAAGGTGATATCGAAGAAAGTGGTGATTTTACCATAACTGTTCTTGAAACCAGTCGCAAGGGTTTATATCTAAAAGTAAGGGTTCTTTATCTGCATCACGCAGACGAAGAACCCTTTTTTATTTTAAAGATAGCTTTGACTTTTTTAATGGAACTTACTTACTACTCAAACTCCACTTTCCATTCTATCAACCTCTTTACTATTGAGTTCAATCACCTCTAAATCTTTAATATCTCCATTATCAAGACTAAACCGGATGGCGGTGCGTACGGCATGAAAGCCGGAACGCCCGGCAGCTCCGGGGTTAATGTGCAGGCAGTTAATTTTGTTATCGTAAATAACCTTTAAAATATGCGAGTGGCCTGCGATAAACAGTTTGGGCGGGTTTGTATAAATTTGCGCTTTTACCGACGGCGAATATTTGTTGGGGTAACCCCCGATGTGCGTTATCCAAACATCAACACCGTCGCAGCTAAAGCGCAGGTGCTCGCTTAATTCAGCGCGTATGCGGGCGTCATCTATGTTACCAAATACAGCGCGAGTAGTTTTAAATGCTCGCATATCGTCGAGCACCTGCATGTCGCCAATATCGCCCGCGTGCCATATCTCGTCGCACTGTGCAAATAATTCCTTAAATCGTGGATCAAAAAAGGAGTGCGTATCTGATAAAAGTCCTATGCGTGTCATCCTTGTAATTTTATTTTTTTTCCGAAAATAGTGCAATTTTATAAATTTGGAGAAATCTATCGTGTTGCATTGCTGGAAGAGAAAATAGAGAATATTGAGAGTGATATTATGACCCATCTATAGGAAGGTACTATGATCACGATACTCAAATGGTATCACCAACTATGTTCATTATAATACAAATAGGATTCTTTTCGGTTCAATATATTGGATGCAAAAAACTAAACAGTGTTTAAATCGTACTTCTCAGGGTTTTATCAATTATTTAAATCCTGCATTTTAATAAGACCATCAGAAAATATTTTATTTTTCATGTTAGAATTGGTAATGACCACAGGATCAAAAAGAATTGAAGGAACTTTAATTCGCCCGTTGTAAACAGAATCGTTTACATTGAAACTTAATTCTTCGTCACTTTTCGTAATTAAATGAACAGCTAATTCGGCAACGGAATATCCCATTTTTTTTGGTGACTTGTATATCGAGATGGTTTGCTCGCCAGCAAGTACCATTTTTAAGGATTCTTTTTCAGCATTTTGACCCGAGACAAATACATTCTCAAGCAAGTTGTACTTTTTTAGAGCGGAAATTGCTCCCCTTGCCAGGCCATCGGAAGAAGTTACAACAGCATCAACCTTAGCTTCACTTGTTAATCGTACGATACGATCCATCTCGTATTCTGCATTTATCCCAGACCAATCTTCTACATATATTTTATGGAGTACATTTATTTTTCCATTGTCGATATGGGGTTGTAATACTTTAAGAACACCCTCTTTAATCAAGTCGGCATTGTTATCACTTTTATCACCCCAAAACAACACATAATTTCCTGTTGGTTTTTGTGCTAAAGCCTCCTTGGCCATATACTCCCCTACTTTCCGACTATCAAATGTTACGTAATAATCTAAATCGCAATTTTTAATTATTCGATCGTAAGCAATAACAATCACATCCTGAGTGTGAGCCTCCCGAACGATAGCTGCAGCGCTAATTGAATTAACTGAGGATAGTATCAATACTTTAACCCCTTGATCCATAAGTTCTAGGGCTTGTTTATACTGTAATGCATCATCGCCTTTCGCATTTTTATCTAATACTTCCGCACCAAGTTGTTTTGCTCTCTCTACAAAGGAATTCAAATTCTGCAAAGCTAGTTCTTGAGATTTATTTACTAAAAACCCAATTTTTACCTGATTTGATTCGCTACACGAAATCATTGTAAGCAGTATTGTAGTAACAATAAGATATTTGTAATATTTCATGTGTTTATAATTTATTTTTTTTGCCACATAGCCTGCCCCGAACTTGATTCGGGGGAACTCACCAACGTAATCATCCTCTTTTGTGAGAAATCTTACTCATAGCTCGTTTCATAGGTTTTTTTTTATGCATCTTTAAAAGTGAAAAAGCAACAAGTGATGAGCGCAAAATTTTATCGAATTATTACGCAATTAATACTTCTCAAAATCATGATAATCTTTACTTTCATCCAAATCAATCGGAAATTTTTTAGGTTTAGAAGTTGAGTTATCTTTGGTTTGAATTGGGGTAACATTTTTAATAGGGTTCCTATCCCTTTGTTTATCAATTAAGTCGACTTGAGTTTCTTTGTCATCCGAAGTTTTAAAATGACTTATGGCTTTCACCAATTCTTGGGCCTGTGCCATAAGATTTACAGCATTAGCAGCTACTCGTTCTGTGTTGCTAACGGCGCCTTGTGTGCCTAAATTAAATTGGCTTAAAGCCGAATTCACTTGATCTACACCTTTAATTTGTTCAATACTTGAATTAACGATTTCTTGTATTAATAATGCTGTATTTTGAATTTCAGGAGTAACTTTTTCTAGTTTATCGCCAGCAACAGTTGATATCCGAACAGTTTCTTTGGCCAGTTTGTCAATTTCAACTGCGGCCTTGTTACTGTGCTCAGCCAATCTACGTACTTCGGCGGCGACAACGGCAAACCCCTTACCTGCATTTCCAACCCTGGCTGCTTCAACCGATGCATTTAACGACAATAAATTTGTTTGTACAGCAATTTCATTAATTATGCCAACACTATTGGCAATCTTCTGCATTGATAGAATGGCCTCTTTTGTCGATGCTGTACCTTCAACAATTCCAATGGCAGAAGCATTTGAAATATTTCCGGTTGTTTGGGCGTTATCTGAATTTTGTCGCACATTGGCCGAGATCTCTTCCATAGTAGCTGCTATTTCTTCCGAGGCAGAGGCTTGCTCGTTAGCTACTTGTGCCATTTCTTGCGAACTTGTATTTAATTCAGATCCGGCAGCGGCTATGTTTTTTGCACTTTCCTTGATAAGTCGTACTGTTTTACTCAAGTTTTCGGTAATTAAATTCAATGAATTAATTAAGTCGCCAATTTCATCTTTTCTATCTATATGAATTATTCTTGAAAAATTGCCCGAAGCCAAATCTTTCACCATTTTAACACTTTCTTTAATGGGTACTGTAATGGATCTACTAATTAAAAAGGAAGATAATATGCCTAAAACAAGGACTCCAATCATTGACATTATCAAATAGAAACTTGATTGTTCGGTGATGTAATTGGTCTCTTCTGAATTTTCGGTAAAAGAATCGAGTATAACATCTGTAACACCCCTGATTTCGGCTAAAATATTGCTACTCCCTTCAATCACTTTTAGTTCCTTCAAGCGAGTAGTTACATAAATTGCTTTAAATGCCTCTACATGTGATAGATACTCATTAATAGGCGAATTGTAACTGTTTTTATTTTTGTTAATTAAACTGTTTAAATCATCTAAATTAGAGGGGGTTCGATTGGCTAGAGTTTCATTAATTAGATTTTGTATTTCGAGAATATCTTTCTTTATATTTCCATAAGAAGAGGCTATTACACTAGACTTTGTGGAATTTATATTTTCAAGCAGAACATTTGTTTTAACCATATCCATCTCATATTCCTTGAAAAGTTTCTGAAATTCTTTCAATTGATTTTTGACATTCGCTATTCTTGTTTTGTTTTCATTAGAAACACCAGCCTGATCAACATTTTTTATAATAATTTCAATTGATGTATTCATTTTGGTCAGTAGGCCATTTATTTTATCGCTAAAATAGCTTTTCCCTGAAAAATTATATTGGTTAAGATTATCAGAAATCTCATGCCAGTACTTATCCATTTTATAAGAATTACTGACAACAGGAATATAATATTCTGCTAAACTACTAGAACTATCATTAATTTTATTCAAGTTGGTTATCCCAACAAAACCAATAAACAACGAAAAGAAGAGAATAATTGAGGAGGAAAGTATCAGCTTCTGATATATTTTAAGATCTTTCAATTTCATTTGAAGCATGGGGTTATTGATGTTGTTTTATAAAATTGTAACAATAATTATAAAATTGCAACAATAATTATGGAGGAGTATACTATAATTATGAACTAAGGTTTCGTTTTAGATCAATACTTTGGACAGAATTTCGAATTTTTTTACCGAGGTTTTATAGTGAATAAATTTTTTTACTTTGATTATTTCCTTTGCCTTGTTATTCCTTTTTGGTAGCACCACAGTAAAGAATTATTTCTTCATTTTCACAACACCCTAATCGGCAATCTCTTACATGCTGAACTTTTTTCTATGGCTTTTCATATATCGTAATTGTTAAAGACTATACATTCTTTTATTGATGATGATTATCGAATCGACTACTACTGTATGTGTTTTTTGCAAAAAAGAAGTGAGTGCGTATCTGATAAAAGTCCTATGCGTGTCATTTGTGTAATTTATTTTTTCCGAAAATAGTGCTTTTTTATAGAAAAGAGATATCCTGCCGGTGTTAAGATAGCTAGAGATGAGGTAATAGACATGGTTAAAACCCTTTTTCAATAAGACTTGCTGAAAAGTAAATTATTATTTACCTTTGGATGTGTCTAATTAAGAAAGTGATACATGAAATGTGATGAAACTATTTAAGAAAAAGATTAAAATAATTGTTGAAAAAACCGAAACGGGATTTTCAGCGTTTTCTGAGGAATATCCAATTTTTACTACTGGTCGAACTGTTCCTGAACTGATTAACAACGCACATGAGTCAGCTCAGTTGTATTTTGAGGAGAAGTATGAAATTATGCATGAAAATTTAAAATTTGAAATTGACTTCGCACAATTCTTTCAGTATTACAAAGTCTTAAATTCCAAGTTTCTTGCTGAAAAGATAGGGATGAATCCAACATTACTGTCTCAGTATGTGCAAGGACATAAAAAGCCTTCTGAAAATCAAACTGAAAAAATTTTGAGCGGGATTCAACAAATTGGACAGGAACTATCCGAAATAAATCTGATTTATAAATGATAACGCACAGTTTATAATATTCGGTAAATTAATTTTTGTTGAGATGAAAAAACTAATATTGGTGCGCCATGCCAAAACGGTGCAGTTACAGGATTATAGCAAATCCGATTTCGATCGTGAGCTGTTACCCCGTGGACAAAAAGATTCGGAGATTATTGCCGGGCATTTAAAAGCCAAAGGTTATATGCCTGATTTAATAATAAGCAGCACAGCCAAGCGGGCTCAACAAACGGCCCTGCTTTTCGCCAACAATTTTGCTTATCCCAAA
>JAGXIO010000227.1 GCA_024635555.1 Saccharicrinis sp.
GCCCTTCTTTTTGTCTTACATAATATATAAAAAAATGGAGAATAATACTGGCAATTCCCCAACGGGGGAGTTGTGCTCCTATAACAACTTGAATGTCAATACTTTAAATCCTTAGCTTGACGGCTATGGCCGACAGGCAGGTAACGGTCTATTGTAATAGAATAAGACGGATAAATAATAAAACTTTAATGACGAAAGAGATTTATTTTATTTGTAATGGTGTTTATTAAGCATCTACTAATGAAGCGCAATCGGCATATTTATCTTTAATTTCGTTTAAACAGTCCCTAACTTCATCTGATGTATTGGCGCGAAGCATCTTAATTTTCAGATCTCTAAAATCGTGTAAACCCTTAAAGGTAATCGCTAAATGTCGGCGCATGTGCAAAATACCACGTCTTTCGCCCAGCCATGCTATGTTTTTATCCATTTGCTCGCCAATCATATCTACGTGCTCAGGTATCATTGGTGGGCTCAACAGCTCACCGGTATCCAAATAATGACGCACTTCCTTAAATATCCACGGCCTACCAATGGAGGCTCGTCCTATCATCAGTGCGTCAACTCCATATCTATCCAAATACATTTTTGCCTTTTTGGGGCTCGACAAATCACCGTTACCAATGATGGGGATATACATTCGGGGATTGTTTTTCACTTGGCCTATGAGAGTCCAATCGGCCTCGCCGGTGTACATTTGTGCGCGGGTTCGGCCATGTATGGTCAGTGCCTTTATTCCGGTATCCTGAAGCTGCTCGGCCAGTTCTACGATAATTTTCGAATCCTCGTCCCAGCCCAATCGGGTTTTAACAGTAACGGGCAATTTTACGGCCTGCACAATCTTACGGGTCATCTCTAACATTTTGGGGATATCCCTTAACATGCCGGAGCCTGCACCCTTAGTGGCTATTTTTTTTACGGGACAACCAAAGTTAATGTCAATCAATTCAGGTCCTTTTTCCGCCGCTATTATGGCCGCTTCTACCATTGCCTCCACATCTTTTCCGTAGAGTTGAATGCCAACGGGCCGCTCCTCATCAAATATGGTCATTTTGCGTTGGGTACTCTCTATGCTGCGCACCAACGCATCTGCCGAAACAAACTCGGTGTACATCAAGTCGGCGCCATATTTTTTACACAAAAGCCTGAAAGATGGATCCGTAACGTCTTCCATGGGAGCCAGCAACAACGGATGTTCCCTGAGCTCTAAATTTCCTATCTTCACTATTCCGTAACTAATTTATCCAATAATTGTTTAAAAGATGCGCTGTTCCATTTGGCGGCTCCTTTTTTCTGAACTACCAACTCACCACGCTTGGAAATAATAAACGTGGCAGGTATGCTCTGTGAGTATAAAAGTTGGGGTATCTCGTCCAAGTATCGGTACGAGGGCACTTCGTATTCTTTTTTCTGTAAAAAATTTTGCACGGTCGATAAATCTTCGTTGCTAAGTAACACAAATTCAACTTTATCACCGTATTCCTTATATAACTCGTTTATCGCCGGAAATTCGGCAACACAAGGTCCGCACCATGTAGCCCACAGATTTAAAAACACCACTTTGTCTTTCAAATCGGCAAACTTCTTAGTTTGACCTTCACTATCCAAATATCGCCATTGATAATCTGCATTTGTTAACCTTATTCCTTTGTCGCTTTCCTTGGGCGAGCTCATGGTATAACGAATAACAAACGAACTGATGGTTTTACGCGTAGGCGGATTTATCATAGCAATAAACAACACCAAAAACAAAAAATCCAGAATGATCCCAGCTTTGGTTTTACGCACTTTGTATTTATTCCACTGTGTTTTTAAGAAGTTACTCATTATATTTTTTTAAAAGTTAACCAAGCAGGCCACTTCATACTTTTGTAATTAGTGCCCGTGGTACTATTAATTTCCATTCGTAATGTTTTATATTCTGTAAGTCCATCCACTTTATCGTAAAAATTTTGGGCATCAATGTTAAATTTATGCCCTGTTCCCGGGGTAAGGGTGATGGGGAAATAATTTTGTCCGCCGATATTTTTAATCGTAAACTCCCGCTTTTTATTCCCTTTATAAAAGCAAAGCGTTGGGTTGTTAAACGAAATAGAAGTATTGGTTTTGTTTATCAAAAACACCTTTAGAATCAGGTTTCCCTTCGTTTTACTTTTATAATGGTTTACTTTAAAGATAACCACTTTCGGATACAGTTTATCTAACCATCCATAGCGCTTGGCAACAAAAAAGGCAAGTATGAGCACTGCCATTATAAGCAACGTATTCATATCATTAGCCGGGTTGGGAGCTTGGTTAATTTCTACATCTTCATTAGGCACATCTACCTCTTCAGGCGCGGGTTGTGTTATTTCCTCAAACTGCGGCTCCAAATAACGCACAGGTGTTTGAGCTCCTTTACTGCACACTTGGAGCATAAAAGCCGACCCCAGTAAAACGTAAATTATTATGCGGTTTGCTTTTATAAAAGATATAAAATCAGCAATATGTCTGTTCATTCTCAATTGGAATTATTATTTGTTGGGAAGGGGATTAGGCCTTTAAAATTGATGTAATATTCTCCACCTTTAACGGGCCTCGACATTTCTTCATCTGTTAGTCCGTTGGCATTGGCAATACCCACGCTTGCATACCAACAAGTAGCTTGGTGTTTTGTTGCCAGCTTACTTACTTGCAGAATGGTTTCGGGAAGTAGGATGCCCATATCGGGATAGTACGCTGTTTTAACCACTATCATATGAAACGCATCATTCTTTTTAGCTAGTATTTGCGGGTTAATATCTAGTTCCTTCCGCACGTTAAGTACCTCGTAACCCTTATCTACCAACTCCTTATACACCACCTTAATTCCTAAAAAATGCAGTTCCTCTAGGTTTAATATATCCGCCATGTAAATAATTTTTTCAATATAAAATAAGTTGCAAAAATGCAAAAATTATGGCAGATGGGCAACGGTTTGTTTGAGTACCCAATATCCGTCCATAATTCAGGCAACCATAGTTAAACAGCTGATTTATTTTTCCCGTTTTACAATTAACTAACGCAGCCCCTTACGTTAAGCGCAGAAAACTGTAGTGAAGTCAATATAACATCACTAACAAACTAATATACAGGCTCAAAGCTAAAGTTGCTAATTGCTTTATAAGAAGTATAGTTTACACATAAATTGAAATTAGTTTTTATTTTTAAAAAAATAATTTGTAAATTGAGAAAACATAATATTAAACTAGTTTTTCGTCATGTGTATTATTGACCTATTTAATACTCTTATTTAATACTCTTATTTAATATGAACCTAAATCAAGTATCATGAAGCAAATTTTACTTTTTATTACGGCATTATTTTTATCGGCAGGTGCATTAGCACAAAACCTGGTTACAAATGCAGGTTTTGAAGCTTGGAATAATGAAACTAGGCCTACTGATTGGAGTAAGGCAGAGAGTGTGACACAGGAAACTACCATAATACGTTCTGGAACTTACAGTGCCAAACATACTGGAGGCACAAAAGCCTTGGGACAATACGTAACCTTAACCGGAGGTAAAACTTATACGGTTAGCATTTGGTATTATACCGTAGAGAACGATGGAACAGATTCCAGAATTTGGGCAAAATGGGCAGATGCTGATAAAACTCTTTTTGACAATGAGGCTACAGAAGCTCAACTAGAAGGCCCCAACAATAAATATTTTCCTACATTTGGTGAGTGGGCAGAATATAGCACAACGGTTGCAGCACCTGCTAGCGCCGCTTTTTTATATCTTGAGGTACGTACCTATAGTGGTGCTATCACCTATTGGGATGATTTCAGCGTAACGGAGGAAAATGCTACCAAAATTAACCAACAAAAAGCTGGTTTAGTTACGGTTTATCCCAACCCATTCTATTCTGAATTTAGTATTGAAGGTGCAGAAATCGCCTCGGTGGAACTTATAAACTTAGCAGGTCAATTGGTACTCCAAGCTGAAGGTAACAATTTGGATAAGGTGGTGATACCAACAATTACCATAGCCAAAGGTGTTTACATGCTAAAAATCACGGATGTAAATGGTAAAGTCCTAACTAAAAAAGTTATTAAAAAATAGCTTAATCGACCTAAGGCCAAATAATTTTAGCTTACTTGAAAACAAAAACCGGCCATCGCGCCGGTTTTTTATTCCTTATATTTTCTTGTATTTTTACAAAAAAACGATGCGCTATTTATACATCCTGTCCTTTCTTTTAATTTCTGTATGTGCTCAATCACAAAAGAGTGCACTGATATTTTACAATCAGGATGCTCACAAAGCGGTGCAAATTCCCAAAGGTGCTTTGCTGGTTGTGCAATACCGTGGTTATTTGAAACAAATGGAGTTAAAATCAAATAGCCTTATTCAGGTTAATGATAGCATGGTTGTGATGGGCAAGCCACGTCTATTTACTGATGCTACAAATCTAACCCATATTCGTATCGACGACATAACAGGCTTTAGAAAGGTATCCGTAGGCTCGCAGCTGTTAAAAACTGTGCTTACCATTGGCGCAACACTAGGAGTCTATTATGGGCTTAGAGAAAACGGAGATAAGCTTTCGAGCACCGAGCAATTGTTACTTTCTACCGGGGCGGGTCTGCTGACCAATATCTCGCTAAAGTTTATCTTTCCGCTAAACAGGATTAAACACAAGACCAAGGATGGCTGGATAATTTTGGTGCGATAAAAGGAGTACGTTGTTCGTCATCCACAAATTACACGAATTGCACGAATCTTAGTTTCTCCGTAACAATACTTGAATCTTTATTAATTGCCGCTTTTATTTGAGGTTTTGATAACGGTTTTTACTTTGATGCGACCATTACACCAGTATATGTCCGGTAATGGACAATAGAATCAGGCAGGCGAGTGCAATATTCTTCCACAAAACCGATCGGATATGGTCGATGAGATGAGCAATAACAATTGAAAACGGGACGGCCAGCAAGGTTATCATATTAATATTAAGACCGGTAATAAGCATAAGACCGGCAATATACAATGCCGCATAAATGAAAACGAGGTATTGTTTTCGGGTAAATATTTTTTTTGTGCCATAAGCGCGCGCAACTGAAAGTGATGCAATAAAAAATATAAATGCAATGGAAACTAGGTATGTCCAACTAAAAGTGGAATGCTGAAAACTAAGAGCCACCTTGTCCCAGGAAAAACTAAGATAGTGAAAATAATCTGGGAGGCTTCCCCATATCAATTCCGTGCCCAATAATAACAGCCAGGGCAATATAAAGCCGATGAGCGATGCTAAAAATGATTTAAAATTAAGCAAGCGCAAAGGTATCATGAGTAGAATAAACAGAGGATAGAGCAACACCAAATTGTAGCTAAATAAGCTGGCTACCGAAATCCAAAATGTAGTTAGGAAACATTCTTTCATCACCTTTCGGTAATCGTGGGCGGCAAAGAGGTATTCCAATCCAAGAATAAAAAAAAGGGTAGCAATCCAAAAAGGGTTGAAATGTAAGGCAAGCGGCATACCGCCTATTAGCATAACAAATACTACCCCCGGCAAAGCCGATTGCTTGCTAAGTAAGGCATATTTGGAGTTGAAGCGGTTTATGCTCAGACTAACGAAAATGGCGGATAGTATGCTAAAAATGTAGCCCAACCAAGGTGTTTTAGTGATGAAGGCGAAGAGTGCCCATAAAGGCATGGGGTTTTCAAACGAAATGGTATCTATCGCATGTCCCAGCACAAAAGGCTTTATCCAAAACAACAGAATTAGAAGGAGCATAAAGGCATAGGCTCCTATCTTATTATTATGTATTAGTTTTAGTAACATGATTTATATATTTCGGTTAAAACCGATTTAGGCAACCCAATGCTTGCAAGGCATGTGTCGAAGGCCGGACATACTTAATGCCGTGTCTAGTTATAAAAAAACACTTCATCAAGAATCTTCATAACTATCCCCGGGATTTATCCCGGGGATCACCATGCAATTCGAATCGGGCTTTCTGCCTTTCAGCAGGCGGGTAGCCCAATTTATTTTTATTTTGATAAAAAAAGAAAAATTACAAGTCTAAACCGATATCTTTTCGATAATATTTACCTTCATAATTAACAGCTTCAGCATTTTTGTACGATTTTGCCAATGCTTCGTTTATGTTTTTACCCCAAGAACTCATGGCAATTACTCTTCCGCCATGGGTAAGCACTTTGCCATTTTGCAGCTTGGTGCCTGCGTGAAAAGCCATACCATCGCTCACTTTATCGAGACCGGTTATTTCTTTGCCGTTTTGATATTTTTCGGGGTAACCGCCGGATACCATCATTACTGTTGTTACGGTGTCGTCGTTAAATTCAATGGAACACTTTCTTAATTCTTTGGATGCGGCAGCCACTAACAAGTCCACCATATCGGTTTTTATGCGTGGCATGATTACCTCAGTTTCCGGATCGCCTAGGCGTACGTTGTATTCAATCACGTAGGGCTTGTTATCTACTTTTATTATCCCGATAAATATAAATCCTTTATACGGTATTTCGTCGGAATACAAACCCCCTATGGTAGGCTGAATAATTTTACGGTGTACTTTTTTCATAAACGCGGCATCAGCAAATGGCACAGGGCTCACTGCGCCCATTCCACCTGTGTTAAGGCCGGTATCGCCCTCTCCAATGCGCTTATAATCCTTGGCTTCGGGCAGCACTACATAGGCCGAGCCGTCGGTCAATACAAAAACGGAAAGCTCAATTCCATCCAAAAACTCTTCGATAACGACTTTTTTGCTGGCTTCGCCAAACTTACCTTCGAGCATTGATTTTAGCTCTGTTTTGGCTTGTTGCAAATCATCAAGAATAAGTACTCCCTTACCGGCGGCCAAACCATCGGCCTTGAGCACATAAGGTGCCTTCATTTCTTCTAAAAAAGCAATTCCTTGGTCGATAGTTTCAATGGTAACTGAGGTGTATTTGGCGGTAGGTATACCATAGCGCTGCATAAAGTCTTTCGAAAACTCTTTGCTTCCTTCTAGCCTGGCTCCACGTTTTCCTGGGCCTATGACGGGTATATGGGCTAATTTGGCATCGTTCAAAAAGAAATCTTTGATACCCCTAACCAATGGTTCTTCGGGCCCCACCACTAACATATTGATCTGCTGGTCTAAGGCAATCTTTTTAACGGCTTCAAAATCGTTGGGATCCACATCCATATTGGTTCCCAGTTCTGCTGTGCCGGCATTGCCTGGTGCAATAATTAGTTCTTTCAGTTTTGGGCTTTGTTTAAGTTTCCATGCCAGGGCATGTTCTCTGCCTCCCGAACCTAATAAAAGTATCTTCATTTATTTAAAAAATTATATCCTAATTCAAGCTTTCGTACAAGGGCACGAAACTTTTTGCAAAGAACGCAAAAAATTTACGAAGGTTACGTTTATTCGGCCACTTGAATAAAAAAATGTTGAGAATTTTCTATTCTTCTGTTACGGTCTCAATTCCATCCACCCACTTTGATCCACCTACTCAATCACCCTAGTTGTTAGACCCATTTGGGCTATCATCTCCAAAGTTTTTGGAAAGGCATATTTCATGTTTTTTTCGGCTTTTAACGAATCGTGAAAAACCACGATGGAGCCGGGCCGTAAATATCGTTTTACATTAGCAAAGACCTGACTCCCTGATAAATTGTTGTCATAATCCTTGCTTAATACATCCCACATCACTATTTTATCAAAATTGGGACGAAGCTTTGCAATGTACCAAGGGTAAATTAGTCCGTGTGGCGGCCTAAAAAGATTGGATTCGATAACTTCGGATGCCTTGTTAATATTATCAAAATACGTTTTTTTATTTGTACCCCATGCCTTTAGGTGGTTATAGGTATGATTACCAACCCGATGGCCCCTTTTTATAATCTCCTGATATAGTTCGGGGTATCGGCACACATTTTCGCCTACGCAAAAAAACGTGAGCTTGGCGCCCCATTTATCGGCCTCATCCAATACCCAAGGAGTTACCTCGGGTATGGGGCCATCATCAAAACTCAGGAACACATTGCTACCAGAATTACTGCAACACCAAGTAAGCTGTGGCATTAAGTATTTGGCTAAAATGGGTGGTCTAACCATACCTTATTCAACATTCAAATTCATCCCATTTTTCTCCACCTCTATTTCTCCGCCCCCTATCTTTCTCCTCAAATCGTTCCGTTTATATTTGGCAGTTAATTTATCAATTTCGTGGCTAAACATGATGCTTTGACGGTATTGATAATCAAAACGACTTTTTTCGTTCACAGGTAAAGTTCTGTAATAATTGATGGTTTGGCTACTTATACGAGCCAGTGTTTCCAATAATTGATCAGCCACTACAGCGTTTCCATTAAGGTAAAAACCTTCGGCAGCAAAAATCGACAACATATTGTCGGGCAGCACATCTACTGGTAAATTTGCCAAATCTTTGCTCAGTTCCTCTCTTAGCTCATTGCGATTGTATCGTACCGATATATTTGCTAATTCGGTATAAATAGCCAGACTGCGCTGAAAATCGTCGCCCACGTTGTTTTGCATATTGGCAGGTAGCGACGAGAAAAAGTTTATATCCTGATAAGTATCGTGTCCATACGTACGCAAAATTTCATCTCCCTTTTTATCCTGTTGGGCTTTGTAATACCCTTCGGCCAAAAATATGGAGAAATAGTTATGCGGTACTTTGTCCACTGGCATTTTTGTTAAGGCCATATCCAAAATCTCAACTGCTTTATCCTTTTTTCCTTCATCCAACAAGGTATTGGCTAATCGCGACATGTTGTTACGGATGTTCATAGCCATGCGCTGGTGGTTTTCGTCGAGATACACGCGTGGATCGTCGTACCCACCCCAAACAAATTTATTCTTGAACTTGTCGTACATTTTATCCGCATCTACCCTTCCAAACTGGCCATCGGCAGATTGGGTTTTGATGGGTACTACTTTGTAAGCAAAACCTTCCAATTGAAAATAATCTTCCAGATTGGCATAATTATCCTGACCTACCGTAACTGCAAAATAAATAGGACGGTTCCAATCGTTGTTGGATAACATATCCAATATCATCAGTTCGTTTTTAAGGATGTATGGCTTATTATAATCGATGTTTACCTGTGGCACTATCAGGTCGGCAGCGTCTTTACTTACCACTCCTTTTTGCAATACCATTAAGCTATCGACTGGAATACTAAACGACTTAGAGGGCATGTGGTCGATACGGCCGGGATAACCCGGTATTTCTTTGGTTTTAGGATTGTTGCTAGCCACAAACTTGATTGCCTCTTTCATATCCACCCTACCTTGAATTCGTGGAATCATATGCACCACATCTCTGGTTCCGGTAACGTACTGATCGTGCGTTAGCGTAAAGGGGAGTGGATCCGACTCGTAAGCTTTGCGACCCATCTGGTCGATGTACCAATCGGTTTGAAGGTAACTTAAGTTGCAAACTCTCACATCGGTACGATAACCTTCTACCTCCTGTGCATACCATAACGGAAAGGTATCGTTGTCGCCATTGGTAAAGAGGATGGCATTTTCGTCGCAGGTATCCAGGTAGTTAAAAGCCAAGTCGCGGGCTACAAAACGGTGACTCCGATCATGATCGTCCCAGTTTTCGGACAACATAATTCCAGGCACCAGAACCAGGGTTGTTGCAGTAGCAACAATTGCTGCTACTTTGCCATCCATCATCTTTTTTAAGCCTTCTGCCACGGCCAGTACTCCAAGGCCTATCCAAATAGTAAATGCGTAAAACGAACCTGCATAGGCGTAATCACGCTCGCGAGGTTGGAGTGGGGATTGATTAAGATAAAGCACTATAGCTAGTCCTGTGAGAAGAAACAGCAGCATTACAACCCAAAAACCTTGCTTGCCACGTTTGCCTGATTGGTACTGAAACAACAGTCCTACCAAACCTAAAATTAGTGGCAACAGGTATAGCTTGTTGCGAGCAGGATTGTTTTTGTAGGTATCGGGCAGTTTGGATTGATCGCCCAAGCGCATGTTATCGAGGATGGGTATCCCGGATATCCAATTACCTTTATGCACTTCGCCATTGCCCTGCATATCGTTTTGGCGCCCGGCAAAATTCCACATAAAGTACCTAAAGTACATGTGTTTTACCTGATAGTTATAAAAGAAAGTCAGATTTTGCCAAAAGCTGGGCAAGGTGATCGTTTTCATATCGCCCGATTCCTGATCTTGAATCTGTACTTTTGACCCTTTGGCATTACCACCTCCCCAATATTTGTATTGGGCTATATGACGATCCTCGCGGCTGTGCATACGAGGGAAAATTGTGGTTGTGTTACTATCAAAAACGAAATGCGGTTTAAAGTCCACGGTTTTATATTCACCGTCCTTTTTAATGCGCACGGGATCCCCTTTTTTCGCACTTGATTTTTTTCGGTCGATGGGCGAGTTGTAATATTGTCCTGTAACTAGGGGTCTGTCGCCATACTGCTCTCGGTTCAGATAACCCATCATCGAAAAAACGTCTTCGGGTGAATTTTGGTCCATGGTGGGGTTGGCATACGAACGGATAACAATCATGGCGAAGGATGAATAGCCAATAAGTATTACCGTGGTGCCCAGTAAAAGGGTATTCATAATAACTTTTTGGTGTTTGTGGGTGTACCAAATACCTGCAATCAAACCTGCCATCAATAAAATTAGATATACAGCAAGTCCTGTATTGAAGGGTGCACCAAACGAATTGACAAAAAGCAACTCGAACCAACTGGCTATTTTAACGGTGTAAGGGATAATGCCATAGAGGATGCCTACCAATAGCAACACCGAGATACCCAAGGCTGTGGCAATGCCTTTTTGGGTAACATTAAATTTTTTGTAGTAGTAAACTAATACGATGGCCGGGATGGCCAACAAGTTTAAGAGATGTACCCCAATGGATAAACCCATCAAATAGGCTATTAATATTAACCATCGGTTGGCATATTTGTCGTCGGCTACATCTTCCCATTTTAAGATAGCCCAAAATACCACTGCGGTAAACAGCGACGACATGGCATACACCTCGCCCTCCACTGCCGAAAACCAAAATGTATCAGAAAAAGTATAAGCCAATGCACCTACCAATCCGGCACCCAAAACAGACCACGATCTCCAGGTTTCGTTATCCTTGGTCATAAAAAACCTACGCCCCAGATGGGTGATGGTCCAAAACAAAAACAAAATAGTAAAAGCACTCGAAAGGGCACTCATCAGATTTATCATTAATGCCACGGAACCTTTATCCGGCGCAAAGAGGGTGAAGAAACGACCCAAAATCATAAATACGGGTGCTCCCGGCGGGTGACCTACCAACAATTTAAAGGAGGTTGATATAAATTCGCCACAATCCCAGAAACTGGCCGTAGGTTCAATTGTCATGGTATAAACTACTGCGGCAATGGTAAAAGTAAACCATCCGAGCAGATTGTTGAGCAGTTTGTGATTCTTCATTTTCCTAGGTTATTCTCTGAATATCAGATTAGTACATATGCATTTGCCATTTACTTGCGCAAACTTAGAGTCCAAAAATAACTAATTTTTATCAATCCCATTTTTAATAGCAGATTTTGTTGCTTATTTAACGTGTTTTTAACCTACAGATAAGAATCGATCAAGTGTATGGTTTGCGAATAATACCCTCTTCCAAATAGGTTTAGATGGTTTAAAACATGGTACAATAAATAAATATTTTCGCGATATGTATACCCCTCTTTGAGCGGAAAAGTATGTTGGTAGCCCTGATAAAACTCGGGCGAAAATCCGCCGAAGAGTTTGGTCATGGCCAGGTCGGCCTCGCGGTGGCCATAATAAATTGCGGGATCGATTAATACGGCTTTTTGTTTTTCATCCATCAAATAATTGCCGCCCCATAAATCACCATGTAATAGTGAAGGGTGCTCTGCACTACCCTCCAAAATAAGATGAAATATTTTTTCAAGTTGTAAAAATTTAATTTTCAACTCCGGAGTAAGGTGTCCGTTTTTTTCGGCCAATTGATATTGGTATTTAAGCCTGTTATTAAAATAAAAATCTTCCCAATTGTCTGATTCAGTGTTTATTTGTTGATTAGCCCCGATGAAATTATCTTCGTAAAAACCATAGCGCTTACCCACAAATTGATGCATCCTAGCCAAATCGCAACCGAAGCTAAACATAGCTTCTTTGGTTTTTATACCGTGCTGGATAAACTCCATTAACAAAAAATCATTCTCAACGCCGATGATTTTAGGAGTTCGTATGCTTCCGGAACGTTCGATTGCTTGCAGCCCGTTGGCTTCGTTTAAAAACATACCGTTGCTAAATCCTTGTTTCAGAAAATACATTTTACCCGAGGAGGTAGTAATAACCCGTGAGTCGGCAATGCAGCCTCCACCTTGTGCTGCGCTATCCATAATTTCGTCGCGAAGGATTGCGCTTATTTTATCTAAAATTTGATTGTTCACCTTCCAGTTTATTGATTAGGCCATCGCAAGCATCTTCCAATAAATCCAACACCAGTTCAAAGCCAGCATCACCGCCATAATAGGGATCGGGTACTTCATTCATGGAAAACTGTGTGCAATAATCCGTCATGCGGCTCAATTTATTTACGTGCTCCTTGTTCGAAGCCAAGGCTTTTAAGTCGCGCATATTCTGATCGTCCATGCCAATGATAAAATCAAAATCATCAAAATCAGCGGGTTCTTTAACTGGTCTGCTAATGCTGGTCAAATTATAGTTTCGCCGCATGGCGTGCTGTTGCATCCGGGCATCTGCTGTGCCTCCTTCGTGAAAATCAGTTATACCGGCCGAATCAACGACATATTTATCGGTTAAATTATGCGCATGAAGTTTTGCTTTCATCACCGCTTCGGCACTTGGCGATCGGCAGATATTACCAAGGCATACAAATAGTATTTTTTTTACGCTCATCATCTCAATTGATTTTAGATTTTACCTACTAGCCGGAAGGCCAGGATAATAGACTTTATACTCATTTACAAGATGTTCTAATTCAACAATTTAGCACATTTGGTTTATAGTTGCCAATCATCTAACTATCAGTATATGACAAAAACTTAACGAACTATTACATCTGCAAATTATTAAATTAAAAAATCGATGGCCTGACTTGATTTTTACACAGTGGCAATGCTTAATAGCTACCACAGGTGCGATTAATTAATTAGATTGGGAAAATACAAAAATAATGGGGGATAAAAAATAGTGCCTGTCTTGGATAAGACAGGCACCCGGAAACATTCTAAAAAAACTAACCTAAACCTCACACACATTTTGAATGCTCCTATTTTTAATGGAATGGATAGTATGGCTTTAATACACACAAAATACAACCATATCCACATGATGTCAATAGTTATTTCAGAATAAATTACTTTTTTGTCTTTTTTTAACATGGGATGTGGAATTTGCACTTATATGAAGTCCATGTGTCGTCATTATTCGTCATTATTTCATCTTATATTTGTATCAAGATTCTTAAAGTTTAAAACTATAGAAACTGCTAACTTAAACGTATCGCTTAATTTCAATCAAGTTAATGACCTTGTAAAGCAATTGCCTTATAAAGAAAAACTCAAATTGAATGAAGTGTTAAAAAATGAGACAAAACAAAAACTCGGAAGCGATACTATCTTAACCCATTTTGCAAGTTAAAAAGTGCTGACCAAAGACTGGCTTTTACCTCAAGAAGATGAAGCATGGAAAGATATGTAAAAGGTGAAATTATTGTTGTACCATTGTGCATAGCGCCTATAAATCCGCCACTACGAAGTCGGTTGTCCCATTAGCGATGGAACTGGCGTAAATCTATTAATTTCCCAAACATGTTGCCACGCCTTTCGCCGGGTTAACAATTATTTATAACTTCGGGAGTTGCTTTTATCGGCACATCATTATTCTTTAAAAGGTTTAAAATATATGAAGGTCTTGGTTTTATTTGTCAATAGTTTCGCTTACGAGGCAAAAATTAAAAATTTAGAAGATGCACCTCCTCCGGGTGATGCAAACGAGATTAACGATGCCATTGTGGCCTTTATACAAATAGAGGAAACGGACGAAGAAAAGGATGTGCTTAGCCGCGAGAAAAAATTGGTGAATCATTTGAAATGGACTGCCCGAAAAAATGAGACCCAACGCGTGGTATTGCATTCGTTTGCACACCTTTCCGAATCAAAAGCATCCGGCACTTTCACCCAAGACATATTTGATGCCGCACAAAAAAGATTAGAAAATGCGGGGTATGAAGTATCCCAAACTCCTTTCGGTTACTTTTTAGATTTAAAAATTGATGCGCCGGGCAGCTCTCTTGCCCGCATTTGGGCTAGTTTATAGGAATCCAACTATTTTGTAAGGCATTTATACATAAATAAACTGTTGATGCTGATAATCGCTAAGATGTTGGCGTTAGTTGCTTTTTAAGAGCCTATTCTACTATCTTTGCAAAAAAAAATTATACCATGGCACAAAAAAAAGTAAGGGTGCGCTTTGCTCCTAGTCCCACAGGACCATTACATATAGGCGGCGTGCGAACCGCTCTTTTCAATTATTTATTTGCAAAAAAGCATGGTGGCGATTTTATATTGCGTATTGAAGATACTGACCAGACCCGCTTTGTGGAAGGAGCCGAGGATTATGTGAATGAGGCATTGCAATGGTTGGGAATGCAGATTGATGAAGGCGTGACCCAGGGTGGTGCATACGCTCCTTACAAGCAATCGGAGCGTAAAGAAATTTACTTAGGCTATGCCGACCTTTTAATCAATGACGGATGGGCCTATTACGCCTTTGATACCCCCGAAGAATTGGATGCCCGAAGGGAGGCTGCTGAAGTCGATAAAACAAAGTTTGCCTACGATATGAACACCCGTCAAGGGCTTAAAAATTCGTTGACACTGCCAAAACAGGAGGTAGAGCAGCTCATAGCCAACGGCACTCCTTACGTGGTTAGGTTTAAAATGCCCGCCAACGAGGATGTAACTGGCGTGGATATGATACGAGGACATATAAAATTTAATACCGCTATTCTGGACGATAAGGTAATCTTTAAATCCGACGGCTTACCCACTTATCACCTGGCCAATGTGGTGGACGATTATTTGATGAAGATAACACACGTGATCAGGGGTGAAGAATGGTTGCCATCGTTGCCATTGCACATCATGTTGTACAAAGCCTTTGGTTGGGAAGCTGATCGTCCTCAGTTTGCCCATCTTCCCCTTATTCTGAAGCCTACAGGCAAAGGCAAGCTAAGCAAGCGCGATGGTGACAAAGCAGGTTTTCCTGTGTTTCCTTTAGAGTGGACATCACCCGAAGGCGAGACCGCTTCAGGCTACCGCGAATCAGGTTATCTGCCCAATGCCGTAAATAACTTATTGGCCTTGTTGGGATGGAACCCAGGTACCGAGCAGGAAATTTTTACCATGGAACAACTCATCGAATCCTTTTCCATCGAACGGGTCAATAAATCTGGGGCACGTTTCGACCCCGAAAAAGCCAAGTGGTTCAACCATCAGTATATCGTTAAAATGAGTGACCAGGAATTGGCCACAGCGTTTGCTCCAATATTGGTACAAAAAGGTTTTGATGTGCCAATGGATAAAGTTACCGAGATAGTTGCTTTGGTAAAGGAGCGTATCAACTTTGTTTCGGATATTTGGGATCAGACTTCTTTCTTTTTTGTTGCCCCCGTTGAGTACGATCCCAAGGTCATTAAAAAATGCTGGAAAGGCGATGTGCCCACTTTTATGGCCGACTTGCCAGCAGCATTGAATGTAGTAGCCGATTGGAAAGCAGATGCTATCAAGACCTACATATCCAGCATGATAGAAGAAAAAGGATTGGGCTTTGGAATGGTAATGAATGCCCTTCGCCTATCCCTAGCTGGAGGTGCTTTTGGCCCAGATTTAATGACCATAGCCCAATTGCTAGGAAAACAGGAATCGATGGCCAGGATTAAAAAAGCGGTGGAAAGTATAGAGTAACAGAAAAGCTAATAAAATTCAGTAAAATATTCTGTGTTGATGTGAACAAAAAATATTAAACCATTGTGATTTAACAGTTCCCTGTAAATTATAGTTGCATTTTGGTTACATTGGTTGTACCTTTAAATGCGATATAAACAGACACTTAAATTCATTTGTTATGAAAAAAACAATCATTCTTACATCAAAAACATTATTTTTGTCGGCTCTGTTGCTTTTTGCATTTTCTTCGTGCGAAAAGCCCATTGAGCCAGAAAATAATTTGGGTCAACTAAAATTTACCTTCTCAGCCAGCGATCTTCAGAGCAACCTTAAATCGGCTGCCGATTATGACAGCACTAAAGCATATACATTACTTGTTTCGATAAAGGACAAGGATGGAAATTTGGTGATGGATACAGAACCGGTTGAATTGTATAAGTTTTCGGACGGTTATGTGAGCAAAAAGGTAGAATTAAAAGAAGGCAGCTACTCGTTAACAGAATTTATGGTGGTTGACAGAAATGCCGAAGTAATGTATGCCACACCAAAAGAAGATGCACCATTGGCCTATTTGGTAAACAAGCCCTTACCTGTGGATTTTACTATATCTGCCAATTCCTCCGTTGGACTCCGTGTTGAAGTAATACCGGTAGGCAACCATCCCGCCGAAGATTTCGGATATATCAATTTTGGAATTAGCATTGTAAAACCCCTCCTATTTTATACTGCCGCATATATCAACAATCCATTAATAATGGCGCCCAGCAGATTTGGAAAGGCGCAACTGAGCATTTATGATCCCGAAGGCAAACAATACCAGTTTACACTCGAGGCTAAAGTAAATGAGCTGGTGATAAAAGCCATGAACGGTGAATATATTTTTATGGTAAAAACCGAGGCTTACGAAAAGAAATTCATGTTTGGCTGGGAAGATTTGATGAAGACCTCCGCCAATGAACCCCTTCTTTTGCCCCTTGGCGACAACAGTGGCATGTACGAAATGTTAATACGTACCTCGCCCGAAAATACAAAGGACGCCTTGATAACAAATTTAGATAGAGATACCAATTTTGGCGACCATGCCCTTTTTGCCGCTTCCTTTAAATCGGATTCGGGTTATACGGTAATGCACACCACCCGTAGTTTAATGTACACCAACATACAAAGGCATCTGCCCAAATCAGCTATCATTACAAAAGTAGAGCTTGAACTTACGCTTGCCGGAAATATTTACCCCGTGCCATTGCATGCCTCCGGCTACCACCCGGCGGACTCAGGTGCTTTGAGGCAGGTGGTAGAGGAATGGAATGAAAATGAAGTGACCTGGGAAAACCAGCCCTCAACAATATCGGCCAACCAGGTAATTATACCCTACAACCCCTGGATAAATTCGAACAAAAGAATTTACGACATAACCCCTTTGTTCGAGCCTGTAGACACAATAAGGTCGCCTTTTTACGGCTTTATGTTCAGTCATTATACCGAAGACATAGCTGGGGGCATTGAATTTGGTTCGAGTGATACAAAAAACGAAAATGACCGACCATTGTTTAAAGTGTATTACACCCTGCCTATGTAAATAAGGGTGCAATAACACGGCTGAGCACTTGTATCTAACGGGACAAATAGGATTTATTCTTATTTGTCCCGATTTTTCTTGTATCCGTATCAATATATTGCTTAATTTTGTTCGTCACCGCAACAAAACCTACCAATGCAAGACAACTCCGGAAAAATTATAAAAAGCATACGGCCTTCCAGAATCATCTTACCCATAATTATTGGTATTGGTTTTTCGGGCTACATGCTTTACCGCGAATACCAACCGGATAGTTTTGACCTCTTGCAACTATCGCTAAAAACCTTTTTTTGGATTGCAGTGTCCTTTTTCCTAATTGCTTTGCGCGATCTTGGCTACATGTATCGTATCCGGCTCCTTTCCAATAATCAACTCACCTGGCGCAAAGCCTTTTCTGTTATCATGTTATGGGAATTTACTTCGGCCATTACACCATCTTCGGTTGGGGGAACCAGTCTGGCTATATTTTTCCTCAACAAGGAAGGCATGCGAATAGGACGAAGCTCGGCCATTGTGATGGTAACCTCATTCCTAGACGAACTATTTTTTATTATTGCTTTCCCCGCAGTTCTTATTTTTATTGGGCGCAGCGATATTTTTTCATTTGGTACCACGGTAATGGAGCACATACCATGGTATCAAAATCAATTTATCCTGTTTGCACTTACCGGGTACGGGCTTAAGTTGATATATACTATTATATTAACCTATGGCCTGTTTGTAAATCCACGTGCACTTAAATTCCTGTTACTTTGGATATTCAAGCTCCCCATCATACGCAAGTGGCGTCCTGGTGCCAACGAGTCGGGTTCCGACCTTATTAACAGCTCCAATGAATTTAAAAGCTGGCCCTTTAAAAAGTGGCTTAAAGCTTTCTTTGCCACCATGCTAAGCTGGATAAGTCGTTACTGGATTGTGAATACCATAATAATTGCTTTCTTTGGTTTTTCATTTCTTAATTTCGACGATCATATGCACGTGTTCGGAAAGCAATTGGTTATGTGGATTATGATGATTATTAGCCCAACACCTGGAGGTAGTGGTTTTGCAGAATATGTTTTTAAGGAATTTTTGGCCGGAATAGTGCCCATTGGCACAGGAGTGGCACTGGCATTTGTATGGCGGTTTATCAGTTATTACCCCTATTTATTTATAGGTGGTATTTTAGTGCCGCGTTGGATACGTAAACACTTCATTAAGCGTTAGTATTATTTGACAAACCCTGAATATAATTAGACCAAAACATCTTTATCAACGGTTCTTTCTCCTTAACTTGGTGCATTAAATGATGTACTCAGTAAAATACATTCCTTATTTTTAAATAATATCAGCGTGAAGTATATATTGATAGTAATTATTTTGTTTGTCTCGGCGTGCAGCAATAATAAAAACAACAAGGAGATATCGGAAAAAGAAGATAAAAAAGAATTGATTATTTATTGCGAAAATGCAATGGTTGCACCTCTGATAAAACTCAAAGATAAGTTTGAGCTTGAAAAAAATTGTATTGTCACCTTAAATAACGATTGCGCACAAAATTTAAGTAGTTTAATCCGATACAGCCAAAAAGGCGATTTATACATTCCTGCTAGCAGTGCCGGATTCAAAAAACTGGTTGATAAATACTCTAATTACATTGTTGATTCTGTTTTTATAGGCTATAACAGTTTGGTTATTATGGCGTTAAAGGATGATGTGGTAGACTTTAAAGGAGCACTTAACGAATTAAGCGATAAAAAACACGCTCTGATTATTGCCAATCCGGAAACATCCTCCTTGGGATACGAGACCCGTAGATTGTTGCAAAGTAAAGATTTATATAACCAAGTACTTCAAAATGTCGTATCACTGTCAACCGACAGTAGAGGCTTGATAAAAAGTTTGATAAACCATGAAGCAAAACTTGTAATTAATTGGCAAAGCGACCTATACATAAACGAATATAGCGACAAGGTGAAAGTTTTTAGCATTAATGCCAACGAGCAGGCACCCTCCGAAATATACGCCGGAGTACTGTCAACCAGTGCGTATCCGGAGTTGGCTAGAGATTTTTTAGATTATGCAACTGGTGAAGAAGGGATAAGTGTGTTTAGAAATTATGGTTTTAATAGAAGGAAATCATTAGTTTTATAATTTTATCCCTTGTATTTATTTAGTAGAAGAAAAATAGTGACAAAAAAGATCAATTCAAAAAAAAAGCCCTTTTATATAGGTGAACCAATCATTGTAAAGCTGTATTTGTTACTTGCTATATTTTTACTTACCATAGCTGCAATATTGGTGATAGAGAATTACTTTGATCGCACCTATATTATTAGATATCAAAAAATAATACACAATCAGGAGCAAAAGCAAAAGATTGAAAAAGTATTGCAAAAAAATATACTAAAACTCAATTTGCTTTTTAAGGACTTCTCTGCAATAGAACATCCACAAGTACTTACCAATACCCAAAACAGTATAAACAACTTGGTTGCCGAGTGCCTTAGTATAGTTGAAATACTGGATAACGGAGGAACTCTTAACGAAGTTAAACCGGTAAACCTGCAGGAGCAAGAGCTGGTTACCGAGGTTATTGTTTACGAAATTGATACATTCACAGGCTCCTTACCTCTAATAAAAGAATTGTCGCCCAAAGTGAATGACTTAAACATCCTATCCTCTAAAATATCTGCTTTAATAAAATCTAGATTGGAAGAGGGGAATATAGACATGGAAAATTTTCAGCAGAGCATTGCTTTCTACTTAAAACAATCCGAAAGTCTTTTTTCGCGCATTAACGAAATTGAAAACAAAATATCGTATGATATTAACAAGAATGTGGTAAAACTCAATAACGCCAATATCAATATCATTACCAAATACAATAACTTTAAGTATTTAAGTCTTTTTGTTTTTATACTTTTTGCCGGAATTATTACCTACTATTTAATTATTCAGATTAAAAACGTAATAATAAACCGCAAAAGAGCAGAGGACAACAATGAGAAGTTGCTGCAAGCAGTTGAGCAAAGCCCAATATCCATCATGATTACCGACACCAAAGGAAATGTGGAGTATGTGAATAAGGGGTTTGAAACCATTACAGGCTTTAACAAAGATGAGGTGATTAAAAATAGTATCGATTTTTTTCACCATAACGAGGAAAATGCACCTGATTTTTGGCAAACTATTCAGGAAGGAAATATATGGACAGGTGAAGTAAACAATCAGAAAAAAAATGGTGAGGAGTATTGGGAAAAAGTTCTGATTTCGCCTGTGCTAAGCAAAACAAATGCCATATCGAGCTTTATTGCTATAAAAGAGGATATTACAGAAAAGCGAATGTTAACACAATCGCTAGAGGAGTCTATTGATTCCATGAAAACAATTATAGATAACCTTCCGGTAGGTATTTTGATTGTAAATAGTAAAAAAGAAATTATTAGAGCCAACGATACGGCAGCCATCATAATGGGGTATAAAAAACAAGACGAGGTTATGGATGCCATGAAAGGAATGGAATATGGCGAAGTGTTTATTACTCAAAAAGTAGATCACGTTACCGACCCCACTACCAATACACTGGTTTCGATGCTCGAAGAACAGTTAGAGGTAAAACAAAACAACCGATCTCGATCTATCTTAAAAAATATCATTCCCATCCGCCTAAATAACCAAACTGTATTTTTGGAGGCATTCATGGACATCACAGTTCAAAAAGAAGTACAGAAAAGAGAGGCTGAGGCTAATAAGGCAAAATCGGAATTTCTGGCCAATATGAGTCACGAAATTCGCACCCCTATGAATGGCATAATAGGAGCTACGGAGCTGCTAAGCACTACCAAAATGAACACGGAACAACGGAATGTGGTATCCATTATTAGTCGTTCGTGCGAAAATTTACTCAACATCATAAACGATATTCTCGATTTTTCCAAAATTGAAGCTGGGAAAATGACAATTGAGCCTTATCCATTCAACGTACGTTCCACCATCGACTATTTGATGGATCAAATGTCGTTTAAAACCAACGAAAAGCAAATAGAGCTCATTAGTTCAGTAGAACAAACCATACCAGGTATTTTAATTGGCGATGAGAGTCGACTGATACAGGTATTGATTAATATTATGGGCAATGCCGTAAAATTTACTGGCGAAGGTGAAGTTGTGCTCAAAGTAGAGGTGAGTAAACAAATTGGCAATCAAATATCCTTGCATTTTATGGTAGAGGATTCGGGCATAGGTATACCCAAGGACAAACTCGAAAAAATATTTGAATCATTTACACAGGCCGACGGTTCAACCACCCGCAAGTTTGGTGGCACTGGTTTGGGAACCAGTATTTCAAAAATGCTTATCGAATTGATGGGCGGTAAGATATGGGTGGAAAGTCCTAACCCAAATTTTGCATGGAGCACCGACAGCCCGGGTTCTATATTTCATTTTATATTGCCATTTAAAATCGATAAAAACCAAACCTCAGAGGAGTTGCAAAGCGAAAAATTTAAAGGCATTAAAACGCTTTTGGTCGACAATCACAAAACCAATGTGCTCCTACTTAAAAAAACACTCAACAACTGGGGTATCCATCCCCAAAGTTGTTCGGATGAAAAAGCTGCTTTGGAAATGATAAAAAAGAAAAGAGACCTTGATCTTATCATTATAGATTCGCACGTTTTTGGAAAAGTAGATGAGGGATTTATAGACACTGTTAAAGAAATGTTGCCCAAAGTAAAGATGATAGTGTTTACCTCCGACCCTAAGTGGAGCGAAAACTATAATTTTAAAAACGTGGATCAAGTAATTCTTAAGCCAATTAAAAACACACTATTGTTTAACACTATAGATAGCTTGTTTTTTATCGACAGCAACAAAGTTGAAGATAAAAGCAAGGGTATCGCATCCTTTAAAGATAGAATAAAAGATAAGGTTGTTTTGCTGGTAGAGGACAATATCATAAACCAAAAGATAGCGGAAAAAATGCTAAACAAAATTGGTTTAAAAACTACGATCGCAGTAAACGGTAAAGAGGCCGTTGATATAATAACAAGCGGCGAAAACCATTTTGACTTGGTATTGATGGATGTGCAGATGCCTGTAATGAACGGCCTAGACGCCACCAAAGCGCTACGTAACCTTGAAATAAATATTCCCATTATCGCCATGACCGCCAACGCCATGAAAGGCGACCGAGAAGTTTGTATTGATGCCGGCATGAACGACTACATTGGCAAGCCCGTTAAAATGGACGACCTGGCCGCCTTAATGGAAAAGTGGATATAGAAATATAGGTTATACCATTGCGTTTAAGACTATCATTTGTTTTTTTAGATAGATTCTCTTGTAAAAGTAGATAAGTTAGGTAAAGATGCCTTCGAGGGCTAACCACAAAATCTAAAAATAATGGCAAAAAAGAAAACGATAAATATTGAAGGGACAAAGATTTCGATTTTAGCTCAAGCTAAAACTGATTATATCTCTTTAACAGATATGGCACGTAGCCAATTACAAGAAGTTATAATAATTAAATGGTTGAGCCTAAAAAGTACAATTGAATATTTGGGAGAGTGGGAAGCATTATACAATCCTGATTTTAATTATACCGAATTCGGTACAATTAGAAATTCAGCAGGAAGTAACAATTTTGTGTTGTCAGTAAAACAATGGCTTGCCTCCACAAATGCTATTGGTATCACATCTAAAGCAGGTCGCTATGGTGGAACGTATGCTCACAAAGACTTAGCTTTTCATTTTGGAATGTGGATTAGTCCAAAGTTTCAACTTTTATTGGTTAAAGAGTATCAAAGGTTAAAAGAGGATGAAAGTGAAAGACTTCAATTAGAATGGAATTTTCAAAGAACACTTTCTAAAATAAATTATAAGATCCATACAGATGCTATTAAGGAAAATATCATTCCAAATTTAATCTCAAAAACTCAAATTAACTTTGCCTATGCCAATGAAGCAGATTTCGGATCACGTACAATATTTGGGTCTGAGGGAAAAATTGGTTTATTTTGCTGTTAAATATAGACAGTCAAAATAAATATATCAAAATTGAAAACAGAACTATCCCAGGATCTACTCGCTCTATTTCTACCCCAAGGC
>JAGXIO010000228.1 GCA_024635555.1 Saccharicrinis sp.
GCCAAAACATGCTCCCTTTAGGTCCGTTAAACCAGGTCATGTGTTCAGGAATCTTTTGATAAAGCGCTTCGAAGCCACCAATGTGATCGAGTGAAAGCGGGAAAAGTATTAGGACTGCTAATATCAGAATAAAAAACTGCACCGTACCCATTATCACTACCGACCAAACGCCACCAATGATGTTGAAAATAGTAACTATAATTCCGGAGATCACAATTGACCAAACCAATGAAAGCGGGGTGACCACCGTAATGAAAACACCGATGGCATACAAACGAACCATGTTATCAAGAAACCTCATGATCAATCCAAACCAGGTTATTGTTTGCCTAACCGAAAGATTATAACGCTGTTCCAAATATTCCATTGGTGTGGTATGCCCGGTTCGCCGCCAACGCTTTCCCAGATAAACCCCGCCAATAATGCAGGCTGGAACGGTTGACCAGAAAACAGTAATTGACACCAGACCATGTTCGTAAGCAATACCCGCATAAGCTACAAACACAAACGTGCTGAATAAAGCCATAAAATTACTGATGGCCGACATCATCCAGGGAATGGCGCTACCACCCTTAAAATAAGAACCTATATCTTTGATGAACCATCCGAATGAAAGTCCGATGGCTGCCATGAGTAGCACGTAAATACCAATAGCTACATAGTCAAGATTTAATAAATGAGTTTCCATTATTTATTTTCAGGTTTATTTTCAATTTTCAGATCAAAATTATTGTAAAAAATAGTAAAAAAATAATAGCTACTTTGCCATATCTTGCACTATATTTGCATATACTGTCATTTTTATGTATCATTTCAATAATTACATACAATGAAACCCATATTTCTTGAAAAAGACACACAAGCCGGAGAAGAATCGTTCTTAACCAGATATGCCGAAGTACCGCACACCTATAATCAGTTTCATTTTCATAAGGAGTTCGAGTTACTCTATAACATGGAGAACAGCGGAACGCGGTTCATAGGTGACAGCATTAGGCGATTTGGTAATCACGACCTAGTTTTGGTGGGTCCCAACATCCCACATTACTGGCAAAGTGATGATAAGTTTTTCATGGACGATCCAAACATTAAGGCCCGGGTTGTTTTGGTACAGTTTGTCGGGGACTTTTTAGGCGATCATTTCTTGAATACTCCTGAAATGTCGCTGATCAGAAATCTACTCCAACGTGCTGCCCAGGGGATTCAGGTTCGGGGTGATGAAGCCAGAATCATTGGTGAAAAATTTTATCAGCTAACCTTCCAATCGGGATGGCAAAAAATGATTAACCTGATTGAAGCACTTTGTATGATGGCCGAAGCTAAAAATTACTTTTTACTGGCCAGCCGGGGTTTCTGCGAATCGCACAAAGTTGGGAACGAAGAGCGGATCAGCGCCATTTTTAATCACATCATCAAAAACCATCACCGGGATTATAAGCTTGAAGAAGCGGCGGAATTAGCGAATATGAATATCACCGCTTTTTGCAGGTACGTAAAAAAAGCCACATCCAAAACATATTCACAAATCTTAAACGAAGTGCGCATCGGTTTTGCTTGCAAAAGTCTGATCAACACAGAATACTCAATTTCGCAAATCGCCTATGATTGCGGGTACATGAATGTGCCTTATTTTAATCGCCAGTTTCGAAATATCAAAGAACGCAGCCCAATGGAATACCGTCTGAAATATAGATTGAAGTAATAAACCTCAAAAAGATTAAATCAATTCAGATTTTAGCTTCTAATACACATCCCAATTGTGCCAAAAGTCCCATGCCAAATTGTGAAATTACCCTGTAACCGCTTGACTGCAACTCTTCTCCACCTCGATTAATTTGTGAAACACCGGAGAGAAAGCCATCGACGGTAAGGTAGGTTTGTAAAGATTTATACGCCATCTTCGCTTTTTCCTTAAAAGAAGAATCAAGAAGTCCTAACTTAAAACCCAGGACAAGAGCCTCAGCAATTCCTGCTGAAGCCGATGTATCGAATCCGGTTTCAGGACGATCGATAAAACTATACCAAAGCCCATCCTTGTTTTGAAAATGGCAGACCATTTCTACTGCCCTTCGGTAATCATTTTCTACTTCAATGATTTCGTTCAGGTCAAAGAATGGGCTCACTTTTAGAATTGTTAACGTTTTCACCATCCCAAGCAGGTACCAGGTAATTCCGCGTCCCCAGTTAGAAAAAGTTTGATGGCCTGAAAGTGTTGAACGTTGATAAATTGTGTTCTCTTTGACAAGAAATTTCGTACGGAAACGGAGCTGTTTTAGAGCCATCTGAGCCATTTCACGGTTATTACGGTTCACTGCAATTACGGCTAGTGGATATGCAACCGTGTAGCAAGCCTCAGTTGTAATGTCGTTTCCGCTTAATATTATTCCCTCCGGATTTTCTTTGGTTTTCAAAAAATCAAGAGCCATTTGTATTGAGGGATGGTTAGGGAAAAGTCCTATAATGGCTGCAAAAGGGAGAAAATCTTCAATGCTGTTGAAAGTACCGTCTTTAGGTTCGGTCATTGGACTTTCGAAAACGATTCCCTTTTCTTCATCCAGAAAATAACTAAGTTGTTTTTTCAAAACACGTAAAGCTTCCTGATCACCGGTTTTCGACATTTCCCAAAGGGCATCAATTACGCAACCACCAATCCATCCAAAAGGAGCAAATGAATTCATGGAAAGCATGTTTTCGCGAAAAGCAATTTCAGGATGTTTATTTTTCCCAACCAATAAATGTGGTTGTAATCCCTGATTATCGGTGCGTGCCAAATCAGGCTGAAAAAACCAGGCATCATTTTGACCTTTTATCATTCTGAGTGCAATTCCTTGTTTCCCTATTTCATCTAAAAAGGAAGAATTTACAGGTATTTCAAAGGGTTGAAACGGGTGCGCAAACCGGATATTGAACTGCCCGATTTCTTTTCCTGATTCAGGTAAAAAGGCAGAAACGATAAGTTCTTCCCGAAAATCGATGGCTGCTGTTATCCGAAACCAAATGGTGTCAGAATCACTTTTTAGGAATGGAAACTGCAGAATGGCAGGTTTTGAATTGGTTGATGCAGAAACAGAAAATGCTTTCCATCCAAGCGGAATTCGTTTTTCACGGGGAAAAACTATTTTAGGAGCATTAACTCCGGAAGCCTGAATACGCCGCCAATGTTTCTTTTCGCTGAACGAAAATGCAGAAGCAATTACAGGCATTAAAATCAATGCTCCTGAACTTAATATGGTTTGTTGGATAAAAGATCGTCGCTGCATAATTTCAGAGATTATTTCATTTTTTTAGAAAGTCTTTTTGTCAATCTAAGATACTTTTTGGCGAACCTTGTTCCAATCATTCGTTGTCCTTCCGAGTTAAAATGTAGTTTATCTCCTCTGTCTTTCAGATCGCGTGTTGAAACATAGTCTGTAAATAGATCTTCTTTTGCATTAGCTCGAATGGCAGAATTAATCAATTTTGTTTCTTCTTTTTTAGCCGAAAATATTCCAATCTCCGCAGTTAAAATGGTTAATTTCTGATTATTTGCAGTCGTTCTGAAATGTTTGAAAAGTGTTTTGAGGTTATCGGGGTAAGCAATGACATCAGCAGCGTTGGCATCAGATTCGCCCTGTATCCATAAAATTCCTTTCAGTATTCCGTACTTTTCAGACAAATTAACCTTTTCTTTAAAATTCGATAATAATTTAACACCTCTGTGCTCTGAGTCGCTTAGCCATTGGCCAATTGAACTTCCACCCACTGCAGTGGGTAACAGCAAAATTGTAATACTGTCGGGTATCGATTTCAGAAGTGCTTTACCAAAATACAAGCCACAATCCAATCCAGCCATTGATGGCTCATAAAAATGAAGTGGTTCTTTTGCCAAAATAATTTGTCCCTTTTTATTGATGGTTAAAATCCGCAGTGAAGGAACTGTATCCTGAGCTTCTACCAATCCTCTGCCGGCCATATTTGATTGACCCGCAAGAATAAAAACCCAGACTTTATCCTTACTGGGTATTTCTTTTGCTACTGCCTCCATTTTTGGGAAAAACCTTGTTCTAGGATTGCTTCCCTGGGCTAAACTTGACAAACTTAGAATGAAGATTATAATTATATTTTTCATTTTTACATTGAACAGTTATTCATATTCTTTTGAATTCGGTCATTCTATATTATTCATTGGACATTCCTGATATTGAAATTATCTTCTGTACTACTTTCCCTTTTGCCACAGTAATATCAGACGGCTGGCAACCACCTATTGAAAACTCAAATTCGCCTTCAACCGGAAGTTGTTTTCCTTCGTCATCTGTGTCAAATATATCTTCAGTGCACAAACTAAACTCAATCTTTTTGGTTTCACCAGCCTTAAGATTTATTCGCCGGAACCCTTTCAGGCTATGAATGGGGGTGCGGAATTCGGAATTTTTATGCGAAATATAAAGCTGCACTACTTCATCGCCGTCTATTGCACCTGTATTGGTTACATTCACTTTCAGAGCCAAATCAGAATTCGACGAATATTTATCGGGTACATCCAGATTATCATATTTGAACGAAGTATAGCTTAACCCAAAACCAAAAGGATACAATGGTTCACCTTTAAAGTAACGGTAAGTGCGGTTCTCCATGCTGTAATCTTCAAAATCAGGAAGATCGCTCACGTTTTTATAAAAAGTAACTGGCAAGCGCCCCGATGGATTATAATCGCCAAACAACACATCAGCTATGGCCTCTCCACCGGCCTGACCGCCATACCATGCCTGAAGTATGGCTGGGATATTTTGGGCTTCCCACTCGAACCCAATTGCGCTGCCCGACATATTTACAAAAACAACTGGTTTACCAGTAGCTTTCAGGGCTTTCATCAATTGGTTCTGAACCTTTGGCAATTCAATATTTGTTCGGTCACCACCTTTAAAGCCATCAATTTCCACAGGCATATCCTCACCTTCCAGCTTTGCAGAGATACCTCCCACAAAAATAATTACATCTGCTTCTTCAACTCGTGAAGCAATAGTTTCGGCACTTGCGTTTTCAAATGTTCCCATATCAAAACTCACTTCGGCGTTATCAGCATGTTGCCAATATTCCAGTACTATCTTATAAGCTTTTCCTTTTTCTGCATTGAAAGTATAGTAACTGTTTTTTATATCAGTTTCCACCTTTTTATCGCCGTCGACAAATAAGCGGCAACGATCATCACCTTTAATCTCAAAGCTAATTTCACCAGAGGTTTCAGGTGTATACGTTCCAGTCCAACGAACAGACATTTCCCTGGCTATTAAAGAGTCGGCAACCATTTCTCCATCCCCCCACTGGTAATCCACTTTCTTCTCAATTCGCACCAAAACCGGAGTACCTTCGAATTTTACATTTTGAAAATATTCAGCCTGAAAACCTTCTTCCCCGTTGAATTGAAATAAATGGCTTTGGTAATCTGGCTTGAATACATTGTTATCGATTAGGTTGCACCCTTTTAAATAAATAACATCTCCTTTAGCTTTAGCACGAATTCCTTCTAAAACAGTTGTTATTTTTGAGGGATATCCGTAGTAATTCGCAAGTAGAACTGATTTATCATCAGCATTTGGTCCAACAACTGCTATCTTTTTTAATGATTTACTTAATGGCAGAAGGTTATTTTGATTCCTGAGCAAAACCATCGATTGCTGAGCCATTTTCAAAGCCAGAGCTTTATGCTCCTTGCTTTCTAAAACTGAAACATCAGTTTTTGCAAAAGGAACCATTTCGTCCGGATCGAACATTCCCAACCGCATCCGAATTGTAAACAGACGTTTTAACGAAATATCCAATTGCTGTTCAGTAATAAGTCCTTTCTGCAGAGCCTCTTTTAGTGCAAAGTAGGTGGGCTTTCCTGAACATTCACAATCTGTTCCATGCAACACAGCATCAGCCGCAGCACTTTCTGCATCAGGATGGGTTTTATGGGTACGCCAGAAATGACTAATACCACCGCAATCGGAAGTAACATATCCGGTAAATCCCCACTGATTTCGTAAAATATCCATCATCAACTTATCGCTGCCGCAACAAGGCTGACCATCGAAACGGTTATATGCACACATAACTCCACTAACCTTTGCATCTACAATTAAATCACGAAATGCAGGTAGATAGGTATTCCATAAATCGTAATCGGATACTTCAGCATTAAACGTACTTCGATTCCATTCAGGACCACTGTGTACAGCAAAATGTTTCGCGCAAGCCGATGCTTTGAGGTATCTTGGATCATCTCCCTGCAATCCGGTTACAAAAGCTTTGCCGAGTTCTCCGGTCAGGTGCGGATCTTCTCCGTATGTCTCTTGTCCGCGTCCCCAGCGTGGATCACGAAAAATGTTAATGTTCGGAGTCCAGTAAGTGAGTCCAAGATAGATTCCTGTTTTCCCATTCTTTCGCGAATCGTTAAAAATAGCCCGGCCTTCTTCGGCGCAATAGTCAGCCATTTGATGCAAGGAGGCAATATCCCATGTAGCAGCCATTCCAATAGCCTGCGGATACGAAGTCACGTGGTAAGGACTTCTTGCTACGCCATGTAAGCTTTCATTCCACCAGTTATAGGCAGGAATACCCAAACGATCAATCGATGGCGCATTGTTTACCATTTGGCCAATCTTTTCATCAATTGTTAACAGTGAAACAATATTAGTTACTCGCTCATCGAAAGATAAATCAGGATTTTGAAACGGATATTGATATGTTGGTTTGGGGCTGCATGAATTCATCAATACTCCCAGCATGGTGAAAATGAAAATTCTGAATTTAGTATTATTAATCTTCTTCATGTTTTTTATATTTGAAAATAAGTGCGTTTTTGAATGGATAAAGTTGTATCATTTCAATAAGTTAAAAAATCCTTTGCCTTGATTGCATTTCCTTCGTATGAATAATCAGAATCACCAAAATTTACCACAATCTTTCTTCCTGAAGAAAATACCGACTCCTGAACTTTATGGTCTTCGGTTACAAAACGGTGTGAAACCAGCTCCTCGGTTGCAATTTGCTGTAACCACGGGCATACTTTTTTGTAGCTTTCTATGAATGAGTTTTTATAGGCTTCCCAGCGTTCACGATCCAGGTTCCAGAGTGGAGCCGAACCATACAACATGTTGAACAAATCCTTTTTCCACCAAATTTCGGGGGTATGATGGTTGGCATCTTCCCAACGCCACGAAGTGACCACCGCGTCGTGATAAACCAGTTCGTAAAGTGGAACCCTGATATATTCATTGATTGAATATTTTAGGTACTTGTCATTTGCTACACGAGTTCCAATCATCTGTGTTGGTCTCGGGTTGCTTCGCCAGTCGCCTGTATAGTATATGGTTCCGCTATTTTCGATTCCAGAACCCCACCAGGTTCGTTGCAAAGTCATCATTCCATGAACATAGGCGACGTGGGCATTTAAATATTCAGCTCCCCACTCTCCCCCGAGGTACTGATTATATTTGTCTTCCAGAATCTGGTGATTTTTTATTACTTCCTGCGTAAATTGCTCCCGAGTCAGCCTGTGTTCATTAGAATAACATTCAAATAATCCATTTGCGGCATAAACGTCTAAAAAGAAGGTTTCATGGGGATATTCATTTAACTTATTTTCCACCTTCCTGTATATTTCCGGCCGAATTGCTTCTGGACATGAAGTAGTGCCAAACTGGTTGAAATAAGTTGTTCCATCACTTTTTATAGCAGCCAGTTCTTTGAATTTTCCCGGGTAAACTGTGTGAGCAAAACGCCAAGGTCCGTTGGCATCAATTTCATAGTATGCGGTGTCTTTCTGTTTTAAGTCGGTAAAAAGCTCGTAACCACCGGTAGCATAACCCAACTCTTTAAGTTTTTTATCATAGCCAATTTCAGGATATGGCGTGTGGTTGGCATCCCAAAGAATAAGGGCTTTTTCTATTCCCGAAGATTTCAATTCATTCGCAAATTCTAATTCACGGGCTTTGTCCCATACGTAAATATGAACTCCACCTAACATTTTTTCCATTGCCGGAAATCGTTTCTGCTTTTCTTTTAAACTGATTACTTCGTTCTTTTTCCAGATGTAATCACGGTATTTTTTCGCCTGGGCCACGTATCCACCTTTATCGAAAAAATGATACGTAACTTTGCGTGTGTAGCCAAATTCACCCATCGAAGGGAGCCAAACCGGTGAAAAAGTGATAAGTCCGTTTTCCCTTTTGGTTCGCAGCGCTGCATCGTAAGGAGTTTCCAGAATGGCCATGTAACCGGTTTCAAACTGAGAGTCAACAATTCCCATCCAGGCCATTGAAAGACCGCCACCACAGAAATAGGTAATTCCGTTTCCGAGCGGATATACCTGATCATCCACCGGAAGCAAAAGACCTTCCCCGTCTGTTTCGAGCAAATAGTAGTTTTTATCCGACGTTTTGAATGCTGAAGGGAAAGCCAGTTCCTCGAAATTCATATTCTCAGCTGCAATTAAACTTACTTCCAGAGTCGAATTTGGGGTTAATGAAAGAGTAACATCCATCGGGTATTTCCCGGTGAAAGTTACATTCAGAGAATTATCATTCTGAACTGTTTTTGATACAACAAACTGATTTTGCGATGTCGATTGCTGCCACACTTTGTTACATCTTTTATCGTTTACTGTCAACACTGTCGTTTGGTCATCAAACCGCACCTCCAAATTGGAATCAGAAAGTGTCCAAACTTTTGAATATGCTGAAAATGCAAAAAACAGAAGCAGGATAGAAATGAATACTGGTCTTTTCATAATTAAGGTATTTTTTGAACTTATTCCTATTTTTTCAATTGTAATACACAAGCATCATTTGCTTTTAGTTTCACCGACGATTTTACCGGAAGATCACCGTATAGTGCCTTATCGACTCTCCAATCAGCATCTATTTTCAATGCCACAGTTTTATCTTCAGGACTATAATTCACCAAAACAATTACTTTTTCAGTAGCCGACCAATCGTGCTCAGTGATTCCCACAAACGGATCGTTTTTTTGAACTACCCTGCTTTTATCCATGATTTCAGCCGCTATGGTTTTATAGATTTTCCAACATTCTGCCGGATTTTCAGTAAATGCGCCCGGCGTATTGGTCAGGTCCATTTCCATAGGCATATCAAGAAAATAAATCTTGCCTTTCCCATACGAATTCACCGTAAAAAGCGGATTTCCATCAGTTTCATGCGCCAGTACTTTGGCCGTTGTGGCCTTGATATTCAACTTGCGGCCAGCATTCATCGAAAACGGTTTGATGCTTCCATCATTAGAAATAAAATTCACTGGTTCGCTTCGGTTCTGGCTAGTTACTACTTCAATTCCGGCAGGTTCGAGAAAATGTGAAAGGAAACCCTGATCGAATGAAACATACAGAATTGCCCCTTCTTTTACCTTGTCCAGAATCCCAAGCCAATCTTTGCGATTGATTAGTGTTAATCCTTTGATCGAGGGTAAAATATACAAAGGCGCATCTTTTATCGGTTGGTTGCCATGCTGGAACTCGATATCAAAACCAGCCTGTTTAGCCAGAATAAATGAAGAATAGGCTACTCCCCATTGATCTTGTCCATCGGTTAAAATACAAACAGCTTCCTTCTTTCGTTGCGGAAGTGATTCAAATGGCAGTCCATCCAAAAATTTCCTGAATTTTGTAATCTCTTCAACAACAGGTTTTGGCGACCTGTCATTTCTAAAAAGACCTAAATCGCGTTCAACAGCGTACCATTCGTAGGGTGTAAAATCCAGTTCATTCTGATCATAAGCACACCACCAGAGCAAACCCTGGCAATCCTGTGCCCAGTTATTGAAAAGTATCGAGCGGAGAAATCCTGCCTTTGATGTTTCGTTAGCTTCCATTGGCCCCATAATTCCGGTTTCTTCAACCAAACACGGTTTTCCTCCGATATCGCTATACATACGGGTTTCGGAAGCAGAGTGCATAATGGTTCGGATTGTATTCGCACGATCCTGGTTGGTATGAGGTGTCCAGAATGGATAAGGATGCGTGGTCAACAGGTCGTTCAGTTCTCCCTGATCCTGAATTTTCCATTTTGCATCACTTCCCGAAGACAAGCTGTGCATTCCCGAAACCACTATACGGGTCTGATCTTCTGCACGGATGGCATTGGTTATGGAAGCTGTCCAAACATAGGCGGCTTCCGAACTTTCAACATTTTCCATCACATTGCATTCATTTCCGAGATCCCAGGCCAAAACAGCTGGATGGTCTTTAAACTCGTGCACCATCGTGCGAACCAGTTTCACCTGCCACATTATTGAGGTTGGATCAGACAAAATATCACGACCTTCCAAGGCCTGAGGAATAAAAAGCTGACCGCTCATCCAGCCTGTAACCAATCCCACAACCAGTTTGATATTATGCTTTTGGGCCAGATCGGCCAGTTCACGAAAATGTGCAAGCGCCTCAATGCTTACCCCATTTTTGCCTGGACCTGTCCCTGGAAGTGGACCGTCTTTGAAACGAATTTCTTTTAAAGAACCACCGCCACTATAAAACTGCTGAATAGGCTGAAAATCGGGCCAGATCGGGAATACACGGATTACCTGCATCCCTGCATCTGCTATTTGTTTAAAATCGGCATCAATTACATCAGGCTGCCAATCTTTCCACATGTTGGTTCCGGCATGGGATGCCCAATAATTGCAACCCAAAACAAATTTACCTGATTGGGTTAGCGAAATGGGATCACTGTTATTGAATTGTGCAAATGTGCTTAAATGCAGAAAAATGCAACAAATTCCAGCTAAATATTTAATTGTGTTTTTCATATGTTTATAATTGATTTCATTTGCCATATGGAACTCGCCATTACAATCATTCTCCTTTGTGAGAGACAACTCTCATGGCTCGTTTCATGTGTTTATAATTTATTTTTTTTACCACATAGCTTGCCCCGAACTTGATTCGGGGGAACTCGCCATTACAATCATTCCCCCTTTGTGTGAGGACACTCTCATAGCCTGCCCCGACCCTTCGGGGGCTCGTTTCATGTGTTTATAATTTTGTTATTTACTCAAATAGAGACAATTACGGAAAGTTGTTAACGCCAAGAAATTAAATTTTCATGTTCATGCTCGAAGTAATAGTCCTTTGTGCTTAGCGTTTGAAGTCAGTTTCATATACGGGGTTTCCATATCTATATATGGATATTTCAACCTCCAGTAAAAATCGACCTTTAAGCAACTTCTTTCTTTATCTCAATTTCAACTCCCATTTCATGTGTTTATAATTGATTTCATTTGCCATATGGAACTCGCCTTTGTGAGAGACAACTCTCATGGCTCGTTTCATATGGCCAACCGTTCATATTTCCTATCATTTGCCCAAGAACTCCACCCCTGATCTTATCAACTATAACTTCTACTGGAATAGATATCATATTCTTTGCAGATTTTGGTTGTGAGTTTGCATTGCCTGCAATTACAGAAAAATATACAAAGAGAGTCGAGTACTCCAATGGTTTTACTTCTCATTACTTATAAGATTTGAATTAATATAAAATTCATTTTTAGTTGACCTTTTTTAGCCAGGTAGAAATCACTCCGCCTGTTTGTCCAGCATCAGCAAAAGGCACCAATGTGATTTTCTGCTGATTACCATCAACCACCGAATTAAGTTGATATGCTTGTGAACCGACCCAGTTTTTAGGTAACACCGAACTATCTTCTACCAACTTAATTGATGCAAGTGAAACGGAAACATCGTGTTCACTAATTTTATTAAGCGATTGGCCGTCCACACATAATCGGTATGATCGTCAATAGCAATATAGAGTCGTTTTTGCTGTGCAAATAATGCACTGGGCAATACTTGTAGTAAAAGAAAATATAATATTAACTTAAATGACATTTTCATTATTGTCTCATTATTAAGATTGTTGCAAACACAAGTAATTCTAAATACAAAAGGCTGTTTTTGAAGCAACCTCTTTTATTTTATAAAGTTTTTTTTGATAATTATTAGTTTATCTCATAAGCTCCACAATCTGTTCTACCGTTTTTGATACGGGGATTGTAAATTAAATCCATGGTAGTGCCAGAAACACTTGTTGTGGTGCCAATGTTAATTGCTGGACTGTTTGATTGTAACTTGAAATCTCTGCTTGAGATATTTATAAATAAAGGATTAGCCGTAACGCTATTTGTCCCTCCTTGAGTTACTGTACCATTATAGTACAGATTGTAATCAAACGTCACACTGCTAGTATTGCTAAATGAACCATTTGCCTTACCACCTGTTTTCGAATAAGCAATATTATTGCGGAACTTGACATCATCGCAATCATTTGCATCAATATTACCGTACGGTAAACTTTGTTCATTGGCGAAAGTGGTGTTATTTATTACATCTACCCTATGTGCTTGAAATAGATGGATACCGCCACCTCCGTTTTTGTAGCAGATATTATTTTCCACCAATGTTCTTCCAGTATATACTACTTTTTCTTGGGTTCCATTATTGGCATCAATGATAATTCCGTTTCCATCAGACAAATCACTGGTTGATGAACTTTGGTAAGGAACTTGAGTTTTATTATCATAACTGATATTTCTAACTATTTTTATTTTATATCCAGTGGTAAGATCTGAATTTTTAGGACCGAAAATACTAATGCCACTTGTTCCATAAAAGGTAAACCAAGAGTTGTTATATACAATATTGTTGGCAATGGTAATATAATCGCAATCTCCACCACCTATTCCCCCTCCTGGAAAATCATGTACCGTACATCCTCTTATTTCAACATGATGCGGATCACGGTCTCCAGAAACAGATATTCCATTCATTTGGAATTTAGAATACCCATCCCAATCATCACCACCTGCTCTATGATCAACTTCTACAGCTTTTGCTTCCGATAGGGATAAAGCTTGGTTATCGCCATATAAAACTAAATCCTTTACAATAATATAAGAAGCATTTACTTTTATAGCATTCCACTTAAATCCTTTTGATTCTATAATAGGCGAAGCATTTGGATAAGGCATATAGGTAATATAAGCACCTAGCTCCCCATCTCTAGTAACATCTAATATAATATCATTGGTATTTGACGTATTGGGTTGCTGATACGTCCCATTCATAATATAGACATTATCTCCAGGAATAGTGATATCTGAAGCAGCCTGAATGGTTTCAAAAGGAGTTGAAGAACTAAAAGGGTTCGTCGTAGCATCATCTCCAAAATTGGCCGAAACATAGATTATCCTCGATATCGCCGCTTTCTTTAATCTGAATTTGACTGCATAATCTTCATTTGAAGAGATAGTTTCTGGTTTTTCACATGATGAAATTAACATCAAACAACTTAGAATAGCAAAAGGTGTAATTAACTTTTTTAATCTTTTTTTCATAATTGATTTAATTTATAATTAGTTTAGTTAGACATTTATTCTTTAAATCAATACTAATGGATAATTCATAAACCAAAAAACATCTGGGATTATGAATAGTGCTATTAAATCAATTTTATAAGTTTATCTCATAAGCTCCACAATCTGTTCTACCGTTTTTGATACGGGGATTGTTTAATATATCGTATGAAGAACCAGTTATACTGTTTATGGTTCCGGCATGGGATGCCCAATAATTGCAACCCAAAACAAATTTACCTGATTGGGTTAGCGAAATGGGATCACTATTCTTAAATTGTGCAAATGTGCTTAAATGCAACAAATTCCAGCTAAATATTTAATTGTGTTTTTCATATATATTTATTTTTTTTTACGTTAAAGCCTCTTAAATTATGTCGAAATTCAAAAACCTTATTTATTGGCCATTATAATTAATATTATCCCCATAAAATATAAAAATAACATGATGTATAAATTCCGAAATGTTTTTTTAGATGCATTGGCAAACTCTTTCCAAATGAAAATTCCCCAAATAGCTGCAATAATGGTTGCCCCCTGACCCAAACCATACGATATAGCAGGACTTGCTTTGGTAGATGCTATAATATTTAGTGACATCCCAACATGCCAAATAATACCACCCAGGAAGCCAATTGAATGGTCTTTTAGTGAACCTTTAAAATAATCACGGAAACTTAACCGATTACCTGAAATTGGAAAATACATCAACAGACTATTGAATAGGAAATTACTAACAACCAAACCAATAGCAAACAATACAAGTGCTGTGTATGGCGTAAGTTTCCCTGCCTCAGGAACATTAAAATCAGTTATCATTGATGTTGCCACATATTTATAGAAAAAGCCCATTAAAATACCTGCGATAACTGATAGTGACAGTCCTTTTAATGAAAGTGAAGAATTGTCTTTATTCACCTGTCTATAGGCAAATGCATTGATTAAAATTGCAATGGCAATTAAAAAAACACCTCCAAATAACCAAAATGCATTCCCTTGTGGATTAACCGAATAATTTACAATGACACCAAGAATTAATGCAATCCCAATTCCAACAGGAAAAGCAACTGCCATACCAGCTAAGGCAATAGCTGCAACAAGTAAAATATTAGCCAGATTAAAAACTACGCCACCAATAAATGCGGAGAGTAAATTACTTGAATTGGCCTGACCCAGATCGGCTAAAAACGAACGTCCAGATGATCCAAAACTACCCATCGTAAATGCCATTAGTATCGATAAGAATAAAATCCCAAAAGCATAATCCCAGTAGAACAGTTCAAACCGCCACTTCGATGAACTTAACTTTTGGGTATTGGCCCATGACCCCCAGCAAATCATTGTAATTACACAAAAAATTATAGCCGTAGAATATGAATGAATAGTGAACATGTTATCTATATTTTTTAATTAATAAATCGTTTTCCTGAATTCAATCAAACAAAAAAGTATCCAACTCCATCTTGGTTGGTGCTGATGTTTGTGCACCCATTTTTGTTACGGATATGGCCGCAGCCTTTGATGCAAAAACAACAGCATCTTTCCACGATTTACTATCAGCCAATGCAACCAATAATGCACCATTAAAGACATCTCCAGCTGCTGTTGTATCAATAGCATTTACTTTAAACGATTCAACAAACCCTGTAAATTCGGAACAATCAACATAAGCTCCCCTGCTTCCCTGTGTAATAATCACATTCTGCACGCCTTTACGCTTGAAAATTTCAACTGCCTGTTTCGAACTTATTTCATCAGTTATTGCTATTCCTGTTAAAAGCTCTGTTTCGGTTTCGTTTGGAGTAATCAGAAAAAGTCCCTCATAAACAGAATCTGGCAAAACCATGGCTGGCGCAGGATTTAGGACTAAGTTCTTATGATTATTTCGTGAATAGTTGGCTAAATATTCAACGGTGTCCAGTGGCGTTTCCAATTGTGTTAAGATCCAATCTGATTTATCCAGATCCTCCGATGCATTTTTAATATCATCGACCGATAATAAGGCATTTGCTCCGGATGCAACAACAATAGAATTTTCGCCTTGTGCATTTACTGTTATAACAGCAACACCGGTTGAAGCATTCTTATCCATTACCACACTTCTGATATTAATTCCTTCGTTGGTGAAGTGTTCAATGGTACTTTTACCAAATGTATCTTCCCCTAACCGACAAATAAATGTCACATCACAAGCTAACCTTGCTGCCGCAACCGCCTGATTAGCACCCTTACCTCCCTGAAAAATGAAAAATTCCCCGCCGATGATTGTTTCTCCTGGCTTGGGAAACCTTTCAGTCTTTAAAACCATATCTGTATTTGAACTTCCTACAACAAGTATTTTGTTCATGATTTCTGTTATTATTATTCTAAAAAAACTATCTGTCTTAATTACTTTTCTTTATCAACCAAGTTGATATTACTCCTCCTGTTTGACCGGCGTCGGCAAAAGGTACCAATGTGATTTTATCTTGTTTTCCATTGACAAAAACATTGATTCGATAGGCCTGGCTCCCAACCCAATCCTTTGGTAACACGGAACTATCTTCTTCCAACTGAATCGATGCTGGTGAAATGGAAACATCCTGTTCACTAATTTTATTTAGCGACTGGTCGTAAACAAGGATTTGAGGTCCGCGTTGAAAAGCAATTTTATCCGGATAACTTATGCCACCATCAAGAACTTTAACCGGCATATCAAAACTGATCTCTACCCGATCTCCTTTTTTCCACAATCTTTCAATAGCAACCAGATTTTGTACTGAAGATTTTTGTTTTTTACCGTTCACCTTTAAAATAAAGTTTTCAGCCCAATAAGGCTTGCGAAATAGCACACTAAATTTTGTTGATTTTTCAGGATTTACTTTAATTAGAACACTCCCATTGCTTGGAAAGCTAGTTTCTGTAATAAATTCAACTAAGGTTTTTTCGGCATTTTCCAATGTGGTTTTGTAGTTACCTGGTTGATAAAGTAAAAATGCCGGGCTTTGGTCAATTTCTCCATTGGCAAATAGTGGAACCATGGCAATTGCCCTGGGTACACTCGACATACAACAAGTAATGCTGGTTCCATAAGGTTTGGCTCCCATCAGTGGTGTATAATAACTAACCCCGCCGGTTTGCGGGTTTTCGGCGCCAGCCAGGTGGTTATATACCGAACGCTCAATCTCGTCAAGGTATTTCATCTCACCAAAAATGCTGAACAACTGATAATTAAACTGTATCCAAGTAGTTGTAACACAACCTTCGCCCATGTTTGAATCCCGTCCGGCTGGTAAAATATGATCATCCTGAAAATGTTCGAACGAACTGGTTGTACCGGTAATGTATAAGCGGTTAGCAACAATATCGCTCCAGGCGGCAATAACCGGTTTCAAGAATTTTTCATCGTTGGTAATACGGTACAATTTAGCTACTCCCACCAGGTTGGTAAGCATTTCATAAGCTTTTGCATTAGCTGTTTTATCCACCCTGCCAATTGAATCGAGCGTGGAAATGATTCGTGGTCCATGCGGATTGTTGTAGCTTTTGATAATATAATAGCAAAAATCGAGGTATTTTTTATCTCCGGTAAAACGGTATAAATCGGTCATTGGATCCAAAACACTGGTTGCAGCCATTCCCACATGCGCTCCTGCTTTGATAATATCTTTTTGTCCTTCACCATCACCGAATTTCAGGCAAAGTATATCTCCAATTTTCCTGCAAGTTTCCAGAGCAGGTTTAAACCCTGAAAGTTCGTAATACCTGAGCAATCCAACCATATCGTATTTGTGCGACCAAACATCCCAGCTTGTCCATTGGCTAACCAAATCATAGGTTCCCAAATAGCCATTCTCCAATTGTGCGGCAATTAATTGCTGAGCACTACGGTCAATTTGAATTTTCAGTGCTGAATCGCCACTATTGGCATACGCATTGCAAGCAGCTTCCAGAAACTTACCAATGTGTTCGCCTATCCAGGAATGAACTCCCGGGCGATTGATAAACCCAGCTAGCAACGCATCTTCGTCTACTTTGTGCAGCCGTTGTTCGATGTTCGCATTTAGTTTATCGCCTAGCCAGCCATTTACCTGAACATTTCCCAAACCACCTGGTTGATAATTTTGATTGGCTTTATTAGACACAACTGGTTGAACGCTTTTATAAACAACGTTTTCGTAACCAAATTCGCCATTCCATTCTCCTTTATAATCACAATCAGGTATTGACAACGAATAAACAACTTTCACGAAAGGTGAAGTTGATTTATAAGGAAATTCGATGGTATTCTCTCCAACAGACAAGTTCACTCTCTTTTGAGTGGAGAATATTTGTATTCCTTCAAAATCATAGAAATCAGCCTTTAACAAACCATTGGCTATTTGTTCTGATTTGTTTTCGACCGATAATTGATAAGTGATTTCTTTATTCAAAACTGGTTTCTTTGGGTCAGCATTTTTGAGACTGGCTGAATAGACAAAGAAATAATCCGGTTCGGCTGCTTTTAGTATTGGCGTTATTGACATGGAAAAGCGTCCCCAATGTCCAATCCGAATTGCAATAATGTTTTGTTTATCCCAAAGAATATCATCCTCCCGAATCAAATAATTCCGGTAAGAAGCACCCGAGCCTGTCGAACCAATCAGTTTTCCATTTAGAAAGGTTTGGTCTGATTGTTCAATTTTACCCATACTTAAATTTAGCACCCCGGTTTGTTCCAATTCTTTCTTTAAGGTTGATGGGATGAGTACGCTTTTTCGAATCCATAGTAATCGATTCGCGGTTGTATTAAGATTATCCTGCCACCTTAAACTTTCAAGTTCGTCCCAAATGGAATCATTGAATTCCGGGTTGCTAAATTCATTATTGTCTTCGAGTTTATATTTCCATTTACCCTCGATAGATAGCCCTTGAGCTTTTATCGAAAACTCAACGGCTAAAAGACAAATTAAAAGTAAAAATACAATTTTCATAACTAATTATTTTATAAATATTTGTTTAAACCGATTTTAAACATAAACGTTACTGTGGGAATTTTAAATTCAGAGAACTTCTGTCACTTTTCCTCCAACAACAAAAGTTTCCTTAATATTTAGCTTTTCAGCCAGATAATAGGCCATGTAGTTAAATGGAACTATGTTGTGTAGAATTGAGAAGTTCTCCTCAATATCTGGTTCCTCAATCACAAATACATGTGCACCTGCATTAATCAACATTTCCGACAATTTTTGAGCCCTTTCGTAGGACTTTCCTTTTGCCTGAATCTGAATAACAATGCTATTTTCGGCTGTTTCTTTTGGACCATGATCATACTGTGCCATTGGCAATCCGGTAAAACAAAGCTTTGTGCTTTCGCTTAGTATGAGTGAGGCTTCTAAAGCAGTGGCTATATTTGGGCCGCTGCCAATGATATAAATACCATGAATTTTTTTGTGTGTAATCAACTCAAATACTTCGTTTGCCAACTTCTCGCCCAATTGTTGATAGACTGGCATTTTCTTCTCTATCAGTTCAACCGCCTTTTCTGTATTAAAACCAAATCCTGTAAACAGAGAAAGTAAGGTATTTATATAGGTTTTTGAAGATGAATATTGTTCATCACCTGCCAAAAGTGGAATTACTTCTGTTGCTCCCTTCCCTAATGTGTTTTCAGGAAAATTGGTAATAGCTACATATTTTTCGAAAAGGCTGGTGCACCAGATAGCCTCACTGCTTCGACCTGACTGGGAAAGAATAACTGCATTCGGAAGCTTTTCATCTGATGACTGATAATTAAAATATTCAGAAGCAATTTCAGGAAAAATAGGAATGCCCATGTATTTAAATGCCAGGGGTGCGAACCACGATGACCCCATGCCGAGATAAGGAACGTGAAATGGCAATTTATACCCTGGCGCATTCTGTTGAAAATCAACTGCCTTCCGGGCAATTTCATCAATCTCTTGTAACATCTTACTCATCAATAATATTTTTAAATTGTTTTTTTTTCTCTACTGAAAGGAATAACGATCCGAAAACAGCCAGCGTAATTCCTATAAATTCAACAATAGCCAATTTTTCTTTCAGAAAGACAATGGCCAATACAATGGTGAAAACCGGTTGCAAAGCTCCTGCAATGGCAGTTACCTTCGATGCTTTTCCTTCGGCGCGATAAGCTGCAAAACTAGCCAATACGCCCAGTCCATTTAGCATCCCGGCCAACGAACCGAACCAAAGCGTTTGTTGCGTAAAACTAAACTCCACCATTCCGAAAGCCATGAATCCCAACGACAACAGTATAGACGAAGCGATAAAACTCAGGTAAGACCATTCCGCAGAAATGTAATTTGTTGTAACTTTTTGAGCCGCACTGAAAAATCCCCAGAATAGTAGTGCAACCAAAGCAAAAAGCAACCAGACTTTCAATCCAAGGTTCTCGAAAAACAAAGACGGATTGTAAAATATCTCAGTTTGTCCAGACAGCATAATGATAGCCGGAACCACAATCAATATACCGATGCCATTCATCCAGTGCATCTTTTCTTTCAGCACCAGTAAGGCAATTAGTATAGTGACAAGAGGATAAAGGTTGGTAACCGGAATTACCACCGCTGCCAACCCACCAGTACCAAACGACTTATAAACAGCTATGTTCCCGATTACAGCCAATATGCCGGCGGACAGCCCCCAGAGAATTCCTTTCAGGTTGGCTTCCCTGATTTTACATTTGCCAATAACAAAAGGGATTGTAAATAACATACCGATGGTAAATAGCAGATGGTTAACATACGGACTTATATCGCTTGATATAAACTTGGCCAATATACCCCAAACGCCCCAGCAAAGTGCAGCCACTATCGCAAATACAAGCCAAAGACGTTCTTTAAAATATTCTCTCATAGGTCTTTGATTCAATTAATTAAACAATGCCGCCGCACCCAGTATTCCTGAATGTTCATCAAGTTCTGAAAGGGCGATTTCAACCTGATAATTTTTATATGGTTTCAAAAATTCGGTATCCGAAAGCTTTTCCAGATATGGTTTCATACCTTTTGAAACACCTCCTCCAATCACCATAATATCGGGAGCAAACAGATTGATATAATTGTGAATTCCGGTTTTAAGATGGGAAACAAAGTCGGAAACGATTTTCGCCGCGATAGTGTTCCCATTCTGTTCAGCCTTAAAAATAGTCTCCACATTCAAAGGCAGGTCTGGAAATTTCTCTTCCCAACCCATTCGTTTAGCCGAATCAACTATCCCGGTTGCTAAAACTAGAGATTCCAAACAACCTTCTTTTCCGCAGTAACACTTAAAATCAGTGTGTCCCACACTGATGTGCCCCCCCATATGCGCATACGGCAGGCTTGTTTCGAATTTACCATTTGTAATAAACCCTAAACCAAGACCTGTTCCTAAAGTGAGAACCAATACCCTGTTGTGATTTTTGCCCATACCGTACAGAGCTTCGCCAAATACTACAATACGTGCGTCATTGTCGGCCCGGCAAGTTATCGAGCATTTGTTTTCGATTAACTCCACTAATGGATAATCTTCCATGAATTCTAAAAAACCATAAGTTGAATCGACCATGCCATTTTTAAATACAAAACCAGATACGCCTACGCTAACTCCTTTAATGGAAGAATTTTCTTTTTCTGCTTTTTCTTTCAATTGCTCAATTGCTGAGCATAAATAATTTAAAAATTTATTGGAATCATTCTTCTCAGTAGGCGATATCAAGGTTTCTATAACTTTTCCTATACTAAGATCAACTAAACCTAGTTTTGTTCGGGTACCACCAATGGCAACACCAATTGCTAAATTTGTATTTGCTGTTTCAATAATCTGTTTTTTTACCACTTAATATTTTTATTGATGAAATTTATTAGCTCGTCAGCCATTATTTTCTGCTCAGATGCTTTTGGATGCCCAGATGTGTTTTTATATGTAAAAAAATGGGTAAGTATTTTTGGGTCGTTCAGTCCTTTTACCGCAGAGCGAAGATATCCAGGCCATAAACTATGATCGGCTGTGGCATTCATGCTACCAAGGGTGCAAATTATAGAAGCTTTGGGGTATTCTGCTCTTAATTTTAATATAAAGTTTTGATATGATTTAATGATTTTTGTTGAATCGGGCGCAACACCTCCGAATCTGACTTTAAATTGAGGCTGTTCTGGTTGATCTGAAATCCACATATCGTTTTGATATAAGTTAACCACAACAATATTTGGTGAAAATCGATTGAAATACCATTTACTTAAGGAGTCATTTGGGTTTATCCTATCGTAAATTTCGGGCATTATTTGTGGGAACCAACTTACCATAAGCCCAATGCCGCTGCGAGCAATGCACGAATATTGTGCATCAAAATATCGGGCTGTGCGGGCAGCATAAGTCCAGTAATTATTGAAAAAGAAAGGGGCTCCGGAATCTTTTTGGTCTTCGGGAACATCAACTCCATGGCCGGCAGTTATTGAATTACCATAAAATTCAATTTTTCTCTTTTTTGCTTTATCGGATTTTAATATATGTGCTCCGTCATCCAGTTCAAAACCATAAAAACTTGTAATTGTGGTATTGTCGGTTAATTTAAACAAAGTTACGGTATGCTTTCCATACGGTAAGCCCGATGCTAGCGTGTAACTAATTTTATTAGTGTCGGGTTTAATTTTTATTGCGTTGCTTTCATCTCCGTCAACAATAGCATAAAAATAAGTATTTCCCGGCTCGTTTTTCAAAACTGCCTTGGCTTCTGTTCCTCTAAAATTTAGTGTTATTGATGTTCCGGGCCAGTACATTTGTATGCAAGTATTTTTTGTGGTATCAATTCGTCCCATGTAAGAAATATGCTTATGATGATAGGGAACGATAGTTTGCCCAATGCATGAAGAAAAAATAAGTATTGCGAACAGAGTGTTTAATATTTTTTTTTCCATTATTATTATTATTATTAATTAATTACATCTTTTAAATCAGCTACATAAACGCGTCTTGTTTCATTATCAGTACCATTAAAAACAACATACCTCCCAGACTTGTCCCAGGTAGGATGGGCATCTACCCTAAATTCGAAATTTGTAATTTTGGGTAAATCTATTGCCGCAATTATTCTTTCTGTTTGGTTTATTATATCTATAAAACGAATTGGCGTTTTCCCGTTTTCGAGCGGCATTTCACCGGCATATGCATCGGTAATAATATTTGGTAATCCTTTGGGATGAAATGAAGGGTGTCCTGAACCTTTTGGATATACAGTTTTCATATCGGTGCCATCATACTTTACAGTTATTATTTCAATTCCTGGTTTTCCGTCGGTGTTAAGGTTCATCGAAATATAATCACCATCGGGCATCCAATTTAAATGATGCCCACCTTTCGACCATTGCTCGTTGGTAATTGCAGTGCGTATATTTGTACCATCGGCATTCATTGTAAATATTTTCTCATTTTTTATATTCTGTTAGGTGTGTTACCACAAACCCTGGTCATGCATAATTTTAGTGTAGCTGTCACCCTTTTTTATACTGTTGTTAATTTTTAATACCCGGTAATGGTCTATAGGAATTGAACTTATTCCGCCACCAATCTCTCTGAGTTTACCATCCCAACTTTTGCCCGGATGTCCCCACAATCCTTCTCCATATAAAGTATTGGCACCGGCAATATCAACCACCACCAGTCCATATTTCTGCATCGCTTTTGCTACAGCAAGTTCCTGTGGATACAAATCGAACTTCGACAGGTCGAGTTCAGGGTCTAACTGAATCACAGACCCTTCAGGAATACCGCCAATAATAAAACCGTCGGTCCAGATAGCAGGAAATACATGTTCCTGAAAGGCATTTACTCGAGTAGCACAGGCCAGCTTATGGTTAATCTCGCCCGACATTACCTCATTGTACATGATTAATCCGGCCAGTGCAGGAACACCGGCAGCTCTGCTGGGGCCGAAAAAATGAATGCTTTCGCCATCTTTAATTTTGAATTGAGAAACAGGAAAATATCCATCACCATCAATCCGATATTTCATGCCGGTATTGGATGTCCAACTGCCATCGTCATTTTTCGATAAACCCCACATATCCCATGCAAGTCCATTTTTCCAGTCAACCAGTGCGCAATGAGCATCTGCTTGTGGGTCTGCCTGTGCATCGAGAGGTATGGGAACTGGTTCGCTGTCAAAGTCTTTTCCATGGCCAAATGCCATCCGTTTGGTATTCCAATGTATTTGTTCTTCTTTACTAAGAAAATGGTTTTTAACAACAAACTGGGGAGTAGAATCATTGACTTCGTAAACCGGAATGGTCCATGATTTCAGGTTTATCTTAAAAAAAGGTCCGGTACATTCCATTTTAAGCAAATTAATAAAATGTTCATTTCGAGGGTCAATTTCTGGATTATTCCCGATTGCTTGATTCCAGAAACTAGCTTCTGAAAACAACCGTCTTTCGTTTACAACAGGTTTAGCATTGCTATTTATTTGGGATTGTGCCAATAAATTAAAATTCGGTAAAACGAAAATTAGAGCAAATAATGCTTCATAGAATACTCCCGAGATAAAACTTCTTTTTGCTTTTGACATATATTTTACATTTTATGATTGTTTAAATAAGGCTGCTGCCCCCAAAATACCCGAAAGTTCATCAAGTTCTGAAAGGGCGATTTTAACCTGATAATTTTTATATGGTTTCAAAAATTCGGTATCCGAAAGCTTTTCCAGATATGGTTTCATACCTTTTGAAACACCTCCCCCAATCACGATGATATCGGGAGCAAACAGATTGATGTAATTGTGAATTCCGGTTTTAAGATGGGAAACAAAGTCGGAAACAATTTTCGCCGCGATGGTGTTCCCTTTCTGTTCAGCCTTAAAAATAGTTTCCACATTCAAAGGCAGGTCTGGAAATTTCTCCACCCACCCCAATCGTTTAGCCGAATCAACTATCCCTGTTGCCGAAACCAATGCTTCCAGACAACCTTCCTTACCGCAATAACACTTGAAATCGGTATGACCAATGCTGATATGGCCACCCATGTGAGCAAACGGAAGATTGGTTTCAAATTTTCCGTTGGCAATAAAACCTAAACCAAGCCCAGTACCCAATGTGAGCACCAATACCCGGTTTTGACCTTTGCCAATACCATAAAGTGCTTCACCAAGTGCCACTACCCGAGCATCGTTATCAGCACGACAAGGCAATGAACTGTATTTTAGAATGTATTCCGAAAGGGGATAATCTTCCATAAATTCGAGAAAACCGTAGGTGGAATCCACCATTCCGTCATCGAAAACAAAACCGGTAACACCAAATCCCACTCCTAATATAGTTGAATGCTTCTTTTGAGCCACAGCTTTTAATTGGTCTATTCCTGAATTTATTATTTTCAGAAATTTGGCAGAATCTTTTGTTTCGGTAGGTGAAATAAGTATTTCCAACACTTCACCTTTTTCCAAATCTACCAGTCCAAGTTTGGTGCGCGTTCCACCAATGTCGATGCCGATTGCTAATTTTGAAATCATACTTTTTCAGTTTTCAATGTTTCACTACCACCTTGGCTGCTTTGAATGTTATATTATTGGCTATAGTTTTTACAAAGTAAATGCCATTGGCTAATGAACCTACGTTAAGTTCAACCGTATTTTTTCCATCAATTATTGCAAATTGATTTTTAGCAAGCCATACTCTACCTTGTAAATCAATTACTTTAATAGTTACATATTGACCAATATTGGCATCCAAATCAACTTTTAATAAATCGGTTACAGGATTTGGATAAACATTTACTTCTGCTTGTCTATTAGCTTTCGATTCTTGAATGCTCGTTCCGATGGGGAAAACATCTTCAGCAATCAAAACATCGTCAATATAAACAGGCGTAGTATTGTTACCTGCAAAAATTCTAAAAGCAACTGAACCAGTATAAGTACTTGTGAATGAATATGCACCAAAAGCTGTTGGTGTAGTTGTCAAAGCTACCGATTTTGAAAAAATGGTTGACCAAGGCGATGAATTCATCAGGAGATTTACACTAGTATTTCTTGCAGCATCAGCACTGGCTTTGAACTGAATTAAATAATTTTTATCTTTCACTACAAATACATTGGTACTATATTGTACATTATCCATACCATCATTAGTTCCGATAGCTGTAGTGGTTAACTTGATTGCATTACCAGAAAAACCAGTTTTCACAACTGATTCTACTGTAGCCGTGGCTGAATTTTTGTTAGAAAAAGTCCACCCAACAAGATTAGTATCAAAAGTAGGATTAGTAATCATATTTGTTCCGGGTGCAGGAAGTACAGGCGTTACTGTGAGCAACTGAGTAACCGATTTTGCACCATTGGTATTGGTATTGCCTGCTTGCGAAGCCGTAATGGTAGATGTTCCAGCAGCTACAATATGTATTTTACCGTTAAGAATAGTAGCCACACCTGTATTTGAACTTGCATAAGCCACTGGCAATGAAGCTGAACTAGTAGCACCCGGATCAAAATCGGCTGTACCAATCACTTTAATAGGCAAAGCATCGAAAGTAAGGGTTTGAAGTGCTTTAGTGCCATCGTATCCATAGCCTGTAATGGCAAAATTATACGGATTTTCAGTAGCATCATCGTTGGCAATGCTTACTGTGCCAGAATATGAACCTACTGTGGTAGGAGTCAATTTCACTTGAAATGTTACAGAACCAGCAGCCGAAACGGTAGCTGGAGCATCGGTTTCGAGCGAAAATCCAGTACCTGTTACCACCACCTTGGGAGTTGTGCCCGTAAGATTCAATGCCAAGTCGCCAAGATTTTGAATAGTAAATGTTACAGATTTTGGAGCAGTAGAAGAAACATCGCCAAAGTCGAAAGCGCCTGTATTATCAACAATATCTGTCGAGCCTTGTTTTACATTTATTTCGGCACGAGGAATTACAGTGGCATATTCATATGCACCCATATCGGGCAAAAAACCAATAGGGCGAGCTACTCCCAACATATCCGAAGTGGTAAATTGACCTGCCACATTACTACCATTGTTAATGGCAGGACTGTTATTATTCAACCGAAAATTGGCAGAAGCATCAGTTGCAAGAGTTGTAAATTGTGGGTTACCAATCATATCATGCGGACCTTGTTTATACGGACCAGCATTGCTGTTAAAATAAAGGTTATAGTCGTAAATTGCACCAGCATCGTTACCATTGGCATTTCCACCTGTACGGGCATACATAATATTGTTGTAGATTTTTACGTCGCTGCAATTATTGGCATCAATTTCGGGATAACCCACCACAGTTCCATTGTTATAGGCTGTGTTATTGATAATATCAATATGGCTTGCTCTGTAAGCATGTACGCCACCCCCACCGTTGTTATAAACTACATTGTTTGCCACTAAAGTACGGCCCACGTAAACTGAACCACCAGTAGAACCGTTATTTACGTCCAAAATTATACCGTTTCCATCGCTAAGTGCATTAATCTTTTCCCAAGGCACAAGGGTTTTGTTGTTGTAAACTACATTATTCCGTATAAAGATTTTATGGGATGTGACATTATCAATACTAATAGGATCCAAGAAACTGATACCACTAGTAGCATACATGGTGTACCAACAATTATTATAAATGGTATTATTCTCTATTGTTATATAATCTACTTTTCCGCCACCAACACCACTGGCACAATCATGAATTTTACAATTTCGTATAACCACATGATGTGCCTGTACATTTTTACCCAACGAAATTCCATTCGCATTGTATTTTGATATTTTCAACCAATCTTTGATTCCATTTTCATAATCTTGCCAAGTTTGATATCCTTCTGCATAGGTTAAACTTGCGTTATTCCCTTCAATTTCAAAACCTTCTACAACTATATAGGAGGCATCTACAACCACAGCATTCCAAACCTGAGAAGTTACAGTGGTAGAAAGTTGAATTTTGGGACTATGACCTTTTAGTGGCTTGTAAGTAATATAATTACCCTCAGTGCCCGAACGAGTGATGTTGAGCAGGGTCATGTTATTATAGGTGGTGTAACCATAGGTGCCATTCATTACAAATACTGTATCACCAGGATTAGTAAGATTGGCTGCGGCCTGAATGGTCTGCTTTGCAGCGGTGCTTTGCAAACCATTGTTGGAATTATTTCCATTATTGGCATCCACATAATAATTTGTGGCTAATACTGATGCCATAGAAATGATTGAGAATAGTATTGCGAATGCGATTTTCGCAAGAGAATTTCTTTTCTTATAATTCATATATTCGGTATTTGTAAAAATTAAAAATTTCATCACAATTTGGTTATTAAACATTTATAAATTCATGCTAGTACGATCCACGGTTCGGTCTTTTCGCCGGTCTTGTTATTCCATCCAAATCAACGGAAGGCGAAGCGATGAAATTCTGCACTCCAGAGTCAAAGGCCGGACTTCCTGGTTTCAACCTAAAATCGGCTACTGCAGGATCGATTGATATATTTACAGATTGCTAATTTTTTCATCTTTATATGGTTTATTCATTTAAGGTTATTTCATGCTTTTCAAACAGGCCTTTTTTATCACCTCCATAGTTTCTTTTTGCTTCATCTCAACAAACTTTCGGGCTTTCTCAACTTTTGTTTTCGCAGCCGTTGGATCTTTCGCCATGACAAGTACGGCAGGTATATAGCGTTTTATGTCCGCTTCATTGTCAAAATCAAATAACCAGTCTTGTAACCCAATGGTATTCCACATATATCCTTTTGTACTTTGTTCTTCCCAACGAACTAAGATAGCTGGTATTCCATGACCTACACACATAATCGGGCTGTGTTGCTCATGACTAAAAAGTCCGACAGAACGCTTGTAAATACTTATTGCTTCGTCGGTTAACCAACCTGTATTTCTCCATACAACCCGTGACTTGACATCAGTTGGAAGTTTGTCATAAATCCAATCCTTACCAATAGAAATTTGAGTTTCATCTTCGTGCACAATCAACACTTTTAGATTCGTTTGACGTACAATAGCTGTAATTGCCTCAATCATTGGTACATGATCATGTTCTTTCATTGCTTCATTACGAGCATTTCGCTCTGCATCAAAAGGTTTATTTTTATGCATGTGCAACCAAACCGGAGTCATACGATGTTTGGGAACACAACAAATAAATTTACCGTCCTCAAGATTATTTGCTTTAAGAAATGCAATTGCCCTAGTCTCATCTTCTACATCAGTAGCAAAAGCTGCATCAGGTCCCCATGCCATTACTTTGGCATGTATTCCATCCTTTTTAGCTTTATTTAATGAAGCAGTATCTCTAAAAAAAACAAATTCTGCTTCGCTCAATATCTCTTTTTCGGGTGTACCATACAAACCGTATGTTACACCATATACGCCAAAAGGCTTTCCTGTTGATTTTTTAAATGCCGTTGCTTCTGCCCAACCAATGGTAGCAGGTCCGGAATTATTTATAAAAATATCCGATTCCTTAATGGCCTCTGCCAATTCTGGAGTTGAAGCTACGCCATCAGCCGACAGCTTGCCCTCAACTATTTTCATTTTTGGGAATCTTTTCTTCAACATTTTAACCTCATTATCAGGCAAAAAATTATAATGTGGCCAAAAAATGACTTCAGCTTTTGGAATATATTTTTCTGCCAAAGCCAAGAATCCAGGCGTATGGGCAATATCACCAATGTTTTCTACTTGCCAACCCGAACGGAGTAAAATTACAGGATTGCCATTTGATGATTTGGCAAAAATGCTAAGTCCTAAAACAGGCAAGTAAGCCAAAAAGACTACTTTCATTATCTTTATCCAAGTTTTCATCAATCAATTTTTTAATTTGGAAAAATTGTTGTTCAAAATCGTTTATTTCATATTTGTGTTATTTTACATAAAGCAAAATCTTCACAACCTAGTTGGAAAATATTATTCAATTAACTTACTAACCTATTTAAAACATCAACGAAAAATTTAAAACTAAATTTAATTTCCAACCAACCAAACAACATTAATTTATTTAATTTTCAATCTATAAGTCTTAATCTCATGGGGTTTAAAACTTAATGGAAGCATTCCGTTTACGGGAATTAATTGTTTCTCGTTCGTTTCTATGTGAGTGGTTTGCCAAGCGCTGTCAATGTTTTGACTTGATTTAATAACAGAATTCGATTTCGCAGCACTCATATTCCAAAAACGTGTAATCAGTCCTTTACTCATCCCCTCTTCCGATGGTTTTACACTCCATAGCAGCACATTAGGGTCGGAAACTGTGAGTAACGAGAACTTCTTTTGATTTGACGCTGATTTATTGCCTGTTACTTCGCCGGTAATCAATGGGTTTTGGTGTTCCAACGAGAATTTCATAGATGCAACAGCATCAAATCCTGATTGGTGACTAGTTAGGGCAAAGTGGTATTGGAAACTGGTTTCACCATTTTGATTAGGGAATCCCAAATAGCCGCCATCTTCCAGCTTTTTATCTACCCTACCGCCAGCCAACGCACTCAACTGTGAGGAATTCTCATCTAACGAATACACCGAACTTTGTCCCAGTTTAAAGAAGCTGCAATCGAGGTTCGAGATGGTAATGCCGTAATTGTCCTCACTCATATCGGCAAAATGGTTGAATGTTTGCCAGTCGTAGCGAGCATTCTGTGAAGCATAGTGTCCACCATTGGTTTCCAATCTAGCGGTAAGTATAGCATCTAGCTCTTCGTAGCGCGTGGTTTGATTATTCAGGTTGAACGAGAAAGCCCATGTTTTGACATCACCAAAATTGGCATCGATGCTGTTTTCGATTTCGATTCTAGGGCTGTTCGCAAAAAGTGTTACCCTAACGGTGTGACTAATCGGAAAGTTGGAAACAGCTTTCAATGTAACCGACACAGGCCCGGCGTTTTCAACTACAATAGGTTCTCCCTTGTTTACATCATCGATACCCAAATCGTTTAGGAATTTGCCGTCGATGCCTTTAACCAGCTGGCAGTTACCTGAAAGCTTGTCGATTATTTCAGTAATTGCACCCGACGGACTCAATCGCAACTTATAAAACGAATTGCTGATGGTTTCGCCTGAAACAATTATTTTGTTGGGGAATTGGGCTGGTTTCCCTTTTCTGATTTCAAATACTTTGTACCCAACTGAAGGAATATTTTCGGCAAGAATACGAAGGTATTTTTTGTCTGATTTGGTTATAAATTGATAGGAGACTTCTTTTTTCGACTGAAGGTCAATCACTTTCACCGGATAGTCATTTTGCCATGCATAATCGGCCACATCATCTCTTTCCCAGCCAAGCGGATTGAAAACAAAAAAACGTGGATTTTCAGATTGACTGATTTGCTGACCCAATAATTTTGCTGACAGATTTTGCAGCGTATCCACATAATAAGAAAGGTTTTGTTGTAATTTGATTTGCCAGGCAGGACGCTCTTCCATGGCAACTTTACTATCACCGGTCCAATCGTGTTCCCAATAATAGCCAAACGAATCCCATGCTTTGTTTTTTGCTTCAGTCAATTGATTCGTAAAATCGGAATTTGAAAGACTTGCTATTGTAGCTAGAGCTTCCGCTCCCCTTAATTTCTCAGTTGCACGACGCATTTTGGCCGTTGTTTCGTTCATTGATGCCGAAAGCAAATCCCACTCATTGCCATAAGTCACTGATTCGGATGGGAGATGGGTATAATTCTTCTCAATATCCTTAAAAAAATCTTCAGTAACCGACACCCTGACTTTGCGGCTGGGTGTCGTTCCATTCTTTGCGACCTGAATAAATTCAGGGGCTAAATAGGTTGCCAAATCATCATGCCCATAACCGATGGCTTCCACCGCATTATACGGGTATTTCGAATCGGGTGAAATGGTATCGCACATGGCATCAAGCCTTGGAATCATGCTTCCAATTTCTTTTACCGTGTTCACCGAATTCATGGTCGTACGTAATTCTGCATAACCTCCCAAGGGTGCGGTTTTTTTTTCGTCGAATATATACCACTTCATGATTACTCCATTTCCATCCAATCCGGAATAGTTGTACAACTGATGGCGGCGGTTGGCGCGATACTCGTAGCTCATCTGGCTGCCATAACCGCCAATGCCGTACCAACTGTATTTTGCTCCGGAGCCAGCCCAAATAGAGCTCATTCCTAGTGGTAAAGTATTGTTTTCCATGGTTCCGGCCATTCTGAAACGCAAGTCGTATTTGCGTTCCATTTGTCCGGCATAGTACATGCCACGAATAGCAGCTTCTGTGGGCATTCCGCCGTAACAATTAATCAGGGCATGTAAAGGAACACTGATATGACCCGATTTGATGGCGGCAATCAACCTTTCGAATTGTTCCGGTGAACGATACCGCTGATATGCCTGCATCCAGTAACTTCCATCGCAATTAAAACGAGACTGAAAATCATCAGGATTCGATTTTGTTGAATCAATTTGGTTCAGGTAATAATCGAGCATATGCACAAATGCGGAATCGTAAGCGGCTTCGTTGGCTGTCCACATAAAATCGGTGTGGTCATCGGAAGCTAAGTAGATCCTTTTCTGTTGAGCCGAAAGTTGGAATGTAATTACAAGAATTGCAATTGCGAGAAAGAGTTTTTTCATGTTTTTATTATAATATTAAACTGCATGCATACTAATTCTAATCATTCAAAAATCTACCTTTAAAAGCTACTCAACAACCAGCAATTTTCTTTTGATTATTTTTTTCCACCAATAGCTTTTTCACCCATTATAAACTCGATCGTTCCCCCATTTGCTATTTCCTCGTGAGTAAACCAGGATTTATTCCAGTCTTTGCCATTAATTTTACACGATTGGATATAAATATTTTTATCTGATGCATTTTTAGAGGTAATAGTCAATAACTTTCCATTACCAAGGGTCATCGTTGCTGTTGGAAATGAGCCACCGGTAACGTAATAAATATTCTGCCCGGCATTGGGAAAAAAACCTAAAGCGGAAAAAATATACCAACTGCTCATAGCACCACTGTCTTCATTTTCGGGATAACCTTGTAGGGTAAAACGATCTTTCATTAACTTGCGGATGTAAAAACTTGCCAGATCGGAGCGATCAGCATAATGAAAAGCGTGTACGGCTAAAAATGCCGGTTCATTACTATAATCAATCAGATTGTTTTCAAATGCGTATTGCAGTTTTTCTGCAAAGACTTCTTTACCTCCCGAAATATCAACCAATTTTTCGAACTGATGAGGAACAAAATAAGAATACGTCCAGGAACTACCTTCGTAAAAATAATCTTTCCAAGAACCCCATCTCTTTTTAATATCAATTGAAATAAAATCCCCATTTAAGTTTTTAGGTTCAATAAATCCTTTGTAACCATCGCTTTCAGCTTCGGGATTCCATAAATTAATCCATTGTTTACTTCGGTTTAAATACCTGTTATATTCTTCATTTGATCCTAATGTCTTCGCCATTTGCGCTGCACAAAAATCATTGTAAGCATATTCAAGCGAAACAGAACAACTCATTTTACCAGCGGGTATCCATCCTAATTGCTTATACATTTTACTACTGTCGGGCTTTCCATAACTAATTCCATTTCGAGCACTGTCGGCATGGAATTTTATCACCTGGAAAGCTTCATTCCAATTCACTCCCTGAACATTCTTTACATAGGCATCAGCTATAATATTATCAATATTGTTTCCCCCTTGTTCTACACCCATCTCTCTACCAGCCACATAAGCATCTTTTACATGTCCGCCATTTTTATGCCGTTCAATAAACGATTGTATTGTACCTGCTACCATTGCTGGATTGGTTAATACTTTGAGCGGATACAAAGTGCGCCATGTATCCCATACCGCCAAATGGTCGTCCCAAACAGGTACTGATTTATCAAATCCAGGCATATCATTGGTTTTGTTACGAGGCATTATAGAAGCATGATACAAAGCTGTATAAAATATATTTTTATCTTGTTCAGTATCACCCTCTACTTTAATCTTTCCCAGTTCCGTATTCCATATATTTTTTGCGTCTTCTTTTACTTTGGCGTAATCCCAGGCAGGTATTTCGGCATCGAGCCAAGCTACAGCCTGTTCAATACTTTTCAATGAAACAGCAACCTTCAGGTAAACTTCTTCCTGATTATTCGAATTGTACTGTACATAAGCACCAATTCGATCATTCTTAGTCAGTAGTTTTTCGGTAAGTTGTCCTGCATTTATTTTCTCATTAATCCAGGTTCCCTTTGAATCTGGCTCTTTACTTAATCTTATACAAAAATAAACATTGTATGGTCCATCGGAAAATCCGCCGGTATAGGTTCCAAAACCTTTTATTTCACTTCCGTCGTTTTCGGAAAAGCTTACACTACCTTCCATAAATCTGCTGTTTGGTCCACGCATTGTAGTAGCAATATCTGTAATATTGTGTGCTACATCAAGCATAATAACAGCACTGTCAGATTTTGGAAATGTAAAACTGTAAATGGCAGAATGCACGGATGGGCTTACTGCTGTTTTAATACCATACCGGCTTAAAGTAACTGCATACTCATAAGGATGCGCTGTTTCATTTTCTTTTGGAGAATCATGAGCTGCTTCTGCCGTGGCCAAACCAAGCTGTGGTGAAATAAAAACCTGCCCGTATTTACCCCAGCCTGTTCCACTTACGTGCATCTGTCCAAAACCACGAATTGGTTGTCCCATCACGTAGCCATCCATATCCCAATTAATACCACCAGGTGCTGTGTGCGGACTTGGATTCATGCATGCGTTGGGTAATTGAGGGCCAAGAACACAACTGCTGTTTTTGTCTCTAACACCAATAAAATTATCTACGTAATCAACAGGTTGTTTTTTTGATTGCTGTGTACAAGCAACATAAAATGGAAACACCAAACCCATCATTAGCATTTTTGCAAACCTATTTGTTGCAGATAATTTTAAGGGAAAAATGCTTTGTACAAAAAACTGTATCATAGTGAAATTTTTAATGTGGTTGAATTTTTAGATAGCTGATAGAATACTTTCATTTCTTTTCCATCTTTTTTTACAATTATTTCATACTTGCCCAAATGTCCATGCATATTTACATTTCCATCTTTATCTGTAACATCGGCAACTTTTGTTTTCCATTTACCAGTTACATATTCGCGCCATACGGCTGCATTAGGCTTAGGTGTCCAGTCAGTACGAAACATGGCTGCGTCCTTTTTCCAATGTGCACCCTGCCAAAAACCCCAAACAGTAAATCCGGTAACAACAGGATGACTATAACAGGCAATTAAAAAATCGCGTGTATAATCGGCTTGTAACTCTTCGTCGGGTGAATTAATATCAAACTCAGTAATTTGAACAGGCAGTCCGGAAGTTGCAAAAATATCGAGATCGCTAATAACTAGGGCAGGATCGCGAGGTTGGCGTCCTACATGACCTTGCGCCCCAATGGCTTCAATTGGTGCTCCCATTGAACGATAATAAGCAACCGAGTCGATATAATCGCGAATATTTTGCGGACTGGCAATACTGTTCAGCACTCCATAATCGTTAATAAACAGTTGAGCATCGGGCTCCAACTCTTTTGCTAAACGAAACCATTGTACAACAATATCTCCGGGAAGATATTTTAAGAAATCGCGTTCGTGCATAATCTCGTTAATAACATCCCATGCAATTACACGCCCTTTGGTATAGGCTATTTTATCGCGAAATTCATCATCTATAAAGTTTTTAAAAGTAACCGAATCGGTTTCGGCCAACGCCTTCATCTCCTTGGAATTAAACTTCCAGCCTGGCCATACTAAATTATGTCCCCTCTGACGGAAATCATTCTGCTCCAGCCACTCGAAAGCACGTATTGTTTCTGCCTTACGCTTAGGATTATTTGTCCATCTGGGACTTTTTAATCCATTCTCGATAACACCTGTATTAAAAAGCTCTTTTAACCTTGCTTTATATTTTTCAGAATCTGGAGAATCATAGGCAAGCATTGACTCATTAACTGCTGTACCCCATATAAAATCAGACAAAACAAGATTTGCCATAACTGCAGCACCGCTAACCGGCTGACCCAATGAATCAACCACTTTTATTACAAGCGGAGCGGTACGAATCTCTTCAATATTCTTGAGAGCAGCAACCCTCCATGGTGCATCGGCTTCACGTCCACCATATGAAAAACGAGTGGTGGGTAGTTTATCAACAGTGATTTTTTTCTGGAAATTCAAAACTTGAAGACCTGTTATTTCAACTTTTTGAGGTAGCGCTCCAAAAGAGAAACATATTTCGGCTTCACCGGCCGCCATATTCTCTTTGGCTTCAAACGGGATATCAAATATTTTCCATTCAGGTCCTGTTGCTAGGGGAAGGATTACACTTTTGATGTATGCAGGCTTTGGTGTCTGAAGAAAAAAACTAACGTTACCTTCGCCAGATTCTTGCTTAGCATAAATGGTTCGCATAGTAAAACGTGCTAAAAGCGCATCGCCCTTATTAATGGTGCGTGAATTTTTCCAAGTAACACTAACATTGTAATGCGAAGGAGCTGAAGAAAAAACTTCGGCTACAAATAAAGGTGTAATTCCAGAGGCATTAAAATCAAATGTAGCAGGTTTTATCCCATTACTATTGTCGGTAAAATCAAAGCTTTTATCAGCGTCAGACGGAAAAACATTTATAGGTTGAAGTGAATTAAGAGTTGCACTTATCGGTTTAATTTGTTGAGCCGAAAGAAATAGGTTTATACCTAAAATCAAGCTTATTGTAAGCAGTGTATTCTTCATCTGTATATAATTTTGCGGAAAATTTATTTTCAATTTGTATTAATTAACGATTATCTGATGTAAGGCTCTTGTTTTTTGAAAGCCAATACTAGCAAATATGACATACATACGCCTATCACCATAAGTGCTCCAACCAGTGAATTTAGTTAAAGCAATGGCTTTACTTGCACCCAATGACGAGATAGCTATACCAATTCGTTTTTCCTCATCCCAATTTACTTTTATATTAGTCCCCCTTATTACTGGTTCAAAAAAGTAAATTCTATTTGTTCATTACTTGAAGAGCTTTCACCAATGAACAAGGTGAAATCGCCTGGTTCAATAGTTGGTTTTAAATCTCCGCCAATAAACGAAAGCATATCCGGACTTATCTTAAAATCTACTGTTTTACTTTCACCCGGGGTAAGACTTACCCGATTAAAAGCTTTTAATTCTTTTACGGGTCGGGTAATTGAGCAAACATTGTCCCTTAGGTAAAGCTGAACAACTTCTGTCCCTTCGAAATATCCTGAATTTGTAATTTTAATTGAAGCGATAATAGAGTCTTGGCTACTCATAGTTGTTTTACTTAATATAATATCACCGTACTCATAATGATTATAACTTAACCCAAAACCAAATGGGAACAAAGGTTCGTTTGGAATATCAAGATGCTTGGTTATGTAACGGTCTTTCCCATTAAAATCGTGACTGGTAAGCCTATAGTTGTAATAAATTGGCACCTGTCCTTCGTGATAAGGGAAGGTCACTGTAAGTTTACCACAGGGATTGAACTTGCCAAACAAAATATCAGCAACCGCTTCTCCACCGGTAGTCCCCGGCATCCATGCCTGTAAAACAGCATCTGAATTTTTCACGACATCAGTCAATACATACGGTCTGCCCGTAATAAGTACAGTTATTATAGGTTTTCCTGTTTTCTTTAATTCGGCAAGCAATTCTTCCTGCGCACTTGGCAAGTGAAGACTTGCTTTACCACCGCCTTCACCACTCATCCAATATTCTTCGCCAAGAACAACAACCACAGCATCAGCATTTTGGGCAATACTTACAGCTTCACTTATTTTTTCTCTTCCTGCAATCCGGAAGCTATCAATATCGCAACCTTTGGCATATAAAAGTTCGGTCTTTGGCGAGATGGTTTGTGATATCCCATCGTAAACAGAAGTAACATCTTCGGGCATTCCTTTGCACCACCACCAGCCCATTAAATCTTTTTTTGCTTTGGCGAATGGTCCAATAACTGCCAATTTTCGGATATTAGAATTTAATGGAAGTGTGTTTTGAATGTTCTTTAGCAATACCATGCTTTCCAATGCGATCTGTTTTGTTTCGGCAAGATTTTGTTTGCACAATAGCGTGTTTTTCTCCCTTTCCAAACTAAAATAAGCAAAGGGATCCTGAAAAAGCCCTAAGTCATATTTTGCATTTAAAACCTTTCGAACTGCCTTATCGACCACTTTTTCCTCTACCAATCCTTTTCTGACCATTTCTGGAAGTAGCTTAATAAAGACTTCCGAAGTCATATCCATTTCAACCCCAGCATCGAGGGCCATTTTTGCAGCAACGGTATCATTAGGGGCTACCCCAATCTTAACCAAATTAGGAATTGTGTTCCAGTCAGTCATTAAAAGTCCTTTAAAGCCAAGTTGATTCTTTAATACATCGGTTAACAGATGTTTATTAGCAGTAGCAGGAATACAATTTACAGCTGTATATGCACACATAACACTCCCCACACCGGCATCAATTGCTGCCTTAAATGGTGGAAGGTAGGTTTCTACCAACTCTCGTTCGCTAAAGTTGATAATATTATAATCTCGACCTGCTAGTGATGCTCCATAACCGGCAAAGTGCTTAACACATGCCATTACTGTATTGGTATCAGCCAAATTAGTGCCCTGAAACCCATTAACCCTGGCAGCAGCTATAAGGCTTCCCAGGTAAGGATCTTCACCTCCAGCTTCCAGAATTCGCCCCCATCTTGGATCAATGGAGATGTCCACCATAGGAGCATAGGTTAAATGGATGCCACTTGCAGCAGCCTCTTTTGCAGCAATAGAAGCAGATTGCCGGATCAAATCAAGATCCCAACTACAAGACTCAGCCAAAGGCGTTGGTGAAATAGTTTTGTATCCATGTATCACATCTTCCTGAAACATGATGGGAATCTTTAGCCGACTGCTTTCTACAGCAATTTTCTGAATTGCATTATTTTGAGCAACACCATTTGATTTAAGAATTGCTCCCACTTCACCTTTTTCAATTCTTTCACGTAATTCTTCAGGATTACTTCCTTCATAAGGGATTAAATTCATCTGACCAACCTTCTCTTCAAGAGTCATTTCAGAAAGTAATTTTTCGACAAACTCTTCCTTATCTGAGGTTTTAACCCGGTTGGTGCATGAGACAGCAAAGATGGTGAAGAGGATAATAAATCCTATAAAACTAAATTTTGTATTTACCATAATAACTAAACATTTTTATACTAATTCTAAATTTTACATTGGGACTAATCCACCAATTCGAATTTTAATTTTTGTCCATTTACATGAATGTAAAAACCACCTGATTCCAGAATCCGATTTCCGGTAGCATCAACATAACTTAAATCCCGCATCGGATCAATCTCAAATCTGAATGTTGTTTTCGACCCAGCCTGAATTTCCTTTTTATCAAAGTATTTTAATTCTTTTACTGGTCTGGAAATCGAACAGACAGGATCCGAGATGAACCATAAGACAGTCTCCTTTCCTGTCATTTTCCCGCTGTTGGACACAGTAACTTCTGCAATTAATTTCTGTTCTCTAGTAATTTTTTCTGATGAAATCCTAACCGAGTCATATTCGAAATCTGAATAACTCATTCCATGTCCGAACCAATATAATGGTTCAGTGGAGATGTCTTGATAATTTCCCTGAGTGCCGGTTCTGGCACTTGGACGCATATTATAATATATGGGTATCTGACCAGTTGTTAAAGGGAAAGTTATAGCCAGTTTCCCTGATGGGTTGAATTTCCCTGATAGGATTCCAGCCACTGCAGAACCTCCTTCTGTGCCGGGTTGCCATATTTCTACTATTGCGTCAGCCAAGGGTTCGAGTCGAACTAATTCCAGAGGTCTTCCATTTGATAACACTAAAATTAAAGGTTTACCTGTTTTATGCAATTCAGTAACTAATTTTTCTTGGATGGGGGGTAGTGCAATGGAAGAACGAGAGGCATTTTCACCGCTCCAATTCTTTTTTTCGCCTAAACAAACAATAATGATTTCCGACTTTTGAGCAGCTTTAATTGCTTCCTGAAATCCAGCTTCGTCGATACCGTCAAAATCACATCCTTTAGAAAAATTAATTGAAACTTCATTTTTGTATTCCTTTATCAAGCCTTCTAAAATTGATTCAACATCCTGCTCCTTTCCGTTGTAAGACCAGGCTCCCATTAAATTAGACTTATCGTTGGCCATAGGACCGATCAATGCAATACTTTTCAAAGCTGTTTCCAGCGGAAGTATTTGTTTTTCATTCTTTAAAAGCACTATCGATTCAACTGCAAGTTGTTTGGCAATTGCTCTACTTGCTGGTTGTAGATAACGGTTTGTTTCTTCAACAATGGTGGTGTAAGGTTTATCAAACAAACCTAAGCGAAATTTTATCCGAAGTATACGAGCTACTGCATCATCAATCTTTTCTATGGGAATCTTCTTTTCATTGACTAATTGTGGAATATTTTCCATATATATATTATCTTTCATGTCCATTTCCACACCAGCCATAAAAGCCTTGTATCCTGCTTCTTTTCTATCCCCAGCAACGCCTTGGTTAATTAATTGATCAACCGCATCCCAATCCGATACCACAAAACCATCGTGTTTCCATCGTTCTTTAAGAATTTCTGTTAACGTATAATGATTGGCAGTAGCAGGAACTCCACTAATATCATTAAACGCACTCATTAAAGTTGCTGCACCTGCTTTTACACATGCCTCGTAAGGAGGTAAGAATGTCTCCCAAAGTGATTGAGGTGAAACCTCTGTATATCGATAATCACGACCACCCTCAGATTGGCCATATCCCACATAATGTTTAAGACAAGCAGCTATGGAAAAGGTATCCGAAAGGCTTTCTCCCTGATACCCCATTACCGATGCAACCCCAAATACTGCATTGGTGTATTGATCTTCTCCATATCCTTCAGCAACGCGTCCCCAACGGGCATCGCGAGCGACATCAATCATTGGCGAAAATGTCCAATCGACACCTGATAATTTTGATTCTTTTGCGGCAACTGCACAGGCATTTTTAACCAACTCAGGATTCCAACTACATGCCTGAGCTAATGAAATTGGATAAATTGTACGAAAGCCATGAATTACATCAAAGCCAAAAAGAATTGGAATACCTAAACGAGTTTCTTCCATTGCTTTTTTTTGTAACTGATTCCTTGTTTCAGGATCGGAACTAAAATAAATCAACGATCCAATTTCAGGAGGAATCTCATTTATGGTTTCACCAATATTGTTTGCATTTGTATTTACACCAAAGATATATTGGTTTAATTGGAAGATTTTTTCTTTAAGTGTCATTCTGCCAACAAGATCATTAATCCGGTCTTCAATGGTGACGGTTTTGTCTTTATATTTGAGATTGTCTTCCTGCTTACAAGAAGTTATCATAAATGAGCAACATATGAATATTAATAAAATCAATTTCATAATTTATTAAGTTTTGTTTATGTTCAGAATTCTTTCTGTATTATTGCTTAATAAAGTACACCAACCTGTTTAAAGGAACTTCTATGCTCACTGTTTTGCCACCTTTGTATTTTTTACCCTGATCGTCAATCCATTTTCCATTTGGTAGTTTCACTGTTCTGCTTGTTCCCTTTTCAACCATTGGTGCCACCAGGTATTCACCCAACATATACTGGTTATTACAACTCTCAAACCCTTGATTTGGAAAAACATATTCCATATGACGAACGATAGGCTCGCCATCGGTTGCAGCTTTCTTGGCTAACTCAACAATGTAATCCCCCATTTTGGCATGAAGCAAGGCAGTCTCTCTACAAATGCTTAAATGCTTTTCATCGAGAACCCTCCAAGGGGCAACCGAAAATTGCATCATTGGCATAAGAGCCTGTACCTGTGCCGACCGTATCATCAATTCTTGATCGAATTTACTGTAATCGATGTTTTCAAAATTTGAACGCAAGCCACCGCCAATCATATCGGGGCAAGTGAAAGGATGACCAATTAAACCGGCTGAAATCATATCGGGTATCAGCAATTTCATTTCATCCCATGAATAACCTTTATCCTGCAAGCGTTGTGCAAGAGGTTGATTCCCATTTTTCCAGCATGCCCTAAATTCGTTAAAATCAAAATTAGCGCCCAATTTTCCGTACATTTCTGCCTGAATAGTACCACTTGTATTGGTTTCCTCATTGGGAAAAACTTGTGAACCTTTGGTATAGAAATCGCTATCAGCAGCATCGAATTTGAAACCATCAATTCCATATTTTTCTTGCAAATTTTTCAATTGATCTTTTAACCAATCCATCGCTTCGGGGTTGCTCAGATCAAGACACGCACTGTAACCGTTCCACCATTTTATTAATGCCGGACGCTTGCTGTCCTTTTTCAAAACCAGGTATTTTTTCTGGGCAAGTGTTCTAAATTCAGGACTATCAGGACTAACAAAAGGGGTTATCCACAACATTACTTTAAAACCTTTTTCATGTAAATAGTCCATCATTCCTTTGGGATTTGGAAATTTGCTCGCCTCAAATTCAAAATTTCCGTAATAATTCGACCAAATATCATCTATCATAAAAACGCCAGTTGGAAAACCATTTTTAATAACATCATCGGCATATTTTATAATATCCTGCTGGTTTTGATTACTACCCAGCTCAATCCATGTGTTGTACTGTGGCATTCTAAACATCAACTCATTGGGTGTTCTACCTGAAGGCGGGAAATGCAACTTCATAGCTCCAACATACGCATCCCTCAGGTTTTCACCAGCATGAACCACTGCTATTTTTTCAACATCAGAATACAGTTTCAAGTTTCCATTTTCAAATTCAAAAGCAAAGGGCTCATCACTCCATACATATCTCCCCATGTTTGACATCAAAACCGGAGCAGCTTGATTTCCTTTATTATCTACCCGAAGGTCATTTATTTCTGTATTTGCTTCAAACGGCTGAAAGTGAATCTGATCGAAAGGGGTGTTGCAAAAAGCTTTAGCCGTATATGCACCATACCATTTTTCATTAGTCAAGGGTTCAATTTCTGATATAATTTTTTGGGCAAATGCATTCATTGAAAAAACAAATCCCAATAATATAATCATTACTTTTTTCATATCTATTTTCTTTATATTTTAACTGATATTTTAAACATTGCTCGATATTTTTAAAAAAAAATTAATGGTATTCAAATGCGCCTAAATCAGGTTTAGAATCTCGGGTATAATCATTAAAATCTTTAACAGCTAATGGAGTACCTGCAGCTTCATCAATAGCAGGAGAACCTGCTTTTAACCTAAAATCCAACGTTGCAACATTTTCAAAAAGTGGATCTAAATTAATAGTATTGGTTATTGTGGTTTGTGCAGAGAAACTACCTATTGCACCAAAAAACAAGTTGTTATCGATGGTAACCGGAAAATTTTGGGAAGAATTACTTTTTATCTGTATAGGACACCCGCTAATGACATTATTCCTAATATTAAAGCCCAAATTAGCAGCATTTGAAGCTTCAATTAGCAAACCACAATTTTCCCAATTTCCAGCAAAACCACAATGATAAATCGTATTTTGATAAATATCCACGTTTTGAACAGGTCCATTATTTAAGTAACCTGCCAAACGAATTCCTATGGTACCAATATCATAAACAAGATTGTCGTGAACTTTTATACTACTAACAATACCACCTTCTTCACTTGCAATGGTAATTCCGCCGCCCGTATTATAAACTTTATTCGCATAAACATCTATGTTACTGATGTCTTTTTGGTAAGCATCCACATAAATACCAACACGCTTTAAATCATAAACGGTATTATGATGAATTGTACCATTTGAACAAGCATTTTTTGCATCAATACCTTCCCCTCCATTATTTGGATCTGTCATTCGATTTGATACAGTATTGTAGGCAACTTCAAATCCGGTGACAGAAGCTAAACTAATACATTCACCAGTACTAATAGATTTATCATTTAACATACAGGCCATTTCAACATTATTATACAAAACAGAAATGTTGGATGAATTAGCCATTACAATACCCGATGCTCCTGTATTATATGTCTTGCAATTTTTTGCAGTTATATTACTGGATCCTGAAGCAAAAATACCCCAGAATTTTGCATTGATAACTTTCAAACCATCTACTACAATCCAGCTTTTGCCATTAATATCAAAAAGACCACGACGATCAGCTGATGTTCCATTGGTTGAATTTGAACCATCAATAATAGCTTCATTTTTTACTTCTGAAAAATATATAATAGGATTGTTTGCTGTCCCGGAATTTACAGGAGTAATTTTAGAAGTTGGCAAATAGGTACCTGATTTAATGATAACTACATCGCCTGCAATTGCTACTTCAGCCGCTTTATTTACTGTTAAAAATGGTTTGTCGATTGCTCCACTATTTACATCTTTCCCAGTTGGCGAAACATAAAGATAACGAAGTCCTGCCGGCAACCCGACAATAGCAATTGAAACAACAAAATTAGCGGTAGTTTCTCCTGAAGTATAACTTCCGTTTGCGGCTTGAGTAGCCTTGATAATTGTGGTTCCTGCACCCACTATGGTAACCATGTTTCCGGCAATGGTGGCAACGGCAGTATTGCTACTTGTATATGTAAATGCACCTGCACTGTTACTTGTTGGAGAAGTTAATGCAAAAGAACTATCACCAACCACTTTGGCCGGAACTGAAAATCCTGAGATAGTTGGTGCAATCAATACTTCTTCTTTTTTACTATCACAACCAAAGGTTAAAATTGAAATAATAATACCAATAGCAAGAATGGATAATTGTCTCTTTATGTTTTTCATCTTATTGAGATTTAGTTTAAAATTCGACTACCACCTTACCAGCTGTTTTCGATAAATTTATTTCTTTGGCATTTCCATCAATCGTAACTTTATATTTACCGTAAAACGCTGGAACAGAGAATTCACCTTCCCGATTTGTTTTTCCTTTCTCCCTGGTCCACCATTCATGATAAATCAGATTTTGGTAAGCAATTGCAGCAGGCGTTGCA